>JBILAG010000041.1:0-16187 GCA_044354345.1 Ilumatobacteraceae bacterium | reverse complement strand
CAATTGCTCAATGGTTAATAGGTGCAGGTCGTTTTGTTCCGCCGTATTTGGCTTCTCAGGGTATTGCAATGGGTCATGCAGGTGAAGTCCACGTTTCAATGGACGAGTCGAAGCAGGTTTGGATTGGTGGCGAAGTTACCGCGTGCATTCAAGGAACTGTTGAGATCTAGGTAATTGAATTTGGTACGAATTTGGTAACTTGCGCAGGTTTGGTGGGGTGGTTTGGGTGTGTCTGCAAGTATCGGATAGGCGCAATCATTCAATTGGACAAGGGTTTGGTTGGTTAGCGAGGGCAAGGTTGTTGTCCTGTTTGTTTTCGATTCCCGGCGTCGCCTTAACTATTTCAAGTATCGCTTAGCGGTAAAACCAAAGAACTTCACAGAAAATGGTGAAACTGATTTCTAGTCTTCGTTATTTATGTCTGGCAGAGATTGCAGGTTTTTGGCATAATTAATTTCGCCAAATCAAGGGAGAACCAGTGGCTGAGAAAAAATTGAGTGGGCCAGCGTCATACTTTCCGTCTATTGAAAAGAAGTACGGTAAGCCGATTGAGTATTGGATGAAAGAGTTGAAGAAAGTTAAAGACCAAGCGCATATGGTGCAAGTTGCGCACCTCAAAAATGAATTCAAAATGGGTCACGGACACGCAAACGCGGTTGTGGCGGTCTTTCGAACAGATAACGGACTCTGATGATGTCGCACAAATATATGATTTTTGTTATCGACGACGTATCGGGTTCTGGCACTCAAGACGAGATAGTTGCGATAGACGCCTTTAACGATGAATTGAAAGAAAATGGTCACTGGATTTTCGCAGGCGGTCTTTCATCGGCATCAAAAGGTGATGTAATTGATAAACGGAGAGACAGCAATATCTCGACCGGAAAATCTCTTTTTGACGCTGAAGAAAACTACAGCGGATTTTGGCTTATTGAAGCCGCCGATGCAGAGACGGCACGCAGACTTGCTTTCAAAGGCTCAAAAGCGTGCAATAGAAAAGTTGAGCTGCGCCCTCTACTTGGCTAATGCAAAGATTTATCGCAACCTTATTTTTTTGCGAAGTTGATCAGATGCGTATCGCGCAAACACATTGCTCAAGCCTGGTTTTAGAAAGTATTAGTGGTCTGCTTTGATTGGCCGAATTACTTGCTCGATGAACCGCATCACGGGCTCTGTTGACTTCGGGTGACCAAAATCTAAAACGAAATGAGAAACGCCGAGTTCAATAAGGTGTCGCAAATCATCAGCAAATTGCAGCGACTCAGAATCAGTCGTTGGAAGCGGACGCTCAATAGTCAAAGAGATTTCAATTGATTGCGGGTCACGACCGGCTTGTTGCGCACTAGCGCGCACGATGTCTCGCTTTTTTATCCATTGATCTTCGTTGCCGTGAAGTGACGAGTTCCAAACATCGGCGAGGCGACCGACCAGTGGTAAACCAATTTGTTCGCCATATGCACCAATACATATCGGCGGCATTACTGAAGGTTTTGGTGGGGCTGCCGCACCGCTAACGCTGTAATGCTTGCCTTCGTAGATGGGATTATCACTAGTCCACATTGTGCGACAGATGTGAATCAAATCTTCAAGTTGGGCGAATCGCACAGCTGGTCGCGGAAACTCGTATCCGTATGACGCGTATTCGTCTTCACGCCAACCAGCACCGATGCCGAGCATGAATCGATTTCCTGAAAGCACTTGTAGAGTTGCCGCCATTTTTGCAGTAAGCGCCGGATTTCTGTAACCCTGTCCAAGCACGTGATGACACAACAGCACATCTGGAAACTTTGCCGCAAGCCAAGTGAGTGTTGTCCACGCCTCCATAAACGGGTCGGTCGGTGAGTCGAAGCCGTAGAAATGATCGGCGATCCAGAGCGAATCAAAATGTTGTAAGGCAGTCGGCAAGATGTGCTTTTCTTGGTACATCACTATCGGTTCAAAGTCGCTCCATTTATTGCCTATAACAGGCGAGAGCCATCCGAATTTTGCTTGAACACTTTGGGGCATTCAGAGATGCTAACCCAAGTCTTAGAACGCAAAATCTAGGTCTGCTGTTTCGGTTGGCATCCATCAACTTGGGCTCTAATTTGCACTAAATTGTTGTGAATGCGAGGGCCTATCTTTATGCGTCGGCCTCGTCGTGGGATGAATAGTCGGTTTCGTCGCGATATTGGTTTTACGTTGACTGAGTTGGTTATCGCAATGCTTGTGTTGGGCGTGCTGGCGAGTGTTGCGATCCCGAGCTTTTTGGGTTCGCGCAATAATGCCTATGACAAAGAAGCCCAGGCATCTATCGAAGTTGTGTTGCGGGCGGCGAAGTTGCTTTATCAAAGTCAGGGTGATTTTTCTAATGGGTCGTCGGCGCAGTGTGGTGATTCTGCTTTGTTGGCTGCTGATTTGCAGAAACTTGAACCCGGTATAGATGTTGTTGCGAGTTCTGTTTCTTCGACCAGTTCACGAGTGGTCAGTGTTCAGGCTGTTCAAACATGGAGCTCGAATGCTGAACTTTTAGGGTGCCAAGGTTTTTATGCTGTTGCATTGTCGTCAAGTGGTAGTTGTTGGGCAGTTCGGTTTGTTGTTGAAGGAAAATTTTTGCGATCTAGCAGCATTTCGCCGGTTGTTGTTAATGCTCAAACAAATACTTCTAACAAAGCTGTTACAACCTGGACCGCTCTAGCGGTTAATGGTCATGCATTTGGTGTTTTAAAACCTCAAACCAGTGCTGCTGATGGCGATAATACGAACGGGCTTACTGCAATAAAAACTGCGTGTAAGGCAAAAACGCATTCAACAGGTTCGCCAACAGTTGATGCTTTGTATATTGCGCCATCACAATTTTATGCGTCATGGCGTGACGTCGGGCAGGGAGGAACCGCAAGCAATGCGGTGGCTCCAATTTGTGCAACAGGTGGAACTTGCGTAGTTGGTGACGCTGGCCCCGGTGGCGGAGTTGTGTTTTATGTTGCTGCGTCAAACTTCACATCAACAGGCTCAGATTGCAATACGGCTTGCAAATATTTGGAGGCTGCACCTGTTGATCTAGGAGCCGATGTCATCCCTTGGGTGCGCAACGTGATGGGGGTGGGTGTTGCGAAATGCTATGCGATCGGTTCTGATTCAGGCAGTTCAAATTGTGCGGCGAACAGCATCTACCCAGACTCCGACGATCAATCTGGATCGCGCACTGCATCAACAGCGATTGGTATGGGTATGACAAATACGAACAAAATTTATGATCGCCTGACTACGGCTGGTTCTGACGCGACGAGCACATACGCGGCAGGTCTTGCATGGGCATACAGTAACAACGGCAAAACAGACTGGTATTTGCCATCAAAAGACGAAATGAACCAAGTTTGTAAATGGGCATATGGGCAAGACACATCGGCTGCTAATCAAGCAGTTGCATGCAACCCCAGCAATACTGCTTCTCTAAGCACCAGTTTGGGTGTGAGTGGTTTCGAACAGACGGCAGGCTATTGGAGTTCTTCTGAGAGTGATGCTGATAAGGCGTGGTTCATGTGGTTGGTGCAGGGCTTTCGTGCTGGCGTCAGTAAAGATAGCAATAATTATCGGTTGCGTCCGATTAGGGCCGTTGGGTAAAAATCAAATTTAGTTTTCTCTTTTGATAGAAATTTAGCGTGGGTATCTAAGTCGGCTGTTTCGCTTGGCATCCATTAACTTGGGCTCTAATTTGCACTAAATTAAAGCGGATGCGCGGGCTCATCTTTTTACGTCGTCGGACTAGCCGTCGCCTAAATCGTCGGCCTATTCATCGGTTTCGTCGCGATATTGGTTTTACGTTGACTGAGTTGGTTATTGCGATGGTTGTGCTGGGTATTTTGGCAAGTGTTGCGATACCGAGTTTTCTTGGTTCGCGTAATAACTCTTATGACAAAGAAGCGCAGTCGGCTATCGAAAATGTGTTGCGGGCTGCAAAGTTTCATTATCAAAGTCAGGGTGATTTTTCTGATGCTTCGTCGGCGCAGTGTGGTGATTCGACAGGATTGGCGGCTGATTTGCAGAAACTCGAACCAAATGTTGATGTAGTTGCGAGTTCGGTTTCTTCAACGAATTCAAGAATAGTTAGCGTTCAGGCTGTTCAGACTTGGGATTCAACTGGTGGTTTGTTGGGCTGTCAGGGTTTTTATGCGGTGGCGTTGTCGTCGAGCGGTAGTTGTTGGGCGGCAAGAATAATCCTTGAAGGTAAATTTTTGGCGTCTGGCAGTGTCTCACCGGTTGTTGTTAATGCTCAAACCAACACATCTAATAGTGCTGTCACGACTTGGTCGGCGCTGGCGGTAAATGGTCATGCATTTGCAGTGTTGAAACCGCAAACCAGTGCGGCCGATGGTGAAATCACAAATAATCTCGTCGATATCAAAACTGCGTGCAAAGCTAAAACACAATCAACCGGATCAGCAACAGTTGGTCGAAACTACATCGCGCCGTCAGAGTTCTACTCATCATGGCGCGACACGTCACCAGCTGGTACTTCATATGCAGTTGGTGACACCGGCCCAGGCGGCGGAATAGTTTTCTATGTTGCTACAGCAGACTTCACATCAACAGGCTCAGATTGTGGCACTGCATGCAAATATTTTGAAGCCGCTCCACCTGGTTGGGGTAATGGAATCACGGTGATAGCTGGTGAAACTACTGGTTCGTCTACTGTCGACCCAAGATTAACGTGGTGTAGCGATACCACGACGTTACGAAATGCGACCTCGAAATCAGCGATTGGTGATGGGCGACCAAACACGACAACATCAACAAATGGCGTTGCAGCATGCACGGCGGGTGCGATTTATCATGCTGAGCTTTATGCAGGTGGCTCTAAAACTGATTGGCATCTGGCATCAAAAGATGAACTTCTCCAGATGTGTAAATGGCAACGTGGAGTGGCATGGGGGTCTGATGCAACGGGGTGCAACAGTACAGGTGCAATCAATACCGGTCTCAACGCAACCGGTTTTACGTCAGGCCGCTATTGGTCTTCTACTGAGGAAGGCGCCGCCAACGCGCGAAACATGGATTTCAACGCGGGCAATCAGGTCTTTAACGCCAAGTCGAATACTCACTATGTGCGTCCAATTCGCGCTTTTGGTTAATCACAAAATAGTGGTTTAATGCTAAATCCGCGATCTGAGAGTCTATTTAGTGGATAATTGTGAGTGCCACTTACAACCTATTTGCGTCGGACTAGTCGTGGGGTTGGTCGTCGGCTAAAAAGTCGGGTTGTTCGTGATGTTGGTTTTACGTTGACTGAATTGGTTATCACGATGCTGGTGTTGGGTGTTTTGGCAAGTGTTGCGATACCGAGTTTTCTGGGTTCGCGTAACAACTCTTATGACAAAGAAGCACAAGCATCTATTGAAGTTGTGTTGCGTGCAGCGAGATTGCTTTATCAAAGTCAGGGCGATTTTTCGACTGGTTCGTCGGCGCAGTGCGGTGATTCTGCGGTGTTGGCTGCCGATCTACAAAAACTAGAACCAAATGTTGATGTTATTGCGAGTTCTGTTTCATCAACTAATTCGCGAGTGGTTAGTGTTCAGGCTGTTCAAACGTGGAACTCGAACGCTGAACTTTTAGGTTGTCAGGGTTTTTATGCAGTTGTATTGTCGTCTAGTGGTAGTTGTTGGGCTGCTCGAATAATTGTCGAAGGCAAATTTTTGAGGTCTAGCAGTGTGTCGCCGGTTGTTGTTGCGCAACAAACAAATACTTCTAATAAGGCAATTACGACTTGGACGGCGCTACCAGTGAACGGTACTGCGTTTGGTGTGTTGAAACCACAAACCAGTGCCGCTGATGGTAACAACATAAATAATCTTGCTTCAATAAAAACTTATTGCAAAGCTAAAGAACAATCAACAGGTGCACCAACGGTTGATGGTTTAATTATTGCACCGTCACAATTTTATGCGACATGGCGTGATGTCGCACCTGGCGGCACGACAAGCAATGTCAATGGTGAGGCGGCTGCTGAGGCACTCAGACCCGTTTTCACATTGTCGTCAAGTTCTGAGTCAGTGGTGCAAAACGTAGCTATGGCTGGTTATACGATCACGTCAACTGGTGTCGCGATTGCGAGTTATGCAATCAGTCCGTCCGCACCTACTGGCACATCATTTAGTACTTCAACAGGTTTGTTGTCGGGTACACCAACCACGGTGCAGAGCGCAACGGCTTACACGATCACAGCGACGAGCGCAGCTGGTTATACAAGACCAGCAACATTTACCCTCACAGTCACGGCGTCAGCTACGGGCACCCCAAGCATTACAAGACGTGTTTATGGTGATACTCAAGTCACCGTGACTGTTGCCGCAGGTACTGGTGGAACACCTTCTTCGTATACCGTGAGTGCCTCACCACAAGTTTCGGGAGTGACCAGAACTTGCACGGTGACTGGTGCTTCTGGTAGTTGTATCGTGACTGGTCTAACCAATGGTGTCGCTTACACGTTTAGTGCTACAGCATCAAACGCACTTGGCACATCTTCAGCATCAAGTGCAACATCGGCAACCACACCTTATACACCCACACAATTTGCTGCTGCGTCACTTGCTACAGCAGGAACTGGAACGCTATGGACTTTACGCAACGCATCACAATCAGACAGTTTTACTTCCGTTGCTTACGGAGGCGGCAGATGGGTGGCCGTTGCCAGTGATTCGGCAATGACTTCAACCGATGGAGAGACTTGGAGTCAAAGTGCGGGAGGTGGCAATTGGACTAATCCCAACAGAGCTTGGAGCGGTATTGCTTATGGCAACGGCAACTGGGTCGGCGTAAGTTACGACAATTCGAAGTTGACCAGATCAAGTGATGGCACTACTTGGACAGCATTCGGGGTGTCAAGAAACAATTTCTCAGGGGTCGCCTGGGGTGACCCAAATAACGACGGGGTGGGTATTTGGGTAGCTGTAACAGAGATGGGTAGTGCAGGAGAGGCAAGTGGAAAGACCATTATGACTTCAACTGACACGGTTACGTGGACTCCGCAAACGACACCCAATACGAATCGATGGAAGAATGTTTCGTACGGCAACGGTTTGTTTGTAGCAGTCGCTGATGCGGGTGACGCTTCTATAGCAACTTCAACAAATGGCACTGATTGGACCGCACAAACTAACCCAAACTATTCTGGCGGTTGGAGCGACGTGTCGTATGGCAACGGTGTCTGGGTTGTTGTTGGAAGTAATTCGAGAGTTATGACATCGACTAATGGCACAACTTGGACTCTCAGGACGATAACTCAAACGAATCAATGGCGCTCAGTTGTATACGGCAATGGTGTGTGGGTGGCTGTTGCCAATAACGGAACTGATCGAGTAATGACTTCATCCGACAATGGCACAACTTGGACTTCGCAAGGAACTTTCGATTACGTAAGTTGGAATGATGTCTCTTATGGCGGTGGCAAGTTGGTTGCTGTCGGCTCTTACAATTCAGTTACTTCGATACAGAAGGTGATGACCGGCTGATTTTTTAGCGCGAGCACGAACCCATACTTTGGGGTGATTTTACGTCTTAAACGGTGGCGGCGGCAAGGCCGGCGCCGACTCGGTGCGGTCGATTCGAGCGGTTGGTTAACAGCTAGAGATTAAGTTGGCGAATCACTAATCCGGTTTGAAGTTTCGGCGTAAAAAAGGTCGACTTCGGTGGCATTAGTAAACCTTCATGAGCGGTGCGCTGAATTTCTGCAACGCTGACTGGGCGAATTAACACGGCAGCGGTGTATTTTTTGGTTGCGAGTTGTTGGCGAACTTCGCTCAAGCCGTGTTGGTAACTGACTTCGTGTGCACAGTTTTTTAATGCATGTTCTAACAGTGCGCTGTCAAGTTGGCGTACGTCAGAAAACTCTTGTGGTTTTGGTGTAAGCATAAACCCGGACCCATCTGGGGCGACAAGCGTCAAATGATTATTTAGCGCCATCTCAGAGATGATCGTGTCACTTACCTTTGCAATTGGCGACATCTCAAAAGATTTCGCAAGTGTGGCCTTTAGATCGTCGTAACTAGCACCCGAATAGAGGCGATGGATTGCAGCAACACTAAGTTGCTCGTCTACAAGTTCGTTGATGTAACACAGCACCAAATTTGCGTCGGCAAGATTTGTCTCTTCGGCACTAAAAGTTCGACTGATTGCATAACGGTGATGACCGTCGGCGATCACAACAGGGCTTTGACTAATTAATTTGCTGATCACTGCGCACCGTGCCTTATTGCTGATGCGCTCAACAATGTGTTGAACATTATTCTCATCAGTAAACGCGCCAACTGAGTCGCCTGGCTCAACTAGCGCAGTCGTCAAGCCAGAAGTTAGCGATAACCCCCAGATTGGAGAGAGGTTTGCTTTGGTTGCGCGAGTTAGTTCGAGTCGATCAGTTTTTGCTTTCGGGGTGGTTTGTTCGTGCGGCAGAACTTCGCTCGAGTCTGGCGGCTCAATTTTTAACACCCCGACTACGCCGACTGTCTGGCGAGTCTTGCCTTCGGAGTCGGTGAACTTCATTCGATACAAAGTAAAACTTGGAGTCTCATCTAAAACTAGAACGCCAGTGTGTTGCCAATCAATAAAACGTTTTGCCGCCGCTAGATACGGCTCGTCACCGATTGGTAAATCAATATTGACGATGTTGTGCTCACTGCGAGATGCGAAAGTCGCACGGTCAGCATCACTCTGCACGTCGTATGGTGCAGAACATACATCAGCAAGTGAAATTTCGGGTGAATATCGAAGCGCTTGGAAGGGGAGAAATTGAGGCACACTAAGAGGGTGGCATGGACGATCATCTTTTGGCAACCTGTCGGAGTAAAGATTTGAAGCCAGCAATTCTTTGCGATCTAGACGGAGTTGTCTGGCTTTCGCACGACCCAATACCCGGGTCTGTTGAAGCAATTGCTGCATTGCGAGCTGCTGGTCATCGTGTTTTGTTTGTGACAAATAATTCGTACTCGTTGATTGCATCGCAAGAACAAACCTTGGCGAAAATTGGTGTGCCGAGTGTTGGCGATGTACTTAGTTCTTCTGGTGCTGCGGCCACGTTGCTTCGGGCTGGTCAGCGCGTGCTTGTTGCTGGTGGCCCAGGTGTTGTTGAGGCGGTCGAACAAGTAGGCGCAATCGTTGTAGGTCGCACTGATGATGATTTAGACGAAGCCAGTGCTCAAAGTAATGACGTAAATATTGATGCTGTAGTTGTCGGCTTTCATAAGACTTTCGATTTTGAATCTATGCGTCGTGCGTCGGCAGCTGTTCGCGGGGGCGCAACTTTGATTGGCACTAACCAAGATGCAACGTTTCCGACGTCGAATGGCGTGATACCTGGTGGCGGCTCGATTCTCGCGGCGATTGCGACGGCGAGTGGTGTTGATGCACAAATAGCCGGCAAACCGTTTACGCCGATGGGTGATCTTGTGCGCCAAACTCTTGGTGTCAAAGATCTCGCAGAATGTTGGATGGTCGGCGACCGGTTTTCAACTGATGGATTGTTCGCAAAAAATATTGGCGCAAAGTTTTGTTTAGTGACTTCTGGGGTGAAAACACAAGAACAGGCAATCGCGTTGCAGCAGCAACATAAATTTGCATTAGTCGCGAATGATTTAAGGCATTTTGCTCAACACCTGGGTGTCACAGTTTGAAGCGTGAGCGACTTGAATTAGTTCTTGTTTCACGTGGAGTTGTTGTCGACATAGATGCTGCCAAACAGGCGATTGATGATCGACTCGTACATGTCAATGGATCAATTGCGATTTCTTATTCGCATTTAGTTGCGCCGAATGATCAAGTTCTTCTCGCTGTCACGCCGCGGTTCGTGAGTCGAGGTGGTTTTAAACTCGAAGCCGCTTTGGAGCACTTCAAGATTGATCTTGCCGGTTTGCGGGTTTTAGATGTTGGCGCGTCAACCGGAGGGTTCACTGATTGCGCATTGCAACATGGCGCGCGACAAGTCGTTGCTTTGGATGTTGGCAAAAACCTGTTGCATGAGAAACTTCGCAGTGATGAGCGCGTCGTTGAAGTCAGCGAGACGAATGCTCGAGATATCGGTAATCTCGCGAGCTCTAGCACTGGCGCTGGCGAATCTTTGTTTGCCGAGAAATTTGATGTCGTAGTCGCAGACTTATCGTTCATTTCGGTGCACGAAGTTTTGCCGTCAATGCTTGCTGTTCTCAAGGCTGATGGTCTGCTGATCTTGCTAGTTAAACCACAGTTTGAGGCGACTCGACTCGAGGCCGACAAAGCATCTGGGGTGATTGAAGACCCTGAGATTCATCAGCGCGTGTGTCGCGAAATTAGCGAAGCGTCATCCCAAAAGGGTTGCACTGTGCTTGGCGTAATTGAATCACCTATTCGGGGGCAACAGGGCAATATCGAGTTTCTGCTCGGCGCTAAATACACCCACCCCGACGCGAGAACTTAATAGATTGTTAGATATGGGTGCGACTAGTTCTGACAGCAAGACCGCTGTGAACATTATTTTGGTTGCCCACCACACTCGGCCTGAGGCTGCTGATTTGATTCGCAGTGCACACACTTGGTTGCAAAAACATGGTCACAATTTATGGATGCCACCCGAAGATGCCAAGGTGCATGGCTTGACCGATATCTCATCAGATCGTTCAGCGCAAGATGCTGACCTATTAATTAGTCTCGGTGGCGACGGCACCATTTTGAGATCAGTAGAAATGTTGAATGGTGCGCCTGTACCAATTTTGGGAGTCAACATGGGGACTCTTGGCTATCTCACCGAAATCGAGCCACAAGATTTTATGCCGCGACTTCAACAATGGATCGAGCATTCAGCCGTGCGAAGCGATTCGGCGTCGATAATTATTGACGAGCGAATGATGTTGTCAATCAAATTGACGCGGGCAGTTGATGGCAAAGTTTCGATCTGGCGTGCACTAAACGAATCAGTAATTGAGCGTCAGCAGTCGGGCCACACTGTGTGGTTAGATGTGACGATTAATCACGAGTTGTTCGCGCGATATTCGGCCGACGGCGTAATCGTTGCAACACCCACAGGGTCAACTGCATATTCAATGTCTGCACGCGGCCCTGTTGTCTCACCTCGCCATCGCGCGATGTTGCTTACCCCCGTTTCGCCGCACATGTTGTTTGACCGCAGTCTTGTGCTCGGGGCAACCGAAATGTTGAGTATGCAAGTTGTCGGTTCGCGTCCAGCTGAATTAGTAATAGATGGTCGGCATGTTGCAACACTCGACCATGACGATTGTGTGTCGTACGAGGGTGATAGTTGCACGGCGCAATTCGTGAGATTTAAACAGCCACAATTTCACCAAATAGTGCGCGCCAAGTTTGGATTAGGAGACGAATAGTGCTGAGTGAGTTGCATATCGAAAATCTCGGAGTCATCGAGAAGCTTGAAGTTGTACTAACTAATGGGCTGACTGCTTTGACGGGCGAGACAGGTGCAGGTAAGACGATGCTCGTTGAGGCGATCAGTTTGCTTGTAGGCGGCCGAGCCGATGCGACGATTGTGCGGCCGGGCACCCAAGAAGCGCGAATTGAGGGTCGGTTTATTGAAGGTGACACTGAGATTGTTTTAACACGGGTTATTCCGCTTGACGGTCGTTCTCGTGCATATGTCAACGGTCGATTGGCGACTGTGGGTAATTTGGCTGAGCAAGGTGCGGCGCTCGTTGATTTGCATGGTCAGCACGCGCACCAAAGTTTGCTCGGCATGGCGGCACAAAGGTCTGCGTTAGATCAGTTTGCGAATGTAGATCTCAGTGATTTGCGAAATGCGCGTGCAACGCTGACAGAAATTGATGCGAATTTGGCGGCGATGGGTGGCGATGAGCGTGCTCGCGCACGTGAGATTGATCTGTTGGCGTTTCAAGTTGAAGAAATTTCTAACGCAGGTTTGAACGATCCGAACGAAGATCAAATTCTTGAACGAGATGAAGATTTGCTAGGCGATGCAGTCGCTCACCGTGAAGCACTTTGGCAGGCGGTTGCCTCACTGACTGAAGATGATGGCGCGCAAGACGGCATCGGGCATGCAGTGGCGAGTCTTGGTCATCGAGATGCACTAGTTGAACTCGCGAACCGATTGCGCACGCTGCAACAAGAACTTGATGATGTTGTCGCAGATCTGCGTGTAAAAGCCGAATCAACCGAAGAGAACCCGCAACGTCTTGAAGAGATTCGCAAGCGAAGACAGCTGCTAGTTGATTTGCGACGCAAATACGGTGAGTCGCTGGCCGATGTTATTGCTTATGGCTCAGAAGTTTCTGAGCGCCTCGCCGAATTGCAAGGTTTTGAGGCTAGAGCCGCGCAGTTAGATCTTCAGCGCAAGCAAGCACTTGAAGATTTGGCTAAAGCCGAAAAAATAGTTGGTAAAAAGCGTCGTGATGCTGCGCCAAAACTAGCGGCTGCCGTTGAATCGCATCTCAAATCTTTGGCGATGGTCAATGCAACGTTGGCAATCAATGTTGGTGAAGATCCGGGTGACGAAGTTTTAGTTCTGCTTTCGGCAAACCCTGGTTCGCCATTGTTGCCGCTTACAAAAGTGGCGTCTGGCGGCGAACTTGCCCGAACGATGCTCGCGCTGCGACTTGTTTTAACCCAAGCACCAGGAACCCTTGTGTTTGATGAAGTTGATGCCGGTATTGGTGGCACGGCAGCCGTTGCAGTTGCTGCAGCACTCGCAGATTTGGGGCATCGACATCAGGTTTTGGTTGTTACCCATTTGGCTCAGGTGGCAGCGGCTGCAACTACTCAAGTCAATGTCACAAAAACTGTGCGAGATAAGCAAACCTTCGCCGAAGCATCAATTTTGAGTGGAGAAAACCGAGTCGCCGAGATCGCGAGAATGTTGTCAGGTGGCGTCGCCGAAGGTTCAGCCAACGAACATGCGCGTGACTTGCTGAGCGCCAACTATGGGAAGAACCCTCGGGGTTGAGGCTTCCGATATACTTTAATTCCGTCGTACCAAGTGTGAGTTTTTCTCACTAAATTAACTCAGACGGGAGCCCGAAGTGCCAAAGCATGTTTTCGTAACGGGCGGTGTTGCAAGTGGACTCGGTAAAGGCCTCACTGCTTCTTCATTAGGTCGACTCTTGAAAATGCGCGGATTGCGCGTGACGATGCAAAAACTTGATCCGTACATCAACGTTGACCCAGGAACGATGAATCCATTTGAACATGGTGAAGTTTTTGTTACCGATGACGGTGGAGAAACCGATTTAGATCTCGGACACTACGAGCGCTTCATTGACGAACCACTGACTCGCGCATCAAACGCGACAACTGGTTCTATTTATCAATCTGTTCTTGCCGCCGAGCGACGAGGCGATTATCTCGGGCGAACCGTGCAGGTGATTCCGCATGTGACTGACGAAATCAAACGACGCATTCGAAGATTAGTTACTGATGAAGTTGATGTTGTGATCACTGAAGTCGGTGGCACGGTTGGCGACATTGAGATTCTTCCGTTTCTTGAAGCTATTCGACAGTTCAGAAATGAAGTTGGTCGTGACAATGTTTGTTATGTGCACGTAACTTTGGTGCCGTTTATCGGGCCGAGCGGCGAGCAAAAGACGAAACCAACGCAACACAGCGTTACCGAACTTCGCAGTCGCGGAATTCAACCAGATGTGATTGTGTGTCGAAGTGATGAGCCACTAAGTGATTCGTTGAAGCGCAAAATTTCGAGTCAGTGCGATGTTGACAATCGTGCCGTGATTAACGCCGTTGATGTCAAGAACATTTACGAGTTGCCGTTAATTTTTCACGACGAAGGTTTTGACACCGTGATTTGTGATGTATTGCGAATTGATTCACCGATTGATTTGACGCCATGGCGCGATCTTGTGAATCGCATCGAAGCCTCGGTATCACCTGTTCGAATCGGTTTGATCGGCAAATATGTTGACTTGCATGATGCCTACCTTTCAGTAATTGAAAGTCTCAAGCACGCGGGTTTTCATCATGGTGCACAGATTGAAGTCGTTTGGATTCAGGCCGAAGATGTTGAAGGATTATTGGCCGATGAGCGAATGAGTTCGCTTGACGGCATCGTGATTCCGGGTGGGTTTGGCCCTCGCGGAATCGAAGGCAAGATTCGCGCTGCTGAGTTCGCGCGCGAAAACAACGTGCCGTGTTTAGGTTTGTGTCTCGGTATGCAAGTGATGACAGTTGAGTTCGCCCGCAATGTGCTTGGTTTAGCAGATGCCAATTCGACCGAATTCAATGCGGCAACTCCACACCCGGTCATTGACTTGATGATTGACCAGCGTGAAGTAACAAATAAGGGTGGCACGATGCGACTTGGTGCTTACTACGCAGTTTTGTCTCCTGGCAGCAAAGTCGCAAATGCCTATGGCGAGCCAGTTGTTAGCGAGCGTCATCGTCATCGTTATGAGTTCAATTCGAACTATCGCGCACGAATCGAAGCAGCGGGTCTGTTATGCAGTGGTACTTCACCAGATAAAACACTTGTTGAGTTTGTTGAACTTGAGAGTCATCCGTTCTGGGTTGGCACGCAGGCGCACCCAGAGTTTAAGAGCCGTCCAGATCGTCCGCATCCGTTGTTTCGTGAGTTGATTGGCGCGGCGCTTAAATATCGAACTCAACGACTCGCAAATCTTGCTCAGCCGGCAGTTGGCGCAGCAGTTGTGCAAGATTCTCAAAAATCTGTAATTCGCTGAATCATTGCTCGCATTCTTAAATGAAAAAAGAATTTAGTTGCGCTAGCGAAAAGTTGGTTCACGAATGGGCTGTATGGTCGCTTGTGCAAGGCAAGTTCGTTGACCCGAACGGCGAAGAGTTTGTAAGAACTTTTGTTCGTTCGCCCGGCGCAGTTGGAGTAGTTGCTCTTGTTGGTGAAAAAGGCTCACGCAAAGTTGTACTTGTTCGCCAGTACCGACCACCACTAGGCATAAGCACTCTCGAGATACCAGCCGGTATGCGTGACCTAGAGGGCGAAGCACCAGAGCTGACCGCTCGTCGCGAATTAGAAGAAGAAGCAGGGTTAATCGCCGGCTCAATGATTAATCTCGGTCGACACATTGCGGCACCAGGCATCAGTAATTCTTCAGTTGATCTATTTCTTGCCACAGATTTGAAAGAAACGAAAACAGATCGACATGGCCCCGAAGAAGAATTTATGACCATCGAACTTATTGAATTTGAAAGATGTATGGCGATGATTAAAAGTGGCGAGATCGTAGATGGCAAGACTGTGATCGGTCTATTGCAAGTCGCAGTTCTCGCTGACACTTATATTTGAAGCATGGCGTCTGATCCACTCGACACGTTTATGACGTGGATGCGAGTTGAACAGGGGAGATCTCGCAATACTTTGAGTGCATATAAATTAGATCTAACTAGCTACGTGGCTTGGCTTACGACACAGAACACGACAATTTTTACGGTGACTGTTCAACATCTTGAGCGATTTGTTGGCTATCTTCGCACGACTGGTCGGGCACCTAAATCAATTGCTCGGCAATTTGCGGCGGTTCGAATGTTTCATCGTTATTTGACACAAGAAGAAATCAGAGTTGATAATCCGGCGGCATTAGTTGACGGTGTAAAGGTTCCTAGTAGTTTGCCCAAGGCGCTTGCCGAAGAAGATGTTGCAAGACTCTTGAGTAGCGTGACTGGCGTTGACTCATTTGCAAGGCGTGATCGCGCGTTGCTTGAATTTTTTTATGCGACTGGTGCGAGAGTCGCCGAAGTTTGCGGTTTATCAATGAGCGACATCGACATGCAAGATTCGCTCGTGCGATTATTTGGTAAGGGTTCAAAAGAAAGAATTGTGCCATTTGGTCGACTTTGCCATGAGGCCCTATCTGATTATTTTGACTTGGGTGGGCGACCAACACTTGCACCCGAACAGTGGGCGACACGCAAAGATCAAGATGCAGTTTTTCTTGGTGTGCATGGGACAAGACTCTCGCGTCAGGCGGCATACAACATCGTTCGCAAATACGGTGAAATTGCCAAGATCAAAGATTTATCACCACACGCGTTACGACATTCATGTGCGACACACATGTTGGTTCACGGTGCAGATTTGCGGGTAGTGCAGGAACTTCTTGGTCACGCATCTGTGAGTACAACTCAGATTTATACAAAAGTTGAGAACGAAATTCTTTATCAGATGTATCGAGAGGCGCACCCGCGTGCGCGAATAAGCCGTTGAAATATTTCAGGCA
>JBILAG010000040.1:0-16427 GCA_044354345.1 Ilumatobacteraceae bacterium | reverse complement strand
TGTCCAAGAAGCTGTAAACGTCGAAGCGTGATTTGTCCAAGCAAATGACCAATATGTAATGAATCAGCCGTTGGGTCGAACCCGACATAAACGCCAAGTGACGACTGCGTAGCTCTCGCAGTAAGCGCCGCGCGGTCGGTGCTGTCATGAATTAAACCTCTGGCTGCAAACTCTTGCACGAAGTCTTGCGGCGAAGTCATTGTTGAATATTAGGCGCTGTTACGAGTTGGTTTGTGGCGCATTGAAAGATGCAACGCGAGCGTGCATCACAGTCAGCGCAGCACTCAGTTCGATGGCTTGTGTTGCACCCGGCACTGGACCACTGCCACCCTTGGTGATACGGCGCGCAACACCCACACCTGGGTTGAGCAATTGCGCAGCTTGTGCCCCTAACTTTTTGTCAGCCTCAACTAGTTGCGCGAGTTGCACAGATTCACGAATTGATTTACTCACGAGAGCACCAACATGCGCATGCGCCTCACGAAACGGCATGCCTCGTGCGACTAACCACTCGGCTAGATCTGTCGCGCCGAGCAACTCTGAATCGGCAGCAGTTTGCATTGTCGAAACATTGAATTTTGCTGTCGTGATCATTCCTGCAAGAGCACGTAACGCAAGCGAAACCTGTTTGACCGAATCAAATAGTGGTTCTTTATCTTCTTGCAGATCGCGGTTGTATGCGAGTGGCATACCTTTGAGAGTTGCCAACAAACCTGTCAAGTTACCAATCAATCGACCAGACTTACCGCGTGCAAGTTCGGCAATGTCAGCATTCTTTTTTTGCGGCAACATCGATGAGCCGGTTGAATAGGCGTCGTCTAACACGGCGAAACCAAATTCTTGAGTGGTCCAAAGCACCCACTCTTCACCAAGGCGCGACAAATGCACGCCGATAAGTGCCAAATCAAATAGCGCTTCTGCAACAAAGTCACGATCTGAAACAGCGTCTATAGAATTGCTAAATCGTCTCGCAAAACCGAGTTCTGTGGCGACGAAATCTGCATCAAGTGGCAAGGATGAACCTGCAAGCGCACCAGCACCAAGCGGCGAGACATCCAGTCGCTCAATTGTTTGCGTCAGTCGATCTACATCTCGCAGCAAGGCCCACGCGTGAGCCGCAAAATGATGCGCGAGTAAAACTGGTTGTGCACGTTGCATATGCGTGTAGCCAGGAAGATAAACCCCATCGCCACCCCAACCGAACTCTTGAGCTCGTTTACTGAACACGTCGCACAATGCGAGAGTCAGTTGCGCAATATTCGTTAGTTCTCGTTTACACCAAAGTCTTAGAGCAGTTGCAACCTGGTCGTTTCGACTTCTACCGGTATGCAATTTTGCGCCATCATCACCAGCGAGTTGAGTCACTCGCCTCTCGATTGCTGTATGAATATCTTCGTCGCTTGCAACAAAAACAAATTTGCCATCGTTGAACTCTTGAGCAACAGTGTTGAGCGCAGAAAGAACCTTGTCAGATTCGGCTTTGCTAATTATTTGAGCGTGAGCAAGACCCTTCACATGAGCGATCGAGCCAGTGATGTCATCACGCCAAAGTTTTTGATCAAACGAAAGGCTCTCTGTGAACATCATCAGTGCTTCGGCAGGGCTCGATTCGAAACGGCCGTGCCACAGTGGTTGATCAGCCATTGTCAAGACCTGCGAGTTTTCGAATATCTTTTGCGAGCCTTTTTGCTGTGTGTTCAGAACTTGCCACGCACATCATTGTGTCATCGCCAGCGACGGTGCCAAGTAATCCTTTTAGACGCGAGCGATCTAATGCCGAAGCCACAACATGGGCACAACCTGGCGGCGTACGCACGACAACTATTGGCTCGTTGAATTGCACATCGGCAACCCACTCTGCCAACACACGCTTGAGCTGGTCATGAGGGGCGACTCTGTCTGGTTCAAATTCGGGGATTGCATATGTTGTTTCACCAGCAGCGGTACGAACTTTTACTGCGCCCAAATCTTCTAAGTCGCGCGAGACAGTCGCTTGCGTCGCGGCAATACCTTTTTTCTGCAACAACTCTCGCAATTGCGGTTGACTCGTAACAGTTTGAGAACTAACGAGCTTGGCAATCAGTTGCTGACGCTGAACTTTTGAACTCATCTTGTTACCCCCATTAGATGTGCAAGCAACCCTCTGGCTGCATGCATTCGGTTGTGTGCTTGCGTTACGACGCGACTCTGCGCGCCATCTATAACTTCGCTCATTACTTCTACGCCCCGGTGTGCAGGCAAACAATGCATAAAAATCGCATCTTTCGCAGCGTTCGCCATGACTTTAGAGTCAACACAAAAATCTTTAAAGTGGATCATCCGCTTGGCGGTTTCTGCTTCTTGTCCCATTGAAACGAAGACGTCCGTGTGCACGGCATGAGCGCCAGTTGACGCAGTTAGCGCTGACGAAAATTGATTGACCGACGCAGCACCGAGATTTGCGATCCGAGACAACTCAATTTCGTTTGCTCCGTAACCGTCTGGGCAACCAAGTCGAATGTGCATGCCGTCAAGTGCGCATGCCTCAACGAGCGACCTTGCCACATTGTTGTAGTCACCTATCCATGCAACCGTCTTATTTCTAAGGTCACCAAGTTCTTGACGCATCGTCAACAAATCTGCAAGCGCCTGCAACGGATGAGAATGATCGCTCAACATATTTATAATCGGCACACTCGACACGCCAGCCATTCGTTGAAGAATTGAATGTTCGAATACACGTGCAGCAATAACGTGGTGATACCCCGCCATAATTCTCGTGACATCTTCGACCGTCTCTCGTTGATCGAACCCGACTTCTTCGCCTCTAGTAAATATTGGATGACCACCGAGTTGCACAACTGCCATCTCCATACTCTGTCGCGTACGGTTAGAGGGTTTTTCGAAAATTAATGCAACACCTTTGTCAGAAAGTGGTCGACCTAAAGACGAGATATCAACTTGCGCCAAATTCATTACGCTGCCGAGATCTCGCGCCGAGAGATCTGTAATGTCCAGAAAATGCCTACTGTTCATAAGTCTGACCTCATTGCAAAACTTGTTTGATTATCGAGATTGCTTCGTCAATCTCTGCACTGCTAACTGTTAACGGTGGGGCTAATCGCAAAGCATGACTCGTAACGCCGTTAACAATTAAACCATGATCCAACAATTGCGAAGCTATTTTTTTTGCATCAAGTTCTGGTTTCAACTCGGCAGCCAATAACAAACCTTTGCCACGCACTTCAACCACGCCGTTTACTGCAAGAAGTTTCTCTGAAAGTTCTTTGCCTCGCTGTTTTGCAACCGTCGGTGCATCCATATCAATCATCAATTGGATTGTTGCTCGCGCGGCAGCGGTCGCAATCGCGGTGCCACTAAACGTGCTGCCGTGATCGCCGGGTTTGAAAACAGCGGCAACTTCTTTACGCGCCCATAATGCACCGATCGGCATGCCATTGCCCATTGCTTTTGCCAGCATCACGACGTCTGGTTCAATACCTGCGTGCTGAAAACCAAACCACTCACCAGTTCGAGCAAAACCAGTTTGAACTTCGTCAATCATCATCAATATGCCGCGTTGCGTGCAAAGTTCTCGCACTGCTTGCAAATATTCATTAGAAGCCGGAATAACTCCACCTTCGCCTTGAACAGTCTCGAGCAAAACTGCGGCTACTGAATTATCAAGTGACGCTTCTAGTGACTTGATGTCATTGAATACGACATGGCGAAAGCCATCGGGCATCGGTGCAAATGGTTCGTGTTTCTCTGGTTGGCCAGTCGCTGCGAGTGCCGCCAAGGTTCGACCATGAAAACTACCGAGCGCACTTACGACCACATGCTTGCCGCGTCCGCCGAACTTTCTCGCAAGTTTGATACCGGCTTCGTTCGCTTCGGCACCAGAATTACAAAAGAAAACCTGACCGGCACCTGATGCGAGACCTGACGAGCGACTAATTAGTTCGTCGACCATGATTGCAGTCTGCGTTGCAACAGGGTTTGAAAAAAAGTTGCTGACATGCATCAGTGTGTTGGCTTGATGAGCAATCGCAGCAGCAACCACTGGGTGGCTATGACCAAGTGAAGTTACGGCGATACCACATAAGAAATCTAAATAACGCTTACCGTTTACATCCCATAGCTGAGTGCCCTGCCCACGCTCAAACATCACTTGTGGCGGGCCAAAAACTGGCATAAACGGGCACGCTGGACGACCACCAAGAATTGCGGTTGCCGTCTGACTTGTCGCGAACGCGTGCGATTGCGTATCTTTCATTTGTTTTGCCTAACCCTTCGAGACCATAGTGCCGATACCAGAATCTGTGAACAACTCAAGCAATAAAACGTGAGCGATTCGGCCATCCAAAATATGGCCGCGATGAACGCCGCGATCAATTGCATCAATACAACTTTCAATTTTCGGAATCATGCCACCGTCTATCGAACCCGAACTAAGCATTGCCCTAAGTTGCGATGTTGTCGACTGACGAACAATCGATTTCGGATCATCTTTATTAGTTCTTAAACCCTCGATATCAGTTAGATAGATCAATTTTTCAGCACCCAGAGCTTCAGCCAACGCACCAGCCGCTGTGTCTGCATTGATGTTGTACGCCTGACCCGATGGGTGGCTGCCGAGCGTTGCAACTATTGGCACTCGCGAATCAGCAAGAAGCTCTTTGACAATCGTCGCGTCAACGCGTGTGATGTCGCCGACAAAGCCGAGCGCTTCATCACGCGGTGCAACTACAAACATCTTTGCGTCGTGACCAGACACGCCAACCGCAGGCGCGCCGTGCAAATTAACCGCAGAAACTATTTGCGGGTTCACAGTACCGAGCAAGACCATGCTGACAATCTCGATTGTTTCGGCGTCTGTAACTCTCAAACCATTATGAAAAGTTGGAGTCTTACCAAGACGCTCCATAAGTGCAGAAATTTGTGGCCCACCGCCATGCACGACAACTGGATTGATCCCAACAGCATGCAATAGCGCAATATCGCGAGCGAACGCGCCGAGTGCATCGTCATCAGTTGCGCCAGCGAGTGCGTTGCCGCCGTATTTGACGACGATTGTTTTGCCTGCGAACTGTTGGATATACGGCAACGCCTCAATCAACAATTTCGCTGTATTCAGCGTGTCAACAATCGCAGGATTATTGGTCATGGAAACATTCCAACTTTGCTCAAACCGAAAGTTTCATCAAGGCCGAGTGCAACATTCGCGGCTTGCACTGCCCCACCCGCAGCACCCTTTGCCAAGTTATCGATCGCACAAAGAACGATCACATACCCAGTTCGTTCGTCATAACGCGCAGACAAGTGCGCACTGTTAGAACCAAGCGTGGCTTTTGTCGACGGCGGCGCAGGTCTAACAACAACAAATGGTTCTTTTGCATACGCACGACTTAGCACAGCCAACAACGATGCAGTACTTGTCGTTTTGGCGTCAACTGGCCTGGCATAACATGTCGCCAAGATTCCACGATTCATTGGTGCCAAGTGCGGTGTAAATAAAACTTGTGCACCAGTTACTTGTTCGATCTCTGGTGTATGTCGATGATCGAGCAAACCGTAAGCCGTGAAATCTTCATCGACGGTGCAAAATAGATTGCTGTTTTTCGCCGCACGACCAGCACCCGACACGCCAGATGCTGCGTCGACGATGACACCTGTTGTTGAAATCACACCCGCTTTGACGAACGGCGCAAGCGCCAAACTTGCCGCCGTCACATAACAACCTGGCGTTGCAATCAATTTCGCTTGTTTGAGTTCTGAGCGATACAACTCTGGCAAACCGTAAACGGCAGACTCAAGAGCAGATGCTTGGTTATGGTCAAACCCATACCACTGCGGATATAGCGACGCATCTTTAAGACGAAAAGCAGCGCTGCAATCAACTACTAAGCGAACTTTGCCGAGCAATTCAGGAACAATTTCTAAACTTGCTTCGTGAGGCAACGCCAGAAATACAACATCGCATTTAAGAGCTGCATCGAGTGAATACTCGTCAAAAATCAAATTCGGGTAGGCACCAGTCAAGTTTGGGTAAAGAGACGACGCCAGCGAACCTGCTTGAGAATCGCCCGTCGCATATACAACGTTGAACTCTGGGTGCGATGCACAGATTCGCAGTAGCTCAGCGCCAACAAAACCCGAACCGCCCAAGATGCCGACTTTAATCATAGTTGTATTATTATACACAAGATTGTATTACTATGCATTATTAACGGCGGCGTTTGTGGCCATTTTTTTCGCTGCGATCAACTGCTGTTGAGCGCAAGCCTCACGCACAAAGCAACCCTCAAAGTGGTCATTTACAAGCCCAAGCGACTGCATTGCCGCATACATCGTCGTTGGGCCTACAAACTTAAAACCGCGTTGACGTAATGCTTTTGACAGTGCCTCAGATTCAACAGTCGAGGCTTTTATATCTGAGATTCGTTTGGGTGCTTTGCTATTCGACGTGTTTGTTGATTTCGGACGAAAGCCCCAAATAAATGTTGCAAGAGAGCCGAACTCTTTTTGAACTTCGAGCGTTGCTTGAGCATTATTAATCGCTGCTTCGATTTTGCCCCGGTGACGAACTATTGACTCGTCTTTGATTAACCGATTCACATCACGTTGATTGAATTTCACCACGATCTTTGGATCAAACCCTCGAAACGCTTTACGAAATGATTCGCGCTTTCGAAGAATTGTTAGCCAACTTAAACCTGCTTGAAAACCTTCAAGGCAAATCTTTTCGTAAAGAGCAATATCATCAACTATCGGTCTCGCCCACTGCAGATCGTGATATGCGACATATTGCTCGTCGACACCGCACCAAAAGCAGCGCGGCCGCGAATCTTTACCGATGATCAGCGCCTTCGTGTGAATCATTAACTAGGCAACTAAACCTATTTCAAACCGTGCGAAATTGTGCACCGAGCTTTGTCGCTGCGTCAATACACCGTTGACGAGCGGTAGAAACTTCAGCATCAGTGAGCGTGCGATCGCGTGCCTGTAACTGAAATCTGAAAGTCAGACTTCGCGCCGCTGAAGAAGGCGACAGTTCATTTGCAGAGTCTTGTGCCGCGTCTTGTACCACGTCTTGCACTGATTCAGGTGCTCGGTAAACATCAAATAAAGCAAGATCAACTAGCTCTGGTCCTGCTGCTTGGCGCAACACCTTGAGCAACGAACTCGCGGGTTCGCTATCTTTTAAAGAAAATGCAAGGTCAAAATCACTACGCGGAAAGCGACTAACAGATTTCGCGGTCGAAACTTTTGGTATCTCAGTCAATAAAACACTCAGATTGAGTTCTAAACATGCGACAGAAACATTGATGCCATGTTTCGCAAGCACAATTGGATCTATCTCACCAACGCTGCCAAGAAGTTGTTTGCCACGACGAAGTGATGCGCTTCGTGTCGGGTGATAACCAGACTCGACACTCTTTTGGTCTAGTTGTGCACCAAAGCCCATCGTCACCGACAATTGACTCCACCAATTCATTGCAGCCTCGCTGGTTGCGCCTGCAGCAACAATACAAAGTGACTCAAATTCGTCTGGCAACTCACCAGCAACCACCACCGGACGCGCTGGATATACATGGCCGATCTCAAACAAGGCGATATCTGAATTGCGATGCGAGAGGTTGTAGCTAATTGCTTTGAGCAACCCTGGTCGCAATGAAGTTCGCAGAACACTTTCTTCGAACACAAGTGGGTTTGCAAGGCGAATTGCAAGATCTTCGCTTAATCCCGTTTTTGACAAATCGCCAGGTGCCAAGAACGGGTTGGGCATTGCTTCGCTAACACCGAGACCAACTACAACTTCGCGCATTTCGCGACGACGCTGTTGCATCGGCGACAGTCTTCCGTGCATTGTTGACTGCGGCACAATTTTGCCAAGGTTTTCGTAGCCATAATGTCGTGCGACTTCTTCGACTAAATCAATTTCAGATTCGCAGTCTGGTCGCCAGGAAGGAACAGCAATTTTAAGTGCAATGATTTTGCCAGTACTCGTCGCCTTAGTAACGAATCCAATTTTCGCGAGCAACGAGTTAATCGCTTTCGCGGAAAGTTTCGTTCCAAGAATGCGATTGACTTGCGAAACACGCAACTCAACAACTTTTTGCTTCGCAGGAAGTGACTTCTCTTTTACATCGGTGCCTTTGGCGTGCACAACTAGTTTTGGACATGACTCTCGCAACAGAGCCGCAAATCTGCCTACTGCTGCTTCAATTCCATATGGATCAACGCCCCGCTCAAAGCGCAACGACGCCTCTGATCGCAGACCGAGACGTGTAGCTGTGCTTGCAATACCAGGCGGTTCAAAGAATGCAGTTTCAAGTGCAACCACACGAGTTGTCGCGCTGATCTCGGTGTTTGCGCCGCCCATGACCCCGGCTAGACCAATCGGCATATCTTTGCCGTCACAAATCAACAAATCAGTAATTGCAAGTTCTCGTGTCTGACCGTCGAGTGTGACGAGGGTTTCTTTATCACGTGCGCAGCGAATTTTAAACGCATTGGCGATTTTGTCTGCATCGAAAGCGTGAGTCGGTTGGTTGAGCTCCAACATCACCAAGTTTGAAGCGTCAACGACATTGTTTATTGGGCGCATTCCGCTATTTGTAAGTCTGCGAGCGATCCATGCAGGCGAATTGGTTACTACGACTCCCGACATCACCGTTGCGTTGTAACGAGAGCATCTTTGCTTGTCAGATATCGACACCTTTAACGAACGCGCACTACCCTTTTTGGCTTTGTCTAATGCTGGCGCTGAAACTTTGACCCCGAGTTTTGCACCAAGATCTCGCGCGACGCCGAGATAGCCGTTGCAATCTGGGCGATTTCGAGTTACATCTAAATCAAAAACCGTGTCGGCAGTTACACCCAGCGCAGAGAAAACATCTTCACCCAGCTTCAACGTGCTCGGCAAAATCAAAATACCGTCAGCGTCAGAGCTCAAACCGATTTCAATGCCTGAGCAAAGCATGCCGTGGCTCTCAATACCAAGGATTCCGCGAGGGGTAATTACACGTCCGTCTGGCATCGTTGTGCCGAGTGTCGCCAACGGAATCAAATCGCCAGGTTTCATGTTGAACGCGCCACACCAAACGTGCAGCTCGATGCCATCACCAGCATCAACGTAAACACGGTGCACTTTCGCTGCATCGGGGTGACGCTCGGTGCGCAAAACTCGTGCCACGACAACACCCTTAACTGGCGCACCCACACTTGTAACTGACTCAACTGCCAAACCTAAACTTGTCATCGCGGCGGCAAGTTTTTCGACGTCTGTTCCGAAATCGCCAAACTCATTTAGCCACGAATTTAAAATCTTCATTAGAACTGCCTCAAGAATCGCAGATCATTGGTATACATTTCGCGAATGTCTTCGACATTGTGACGCTCTTTGGCCATGCGATCGATTCCGAATCCGAAAGCAAAACCACTGAACTCCTCCGGGTCGATGCCGCCACTAATCAAAACATTTGGATGGACCATTCCGCAACCACCAAGTTCAATCCACTCACCATCAGCTCGACGAATATCAAACTCAGCACTTGGTTCAGTAAACGGAAAAAACGACGGACGTAATCGACTCGTGAATTCGTTACCGAAAAACGCTTTCGTGAATGCTTCGATCGTGCCGGCTAAATGCGCGAAGGTGATTCCACGATCAATAACGAGACCTTCGATCTGATGAAACACCGGCATGTGGGTTGCGTCGGGTGTATCACGTCGAAACACTCGGCCGGGCATGATCGCATAGATCGGCGGCTGCCAGGTCTGCATGACTCGAATTTGCACAGGCGAAGTGTGCGTACGCAGCAACACCGAATTGGGATCGCCGTATTCGAGAAACATCGTGTCAAACTCTGAGCGAGCGGGATGCGACTTCGGCATATTTAAGGCTTCGAAGTTATAAAAATCAGTTTCAACTTCTGGGCCTTCTGCGATTTGAAAACCAAGACCAATGAAAACATCTTCAAGACGCTGTGTCGCTTGCGTAACTATGTGTGTATGGCCGCGCTTTCGACGAGTGGCAAACTCGCTGAGATCCATTGCTTCGCGCGCAACACGTGCAGAGATCTCTAATGATTCAAGTTCTGTTGATCTTGCCAGCAGCGCAGCGTTAACTGACTGTGATGCAGTATTCAACAACTGCCCCATCGTGCGCTTGTCGTCAACAGATGTCAGTTTGCCAAGATCACTCTTTAAGGTGTTTAGCGGGCTATCTTTTTTATTCAAATCTGCGGTCAAAGTTTTAACGGCAGACAAGTCTTTCGTTGTAGCAATCGCAGCCAATGCACTATTTTGCGCTGACTCGACAGCTTGTGTCATCGCAGTAATAACCGATTGATCAGACATCGCATTTTAACTTTAGTCTCGGTGATGCAGCTGGTCGCGTTTAATTATTCTGCTAAATCTCGTGTTGACGTTTAACTTCAAAACACAAAAGAGTTGCCGCCATCGCGACGTTAAGACTCTCACCGCGACCAGCATGTGGAATCGTCAACCAACCATCAACTTTCGTGCTCGCTGATAATCCGTGGGCTTCGTTGCCGAGCACGATAGCTACTTTGCCAGAGAGATCTGTGGCCGTAAAACTGCTCGAGTTTGGCATTTCATGGCTTGATGATCCCCATAGAGCAAAACCAAGATCTGCTACTTGCTCAATCGTGGCACCTTCGTATATCGGCACATTAAATAGTGCGCCAGCCGACGCACGAACAACTTTCGGACTAAACGCGTCAACTGTGCCACTAGTCAGCACAACGGCCGATGCCCCAGCTGCCTCTGCCGAGCGCAAAATAGTGCCGAGGTTTCCTGGATCTGAGATTTTGTCGACAACAACAATCCATTCTGATTTTTTTGCAGAACCAAGATCAGCAATGTCAACTTCGCGCTTCAAAGCAATCGCCATAACAGGTTGCGGAGAGTTTGTCGACGCGACACGCTCGATAACGCCAGGAGCTAAGTCGTTAACTGCGCTTCCGGCACCCGAACATGGACTCGCACCAGGTGCAACAAATTGTGACTCAATCTGCCAGCCAGCACTAATCGCTTCGTCGATTAATGTCGCGCCTTCAATAACAAACGCATTCTCTTGCGCTCGTTCAGACTTGTCGTTACATAATCTTCGTAGACGCTGAACACGATTGCTCGTGAACGCTAATTGCGTGAGACTCAGACGAGTGCGCCCTTAGCAGTTTCAACTAATTGCGCAAATGCTTTTTCATCGTGCACCGCAAGGTCTGCGAGGATCTTTCGATCGACAACAATGCCTGCCTTTGACAAACCAGCAATAAAACGACTGTAACTCATGTCGTGAAGTCGGCACCCTGCATTGATTCGCTGAATCCACAAACTACGAAACTCGCCCTTCTTTGCACGACGGTCACGAAATGCATACTGTCCTGAGTGAAGTACTTGCTCGTTCGCAGAGCGAAACGTACGACTACGGTCGCCGTAATATCCTTTTGCTTTTTCGAGAATCGCCTTGTGCTTTTTGCGGGCGTGAACTGCGCGTTTTACTCGTGCCATTTTGAAATCCTTTCAATCAAAATTCGGTTAGCTGGTCAATGAAATATTTATATAACTAGTGAGATTTATCGCTCTGCAAGAAGTCGCTTGATGCGCTTAACGTCACCGGTGTGAACGTCAACCGTGCCATCAAGACGTCGTGTTCGCTCACTTGATTTGTGCTCGAACAAGTGCTGACGCATTGACTGTTGACGACGAAGTTTGCCCGTACCAGTCTTCTTAAATCGCTTCTTTGCTGTCTTGGATGTTTTCATCTTCGGCATTTTGATTCTCCGTTTCAGTTGTCGTATTGAGATTTGTATTTGAAATAGTTGGTGGGTTCGAACTTTGCGGCTTCGCGTCTGCTGGCTTAACAGAAACTGGGCGTTTTACTGCTTTTTTGTCTGGCGAAAGAACCATCGTCATGTTTCGACCTTCAAGGCGAGCCGATGTGTCAACTTTGGCGATTTGACCGAGTTGCTCGATCACTGCATCCAAAATCTTCGTACCTAACTCGGGGTGAGCCATTTCGCGACCTCTAAATTGCAGAGTGACTTTCACCTTGTGGCCTTCGTCGAGAAACCCGAGCATATGGCGCACCTTGGTGTCAAAGTCTCCTTTGGCAATCTTCGGCTTGAACTTGACTTCCTTCATCGTTATCTGCACCGTTTTTTTGCGGGACTCTTTCAGTCTTTGCGCTTCTTCATAACGGAACTTTCCGTAGTCCATAATTCGACATACAGGTGGTTCGGCTAACGGAGCAACTTCAACAAGGTCTAAATCAACCTTGCGAGATCGCTCAAGTGCATCTTCAATACTGACGACTCCGACTTGTGATCCATCTGCATCGACGAGACGAACTTGTTTGGCTCGAATTCGGTCGTTGTAGCGTGGCTCATTTGTTGGCGGTACTATGACTGTTCACTGCTTGACAAGCGGCTGTGCCTCCTCTTCGTATTGGATAAAACTCGAAATTCGAATTTGAGTTTGCCGACGCACGAGAGTCGAGATACGCGGTGGCAGGCCACTCGCATCAGCTCGACCCAGACGCACTCATCGGCGAGTTCAAATTTCGAACATCGCAAATCTTGGTGGCTAGGTGGGAAACTAGTTTCCACTTTTGCTGTTTGACGACGACAATTTGCACTGCCGTTATCGCTGCCATAATGGTAGCGCATATGGATCAGAACCCCACCCCAGAACAAGCACAGGCTTTGGCCGACGCACGCGCTCGCCTAGCCGAGACCCCAGCAAATGTAGTCGTGGCAAACCACGTAGTCGGGCTTTACGAACTTGCGGCAATTCACTTAGGCGCCAACCCGCCAAGACTTGATGATGCACGATTGGCCATTGACGCCCTGGCTGCGATTGTCGACACCCTCGGCGATCGACTTGGCGACGACTATGCGACCTTTAAAGATGCGCTGGCGAATATTCGGATCGTCTGGGTTAAATTGACTAGCGAAGTTAACTAGTGAAGCTAACTAGCGAAAACAGTTAACCCAGCACAGCGCCGTTTTCGATTCTTGCCCCATTGAGCCAGCCGTCAACTTTCATAACTGCCTTACCCTCGGGTTGCACTTCAATCAGCGAAATACAGCCATAGCCAGTCTGTACTTCGCACTCATGTCGCGAAACCAATTTGATCGCACCGTATCTTGCGTTCGTCATTGATTCTGCAACTATCTTCGCCTTTACAATTTTGAGTCTCTTGCCGCCAATATTTGTGTAAGCCCCACCAACCCGAATCAGACGATCTATCTGAGTCGCAGAGTTACTCCAATTTATTTGTAGCTCGCTGCTGAGAATTTTCTTGGCGTAAACCGCCTCACCACTTTGGGCGACACCTTGACCAAAACCATTTTTAACCGCACTAACCAATAGCGGCAGCGAAGCGTCTAGTAACTTCTCACGCAACGAAACGAGCGTGTCGGTAGACAAAATCGGCATCTCAGTGCGACTAAAAACTTCGCCTTGATCGAGAGACTCTACGACTCGCATAATGCACACGCCTGTTGTTTCATCGCCAGCGAGAATTGCGCGCTCAACTGGCGCTGCTCCGCGCCACCGAGGCAACAACGAGAAATGCACATTGATCATTGGCACAACACTCAGCACATCCATCGAAATCAACTCGCCATAAGCCACGACTACACCAAGTAAGTCATTTGATGAGCTGGCCAACGCGACTGCGTCACTCAATGAGTGAGAAACTTTCAGCCCCATCTCTTGAGCGGCGAACTTGACCGGGCATGCACTTGTTTCGCTTCCACGCCCTCGGCGCACGTCGGGTCGAGTAACTACAAGTTCAACATTGCAACCTGCATCTACAAGCGCCCGAAGTGGGGCAACAGCAATATCTGGTGTGCCGAAATAGATAACTCGTGATGCGCCACTAGTTGGCAAATCAGCGAGTGATGTCACGAAAGTTTTAGGTGAGTCGTTTCGGTTTGGCCAGGGTTTTCTTCGCGCCGACGATATTCGGCCAACGCCAACTTACGTTGGTCAGCTGTCATTCGCTCAAACATCAGCACGCCTTGTAGATGGTCGATCTCATGTTGAAATAATCGAGCAAGCAACTCATCGGCTTCAATTTCAACTGTGTTGCCGTCAAGATTCAAGCCTCTAACGAGAACAAGTTTTGGGCGTAACATTTCGACTGACAAGCCCGGAATCGACAAACAACCTTCGTCATAAACCCATTCACCACTTGACTCAACGATTGTGGGGTTAATAATGACTTCTGGTTTGTCATCAACATCGTAAACAAAAAGTTGCTTCTGTACGCCTATCTGAGGTGCCGCCAAACCAAGACCAGGCGCTTCGTACATCACAGTCAACATTTCGTCGGCGAGTTTGACAAGTTTGCCGTCAATATTTGTGATCTCGGCCGCGCATGTTTTCAATACAGGGTCACCGAAAGTTCTGATTTTATAATTCACGAAGATCAGGCTATATCCGCGGAGGGTCAACGTGAATTGAAATTCGAGATTTTGCGGTTCGCTTCGCATTAGACAATGCATCACTCAACATCTGCCAGTTTTCAGCGCGGATCAAACCGTGTGTTGAATCTTTAATCATCGTCTGCACGAGAGTCGACCCACTCATTGACTCTAAAAATGTCTTGGTTCCGACCCCGCTCACCTCTGCCAGAGAACCAAACGGCGGAAACTTCAATAATTCTCGACGTGCTTTTTCACTTTCGTTATAGGCATCTAAATTGCCTGTCGCTAGCCCAACCAGCAACGGGTTTTCGGGAGTGTGTGTTTGCAACAATATTTGTGGGGTCTTTTTTGATGAACCAACAAGTCGTGCTGCGTGCACAATTAGTGTGCCCACAAGTTCGCTGGTGCGATAACGCGGCGCGAGCAGTTCGGCATCTATATCAAGAAACACAACTGTGTCAGCTGTCTGCACACGATGCAAGACCGCCTCTGTACCGACAAACACATTCACGCGTTGATTAACTTCTGTGGTTGCTGAAGTTACTTCGGCAACAGTGCGATTTGCTGCCGCCTGCAACTCTTCGCGCAACCGGCTCACGCCGGGTTTTAGCAACGCGCAACTACTTGATCCGCAGGCTTGACACACAACGGGTCGTGTTGTGTTGCACCGCGGGCACTCAAGGGTCTCTTCATCACATTGATTAACAGCGGCATCACATTTTTCGCATCGAAGAATTGTTCGGCATTTTGCACACGCAATAAGTCGTGCTCGACCCTTGGTGTTGTGAACACACACAACACGACGACTTGAATCACGAAGTTCGCTAATAAGTTCAGACGAGATCAGCGAGGTACTCCACCCTTCATCTTTATTGCGATCCAAAATTTCAATCTTCGGCCATGATTTTTGTGAATCAGCAGCCCGAATCTCAAACAGGCGATTACCCGCCCACTTTCGTGCAGCTTGCGACGGAAACGGTGTGATGAGGCAGCATGTCGCTTGAACACGATGACATCGCTCGATTGCGACATCACGCGCATGCCATGTCGGACTGCGCTCTTCTTGCAACAAATCATCGTGTTCGTCAATCACAATGATCGTCGAAAACTTGGCGACTGGCGCCCACACGACACTACGAGTGCCAACCACTATGTCGACACCACCCATTGCACTCGCCCAGTCTTGAGGCCACGACGCAACAGAAAAACCATTGACTTTGAGTGATGCAGCCAATAGTTTTGCGCGATGTTGTGTCGGGATTACAACAATTAATGGGCCGGCACTAGCAAGTGCGCTAACAATTGAAGTCGGGTTAGCCAAAGGCGATGTTAAGACCAACCCACCACTTTGATTTATTACTTCATCGGCGACGGGTGATGAATAGTTGATGCCACGCGAAAGATATCTCGGCGATGGAACCTTGGCGATCAAAGTGCTCGGCGCAGAAGCCGATACAAAACTTCGTATCCGACCACTCCACCGCAATGTTGCCCAATGTGCGAGTTCGATGATCTCAGTCGTCGTGCCAAGACCCAAAACTTTTATCACCGAACGAATTTTGTTGACGGCCAAACCCGCGCTGGGTTCACCGATTTCGATGACCCACCCAGCGACGTTTCTCCCGTGCAAAGGCACGCGCACGCGCATGCCAACCACGAGATCCTTGGCCAGTGACTCTGGGATCAGATAATCAAATGTTTTGTCGACGCCCGTAACATCGGGAACGACCCGCGCAACCCGAATTGACGGCGGCGCGTTTTGAATCAGAGTTTGACTGCTGCCTTGAATTCTTTGAGGCGTGACAAAGACTCCCAGGTGAAATCAGGATGACTTCGACCGAAATGACCGTAAGCCGCAGTCTTTTGGTAAATCGGACGCTTCAAATCAAGGTCACGAACAATCGCTGCAGGACGGAGATCAAAAACCTCGCGAACCGCTGCCTCAATCAAAGCCTCATCAACTTTATTTGTACCGAAAGTTTC
>JBILAG010000039.1:0-16624 GCA_044354345.1 Ilumatobacteraceae bacterium | reverse complement strand
TCTCGGTTTGCCTCGCCCTTGGGATCAACAGTGGTCGTTGCGAATGCAGCAAGTCTTGGCTTTTGAAACTGACTTGCTCGAATATGAAGATATTTTTGACGGATCGACCGTCATTGAATCACGAACTACTCAATTAGTTGATGAAGCATGGGTCGAACTCAACGAGATTTTGGTAATCGGTGGTGCATTTGAAGCAGTTGATGTTCTCAAGGGCAAACTTGTTAACTCAATGTCAAGTCGCACGAGCAGAATTGAAAACGGTGATCAAAAAGTTATTGGAGTGAACGCATTTACGAAGACGGCGCCTTCGCCTTTGGGTGGCTTTGACAATATTCTCAAAGTTGATCCGAAGATAGAAAAGCAAATGATCGCTGAAGTTGAAACTTGGCGCAAATCTCGAAATCAAAACCAAGTAGATTCGGCACTCAAGTCTTTACAAATTGCCGCTCGTGAAGGATTGAATTTGATGCCTGCGTCAATTGAACTTGCCAAAGTTGGGGGCACGACAGGCGAGTGGTCGCAGGTTTTGCGTGACATTTTTGGTGAGTACCGTGCGCCAACCGGTGTAGGTGGCGTGTCTGGCCGACATGGTCATCTTTTGAATGAGGTTTCAGATTTTGTCAAAACAATTGTTGGTGGCCCGCCGAGATTATTGGTGGCAAAGCCTGGTTTGGACGGCCACTCGAGTGGGGCCGAACAGATCGCAGTTGCTGCACGTGACTCTGGAATGGAAGTTGTGTACAGCGGCATTCGTTTAACGCCAGAACAAATTGCAGCCTCTGCCCGCGATGAGGATCCAGATGTAATTGGACTTTCAATTCTTTCAGGGTCGCATCTAGCGCTTGTGCCAGAAGTGATGTCGCAGTTGAAAAAAGCTGGTGTGAGTTCGCCTGTAGTCGTCGGCGGAATAATTCCTGAAGATGATCGCAAGAAATTAACCGATCTAGGTGTTGTTGCGGTTTACACTCCGAAAGATTTTGACATTGCCAGAATCATGCGAGACATTGCTGAAATCTCAATAAAGCATCGCCAAAAGTAATTTAAGGCTTCATCGTCGTAGATGGCGCAACTGGAATAAAACCATTTGCTGGTGGAAAGATAAGTTCATCGCCCGTTTCAACATGGTCAGAGTTTGTAATGTCGTTCAAATCCATTAATGCCTTCATATCTAATAAATAAGTAGAAGCAATGCCAAAGAGTGTGTCGCCAGGTTGGATTATGTATCTGACGGGCGGAGTATAAATCGTCGTAGTAACTGGCGGGGCTGTTATCTCTGGCACGAGAGTTGTAGTTGGTGCCGGGTCGTCACCTTGTTGAGCAAATACTAGAGATAGAGCGCCACTGATAATTGTGATTGCGAGTAGCGACATTTGAAGTCGGCCCTTAAAAAACATTGTATTTAAGGCTAGGCGCATATTTAGGGCATATTGCGATCATGGTCTCATCTAACCTGAACTCATGAAAGTGCTCGCCGCCGTCGACAAGTTTCGCGGCACGGCTACCGCGGCGCAAGTTGCGACTGCAATCGGTCACGCGTGTTGGCAACTTGGTCACGATTGCATTGAGCGTCCACTTGCCGATGGCGGAGAAGGAACTCTTGAAGCTCTCGGCGGCGCAAACCGAACGACACTCGTTACTGGTCCGCTTGGTGATCCTGTTAACGCAGACTGGCGTTTGCATCGAGGCACAGCAATTATTGAAATGGCTTGCGCCTCTGGTTTGTTGCTCGCTGGTGGTAAAGAAAAAAATGATGCTGTTGCTGCATCGACTACGGGCACCGGAGAACTCATTGATGCCGCATTAGATCTTGGAGCAAAACGAATCATCGTTTGTCTGGGTGGATCTGCCACCACAGACGGAGGGCTTGGAGCAGTGCGCGCGATCCAAACACCGGCGCGACTCAAAGGTGTTGAGTTTGTAGTTGCATGTGATGTGACGACAGCATTCACAGATGCTGCAAAAGTTTTTGGGCCACAAAAGGGTGCATCACCAGCGCAAGTTCAATTGCTCACAACTCGACTTGAGCGTCTTGTTCAGATGTATAAGGAGACGTATGGAGTTGATGTATCGCTGTTACCTGGTGCAGGCGCGGCAGGCGGGTTAGCAGGCGGCTTGTCAGCACTCGGAGCGAATCTTGTGCCAGGTTTTGATCTTGTTGCGCAAGAAGTTCTGCTTGATGAACTACTGATTGACGTTGACTTAGTTATCACTGGAGAGGGCTATATGGATAACGAAAGTTTTTCAGGGAAAGTCGTCGGCTCAATGGCAGAACTTGCCGCTGAGAAAAATATTCAGATCTCAGCAATCTGCGGTGAAATTCATCAAGAAGTGCAAGGTCGACTTAATTCATTAAGTCTTGTTGATCTATTTGGGCGCGATAGCGCTATGCAACAACCATTGCACTGCATTGAGCAGGCAGCGTTAAAACTTTTGCGTGACGCAAAATAATTTTAAAGTTTAATTAACCTGTCGTTGTAGCTGGCGCAACAGGCGCAATTGTCACGACAGGCGCGACAGGTGCAACTGCGGAGGCGCTTGGAGGAAGTGGAATTCCAGCGATGTCAGTGCCTAACAAAATCAACACGCTTGCTTCACCGAGCTTTCCGGTTTCGGTTGGAATCGGCTCTGGCATTGCTGCAACCGCAACTCCACCGAGTTCTTTTGCGACCGAAGCTGCGACAGCTTCACTGCCGAGTAAGTAGTAGACCACAGTTACAGTTTGTTTCGGTGTGATTTCACTTTTGTTGAGAGCAGGTTGCACGATGAAGCCACGACCTTGCAACTCAGTAGTCAACTGACCCGCACTTCCGGCGATTCCTGATGCATTTGCGATTTGAATTTTAAACGCAGTTAAGACGATTGTTGTTTGCACAGGAATCTCAAGCACTGTTGTTGCTGTCCCTGTATCTGTTGCTGTTTCTGTTGGCACAACGGCGTCTTGAGTCGATGTCGCAATTGTTTGACTGGTGTTATCGCCACGAATATCGCGCAAGATAAAAAATCCAAGTAATAAAGCAAGAACTGCGATGATGATTGACAAAGTTGAATTGACATTTGACCCACCGCCTGACGACCGTCCACCTGATGAGCGCCCGCCCGCCGATCGTCCGCCTGAAAACTGCCTGTCGGAATCTCCACGACTTGGGCGATATTGCTCTTGACTCATACCTATTCAAGTTATCGCATAGATATAACTAGATGGTTTATACCGCAATAACTATGAATATAAACGCGAATATAAACACGGCTATAAACACGTAACTGCTCGGTAAATCTGGCGAGCATTCAAATCGAGCCGAGGGTGGGGATTGAACCCACGACCTACCGCTTACAAGGCGGTTGCTCTGCCACTGAGCTACCCCGGCGTTTTTTATTCGCCGTCAGTGTACGGCAGATATTCAGCGTATAAGTATTTGATTTTCTTGAATTTACCTAGAAACCCTGCGGGTTCGCACAATCTCATAGGTTGCTAGAGCCGCCGCAACAGAAACATTCAACGAAGATAAAGATCCGAGCATCGGAATATTGGCAAGTAAGTCGCACCTCTCGCGTGCGAGTCTCGACAAGCCAGGTCCTTCTGCGCCGAGCACAAGACAGACTGAATCTGCAGCCACAGTGCCCAATTCAAAAATACTTTTCTCCGCTGAGTCATCTAATCCGACTACGACAACTCCAGCCGATTTCATTTCGGACAACGCACTTGGCAACCCACCGACAACGCACATGTTCAAATATTCAATTGCGCCAGCAGATGATTTTGCAACAGTCGGAGTTATGTGAACTGCGCGATGCCGAGGCAAAATTACAGCGTCGACGCCAGCGCCATCGCAGCATCGCAAGATAGCTCCAAGGTTTCCTGGGTCAGTTACACCATCGATCGCAACTAACAAAAGTGGTTTGTTGCGAGGGGCCACGAGTAGATCAGCCAACAAAGTTTCTTCGAGCGGTGCAGCTTTGGCGAGTACTCCTTGTGGTGCTTCGCTACGTGCTTCTCTTTCGATTTCGCGGCGCGAAACATTCAGCACTTGAACTCTCTGGTCTCGTGCAATTTCCAAAATGTCGTCGATCACTGGGCTGCTCTCAATGTCGTTTGCAATCCAGATTTCGTGAACTCTGCGCCGTGAACCCAACAAAAGTTCTCTAACTGCTTGTCGACCTTCAACTTGTTCGCCACCTAGACCATGTTCTTTGTGAATCGGTCGACTGCCACCGCGATCTGATTTATTTGGTCTCCGCGATAAGTCGATTCGTTTCGGGCTATTCGGATTACGACCAGATTTTTTTGGGCCGCCAGGTTTATTGCGCTTGTTTGGTCGACTGTTTCGATTTTGAGCCATGATTAAAAATTAATCATTCTGCGTCACTATTGCGACAGCCCAGCAGGCAATGCCTTCGCCACGACCAAGTGAGCCAAGGCCTTCGGCACGGCGACCTTTAATCGTCACAGGCGCACCCGTAGCTGCACTTAATTTTTTTTGCATCTCGTCTCTGTGAAGCGAAATCTTTGGCTGTTCGCAGACAACACTGCAGTCGACGTTGCCGATTTCGAATTTGTTTTCGCTCGCCATTTTGGCAACGCTTGCCAACAGAGTTAACGAGTCGACGTTCTTCCATTTTGGATCTGTGTCGGGGAAGTGTTCGCCGATGTTGCCAAGGCCACATGCGCCAAGGACCGCCTCGGCTACTGCATGAGCAATGACATCAGCATCACTGTGTCCAATCAGTCCGCGTTCATTGACGAAATGCACGCCCCCCAAAATCAGCTTTCGATCATTGTCTGACGCTTCAACGAAGCGATGAATATCAAAACCTTGTCCAACTCTAATTTTTGCGGTCATGGTTTAATATTTACACCTCACCGCGAGTAATCGCGCGAGCCCAGTTCATATCCTCTGGAGTTGTTAATTTGCGATTGAGCGGGTCGCCATGAACTACCACGACTCGGCCGCCATTCGTCTCAACCAATGTTGCATCGTCTGTGCTCTCTGGATTTGAGGCGTGAGCCTCGCGCAAAACTTTGGCACGAAATGCCTGAGGGGTTTGCACTGCGACAAGTTGCCTACGATCCGGAGTCGATACCACCACATTGTCATTGGAAATAAATTTAATTGTGTCGACAACCGGCAACCCTGGCACCGCACCATCGGCACCAGCGCACACTGCATCAACGACCTCATGAAACAAAAACTCTGAAGCAAACGGCCGTGCTGCATCGTGAACGCAAATTATTGACGCGTCAAGCGGAACCGCAGCCAAACCACTGCGCACAGATGCACTTCGTGTCGACCCGCCAACTACTCCACTCTCAAGTTGAGCATGAGTCGCAGGCAAAACAACAATCACGCCATCACTCGCTGCGCGCGCAGTTTCAACCGCCCAATCAACAACTCGGCGGTCATTGATTAACTCAAATTGTTTAGGGCTACCAAATCTCGTGCCCGAACCCGCTGCCACGATTATTGTCCAAATTTTTTCACCAACTTTTTGTGTTGCGATGGTGTTCACGCTTGTTTAGGGTAGTACCGTCGTACAGATATGGCTCAACAACTTCTTAGTAACAGTGCATTTTTCGCCGAGACTCCTGCAGATGTGCTTGCTCTGATTGCAGCAAGTGGCGTAACGAAAAATCTGCAGCGCGGCGACGTGCTGTTCAGTGAGGGCGATACTCCGGAGTCTATGTACATAGTGCTGTCAGGGCGAATTGCGATCGCAATTGGCAATCAACCGATTGATGGCCGAGAGAGCGTGCTCGCATTAATGGAGCGAGGCGACTTGTTCGGCGAACTTGCACTTCTTGACAATGGCAAACGAAGCGCAATGGCTCGAGCGATTGAACCGTCGTCGTTGCTACAGATTCCTTATTCGATCGTTCGCCAGCAGTTGCAGTTGAACCCAACGATGTTGTGGGGAGTAACGAAACTGCTGGCGATGCGTTTGCGAGTAATGGACGAAGTTCTCTCAGACAGCGTGTTTTTAGATGTAACTGGTCGAACAGCCAAGCGGTTACTTGAGTTGTCGGGCGGTAAAGATGAGTTCGTTCTTCCGATTACTCAAGAAGAACTTGCCGGAATGGTTGGCGCCTCTCGCGAAAGGGTCAACAAAGCGATCGCAAGTTTTATTCGTTTGGGCTGGCTTGAACAGCACGATCGTCGTTATCGAATCTTGATGCGCCAGAAACTCGAAATACGCGCGAGCTAGCTAATTAATCAACTATCTAACCAACTAGCTAATCAACTATCTAATTAACTAACCAGGCGTGTGCAAGCGCGAATGCATTTTTTGCATCTTGTGCGCGATGCGCCGGCCGCGATGCGTCGTGAGCAAAACCATGTTCGGCATCTGAGTAAATTTCGGTTTGCACACCATGGTTTTGAAGTTCAGCAACATCTGTAGGCGGCGTGTAATGGTCTTTGCCTCCAATAATTGCCAATACTCTTTCAGCATTGCCAGTTTGCAAGTAATTCAACGGTTCACCTTGTGTCGCGCTTTGCCAACCGCTCGGGATTGTGATCATCCCATAAAACGAAACAATTTTTTTAAATCTTTCAGACCGAGCCGATTTAAAGCAATACATACCACCCATGCAAAAACCGATCAGACCAACTATTGGTGTCGAGAGCGCATCGGCTGCTTCGTGTAGATCGCGCAAATGTGTTTCGTCGCTAAGAGTTGGCACTGCTGCGAACCTTGGCTCAATCTCGGGGCCTAGCGCGAGACCAGGAAACGGCTCAACGGCACACACAGCCATATTCCATTCGTTAGCGAACCGAGCAACGAGTCCGTCGTACAACTCTCGCAGACCGAAAATATCTGGGGCAATGACTAAACCCATCGTCGGATTCGTGACAGTTTTATCAATTTCGCATTGCGTGCCTGAAGGCAAAGTAATTCGCATCACATCATTATGGCTGAAGTTTAAAGTTTTTTGTAAGTGAGAGTTGCGGTGAGACCGCGCGTGCTAGTTGCGGTGTTGCTAATTCGCACGATGTTGTGCATGACACAACTCACGACAATCAATTCAGACAACGTAACTAGTCATCCATTATTGGAGTGGAGCCCCGGTCTTGTCCAAAGGTCGGCAAGTCCGGTATCTCGACTAATCAGAGAATGGCAACTAATCAGTGACCGAAACCGAGAACTTGAAATCGTTAATTCGTGGTCTTTGCCGGGTGGCAAGGTAAATCATCTAGATGAAGTTTTAGTACGAGCGGGCTTCAATACTGCGCGCGATGACTCGCAAGGCGATCAATACTTATGGTTGCTTGTCAAACAAGCAACCAGTGATGAACTTGCGGCTCGAATTGTGTTGCAACGAATTTTGCCACCTCTTTTGGCAATTGCGCGCCGGCGAGGTCGGATAGTCGAAGGAGGAATCGACACGGCAATTGCTGATGTTCTTCCGAGCGCGTGGGGAGTGATCCGAAAATATCCTTGGGATCGTCGACCAATTAAAGTTGCGGCGAATCTGGTGCGCGATAGCGAATATTTTGCTTTTGTACATGGGAATCGTTCAAAGCGCTACAAAGTTATCCCGATGGACCCATTCATTTTGTCAGAATTTTTAGTTGCACCAGAAGAGCAGTTTGAAGATGAAGTGAGTTTGGACAAATTAATTAACGTTGCGTTAGACCAAGGAATAGACCCAAAGCACGTTGAAATTTTACGAGCAGTGGCAGCTGGAGATAACGCGGCAACGATTGCAGCGCGTTACGGCGTAGCAGAGCGAACGGCGCGAGCCTGGCGGGCTAAAGCTGTTAGCGAGTTGCGTGTACGAACGCGGTGTGCTGTGTGAGTTTCGTTGTGCGCAATCGCAAACTATTCGTTACAACAAAAATACTTGAGAATGCCATCGCAAGGCCAGCCCACATTGGATTCAGATAGCCAAGTGCGGCCAGTGGTATTGCAGCAGTGTTATAAGCAAACGCCCAAAAAACATTTGCCGTAATCGTGCGTAAAGTCACACGCGAAAGCAAAATCGCATCAGCAACCAATCGCAGATCACCACTGACAATTGTTAGGTCGCTGGCATGCATCGCGACATCTGTGCCAGTTCCCATGGCGATACCGACGTCTGCTTGGGCCAACGCAGCAGCATCGTTTACTCCATCGCCAACCATTGCTACTGCGTAACCTCGCTGTTGCAAGTCGGATACGACGCGAACTTTTTCGTCGGGCAAAACCCCAGCGATTACATGCTGCTCATCGGTGTCGATTCCAACTTGTTGGGCGATCGCAATCGCAGTTGCCTGATTATCACCTGTCAGCAGCACAGGGCGCAACCCGAGTTTGCGAAGTTCAGCAATTGCATCTGCACTACTTACTTTTGGTTGATCAGCAACAACGCAAACTGCTTTAACCGCACCATCAACGACGACTAGCACTGCAGTGTTGCCAGCGCTACGAGCCTTCGCGAGTGCTTCACGAAGATCTCTCGGAATAATCACAAGAGTTTTATCAAACAATGACTCGCGCCCGACCATTACTTTGTGACCGTCGACTACTCCTGATGTGCCCATACCTGGCGACGATTCAAAATCAGTCACGTCAGGTAATTGACCAAGTTCAGTTCGGGCAGCACTTGCAATTGCGCGCGCCACCGGATGTTCGCTGGCGTGTTCAAGCGCACCGGCATATAAAAGAATTTCACTAGGTGTCGAACTTTGTGCACAGATGATGTCAACGAGTTGCATTACTCCGGTCGTGATCGTTCCTGTCTTATCAAATACAACAGTGTCTATGCGACGTGTGCTTTGCAAAACATCGACACCTTTAATAACGATTCCCATTTGTGCGGCTCGACCGCTACCAACCATTAATGCAGTTGGCGTTGCTAAGCCAAGTGCGCAGGGGCATGCAATTATCAACACCGCCACTGCAGCGGTAAATGCATCGGAAGTAGACGAACCTACGAAAAACCATCCAATAAATGTGGCGATTGATAAGCCGATTACGGTCGGCACGAAAATACCACTGACTCGATCAGCAAGTCTCTGGACTGGCGCTTTTGTTGTTTGTGCATCTCTAACCAGGCGAGTTATCTGTGCGAAGGTAGTTTCAGCGCCGACTCGAGTTGCTCGCATAATTAGTCGACCCGTGAGATTTATAGTTGTGCCCGTGACGACACTGCCAGGCTTGACATCAACCGGCACACTTTCGCCAGTCAACATTGAGACATCAAGAGCAGAAGCGCCTTGTTCAACAACACCGTCTGTCGGAATTATTTCTCCTGGGCGAACGACGATTACATCACCAACACGAACAAGAGCTGCATCAATAGTTTGCTCTTCGCCATTTTTAATTATCGTGGCATGGCGGGCGCCAAGTGCGAGCAATGATCGCAAGGCATCTCCCGCACGTCGTTTGGCGCGAGCCTCGAAGTATCTGCCTGCTAATAAAAACACAGTCACAGCGACTGCAACTTCTAAATAAATATGTGAGCTGTCACCCACCATTTTCTTTAAACCCATGTTCATTGTTTGTGCAGAACCGCGGTATGTCATTTCGAGCGCATCGCCCCAAATGATTGCCCAAACTGACCATGAGGTTGCAGCGACAATGCCGATCGAAATTAATGTATCCATTGTCGTAGCGCGATGCCTTAAGTTCATTAATGCTGCGCGATGAAATGGCCAAGCCCCCCAGGTCACTACTGGTGTGCTGAGTGCAAGCGCAAACCATTGCCAATTTTTAAACTCAAGATTTGCAACCATCGACAACAACACAACGGGTATTGCGAGCACAACCGAAACTATTAATCGAGTCAGCAACATCATGACGCGTTGATTTGTTTCAGCATCAAGCATCTCAGGCGTAGTGTCAGCCAAAAGACGAGCGCCGTAGCCAAGCGAAGTAACTGTGTCAATTAACGTGCTTGGTGTTGTTGAGCCTGATGCAAAAGTGATTCGTGCCGATTCGGTCGCGAAATTAACTGTCGCTGTCACACCGTCAAGTTTGTTCAACCCTTTTTCAATTGAGGCGGCGCACGCGTTGCATGACATTCCGGTGAGGCTTAAATCAACTTGCACACCTGAATCTTTGGTTGCCGCCATTACCGACAGTCTCGCTTTGAAAATAGTTAATTGCACATCGACTAAATTAAGTTCAAGGCATGTTGGGTAATAACCTCAAATTAGTGGTCGTAAATGTTGCGTAATTCGTTGATTGTGTTTATTGCTATTTTTTAGCCGAGCTACCGGACAAAACAATGTTTGCAACCTTGATGCTTTCAACTCGCATGCGCCGACCTTTAGCAGTCTGGATTGGTGTGTGTGTCGGTTATTGCACTCATGTCATGGTCGCAGTTTTCTTTGGCTCGGCACTTTCAAAATTACCTGAGAGACCGATACACGCCGTCGTAGGTCTTGTGTTTTTAGGATCGGGCATATTTATGTTTCGCTCGTCTGCTGAGCACCACGAGAGTGATTCAGTTGAACCGACGCCTCGAACATTTCTAAAAGTTGTTTACCTGTCTGCGACAACAATATTGGTTGCAGAATTTGCAGATTTGACTCAACTCGCTACTGTTGGTTTTGCTGTTCGAACCAGTGATTCACTTGGTGTCGCCATCGGTGCCGCATCTGCTTTGTGCACAGTTTCAGCGATTGCAGTTGTGGCAGGTTCTTGGCTACAGCGAAACGTTAAATTGCAACTTGTTCAACGAGTGGCGAGCATATTCTTTATCATTTTTGGAACTCTGACATTATTCAACAGTATTTTTTAGCTCCACTTAGATTGGCCGAAGCGGTAGCCAACACTGCGAACTGTTTCAATCAAGTTGGCATGTTCTTCGCCAAGTTTTGCACGCAAGCGACGAATGTGCACATCTACTGTTCGTGCACCGCCGTAGTACTCGTAGCCCCAGACACGAGACAGCAAAATTTCGCGACTAAATACTTTGCCCGGGTTCTGCGAAAGAAACTTAAGTAATTCGTACTCCATATATGTGAGATCTAATGGATTGCCACCAAACGATGCTTGGTAAGTTTCTGTATTCAGCACCAAGCCACCGTATTCAATTAGAGATTCACGAGATACAGATAATTCTGCATAAAACAAATGTCGCAAACGCGAATCAAATTCTCTCGGATGAATTGGTGCCAAACAAAAATCATCAAATAGGTCATCGCGCATTTCTAAATCTGCAAGTTGTGCACCGGTAACGAGAACAATTATTCGATTAACTGGCACATCGCATCGGCGAAGTGCTCTGCACAAGGCCCAACCAAATTCTGGATCTTGGCTGCAGTCGACAACGGCCCCAGCCCAACCGTTAGAGGGTTGAAGTTGGCTGAGTGCGTCGCTGTTTTTTACTGCCTTCCACGAATAACCAGAGAGGTCTAAAGTTCTCGCAACATCTATCGGCGCAGGATCGGGAAAGACTGCAAGAAGTTGAGTTTCGTCGTTAGTCATTTTCTTCTCAGAGCGATCGCAAGTAACGATTTAGTTCGTACTGGCTGATATGCGTTTTATAACCGCGCCACTCTGCACGTTTGTTTCTTAAGAACCATTCGAAGATATGTTCACCGAGAGCTTCGGCAACAAGTTCTGATTTCTCCATTACCCGCAAGGCATCGGACATTGACTGCGGTAATTGTCCAATGCCTAATTTTTCAAGCATGTCGTCACCAATTTCAAAAAGATTTGCGTCTGCCTCTTGTGGAAGTTCGTAGCCTTCTTTGATGCCACGCAAGCCGGCCGCAAGAATCACCGAAAATGCGAGATACGGGTTGCACGCCGGGTCTGGTGATCGATATTCAATTCGAGTTGATTGTTCGCTATTTCGTTTTTGAATCGGTACTCGAATTAATCCACTGCGATTGTTTCGTGCCCACGAGATGTGAACTGGTGCTTCAAAACCAGGCACTAGGCGCTTGTAACTATTTACGGTCTGATTTGTGATCGCTGTTATTTCTGCTGCGTGACGCAATAAACCTGCCATAAATTGTTTTGCAGTTTCTGACAAGTTGTATGGGTCATCGGCGTCATGAAAAGCATTTTGTTCGTCTTTGAACAAGCTCAAATGCAGGTGCATTCCTGAGCCTTGTACATTCTCAAGTGGTTTAGGCATGAATGTGGCATGCACATTATGTAACGCAGCGATCTCTTTGACGACCAAGCGAAATGTCATCACACTGTCGGCCATCGTCAACGCGTCGGTGTGGCGTAAATCTATTTCGTGTTGGCTCGGCGCATCTTCATGAAAACTGTATTCAACTGGAATACTCATTGTTTCAAGAGTGCGAATCGTTTCTTTGCGTAACGAACTTGTGATGTCTGTGCTCGTTAAATCAAAAAATCCACCTTCGTCAAGTGGTACAGGTCGCGAGTCAACTGTTGGAGGATCAAAATAGAAATATTCAATATCAGGAGCGACATAAAACTGATACCCAAGTTCGCGGGCGGCGTTTAAGTTGCGCCTTAAAACTTGTCGCGGATCACCATCAAATGGTGTGCCATCTAATTTGGCGACATCACAAAAGACACGTGCTTCTGCACCTTTTGGATCAACCCAAGGCAGGACTTCAAATGTGTTGGCATCTGGAAGCGCAAGCACATCACTTTCTTGAATCCGGCTGAATCCGTCAATTGCCGAGCCGTCAAAGATCATTCCATCGTTGAGCGCGTTCTCCATTTCGGCCGGGCTGATCGCGAAACTTTTTAAATTACCGAGAACATCGGTAAACCACAGGCGCACAAGTCGAATACCACGTTCTTCAACAGTTCGCAGGACGTAGTCGCGTTGCTGCTCGATCATCTCAGCACTCGTTTCTGCTCGAACACATATATACAGTCTGCCGCCGTCGCAACGAGATTCACTCGTGCAACGACGGCAGAACTAGTTACTTCTTCTTTGACTTCTTTTTTGCAGCCTTTTGTGGCGCGGTCTTTTTCGTTTTGATTATTTTTGGGTTTCCACAAACTGTTTCAAGTATCAGCTGTGTGACGATGTACGGATCCATATTCGCGTTTGGTCGACGATCTTCGGCGTAACCCTTTTTGTCACGAGCGACCTGCCATGGAATTCGCACTGAAGCACCACGGTTCGAGACGCCATATGAGAACTTGTTGTATGGCGCAGTTTCGTGCTTGCCAGTTAGTCGGCTTTCGATGTCGTGGCCGTAGTTGCTGACGTGCTCGTTGATTCGTGTGCCGAGTGCTTGACATGCATCATCAATCGCTTTGTAGTTTGATCGCATATCTTTTGTAGAGAAGTTTGTATGGCAACCTGCGCCGTTCCAGTCTCCGTGTTGTGGTTTTGCGTCCAGTGAAATCACCACGTCGTAGTCTTCGGCGATGCGATGCAACAGCCAACGAGCAACATGAAGCTCATCACTCACTCGAAGTGCATCAACTGGACCAATTTGAAACTCCCACTGACCAGGCATCACTTCGGCATTAGTTCCAGAAATATGAAGACCTGCTTCAAGACACATCTCGGTGTGAATCTCAACAATGTCTCGACCCATTACTCGACCTGCGCCAACGCCACAGTAATAAGGGCCTTGAGGTTCTGGTTCGCCAGAAAGCTCAGGGAAACCTAACGGACGACCGTTGAGTCGCATCATTGTGTATTCCTGTTCGATTCCGTAAATCATTTTTTCTGCAGCGAATTTTTTTGCTGCCACTGCACATGCTGCGCGAGTATTCGTTGGATGTGGTTTTCCAGTTGAAGCGATTAATACTTCACACATCACGAGAATATTTTTGCCGCCACGAATTGGATCCTTGCAACTAAAGACTGGATTAAGAATGCAATCCGATGCTTCACCTGTCGCTTGATTTGTTGAAGAACCATCGAATCCCCAAATTGGAAGTGCCTTCGAATTGTTTTCAATGATTTTTGTTTTTGAACGCAATGTTGGTGTTGGCTCAACGCCGTCAATCCAGATGTACTCAGCCTGATATGCCATGAAGTTTCCCTTCGTATTAAATGTGCCACGTCGGCACATTTGGAACTCTTACAGTTTTACCGACTGCTGTTTCTGAACCATTGTCCGAATGTAAACGGCGTGTGAAGTTTTATCTCGGTAGCCTGATTATGTGGCAGATTTAGCCAAACTTCGCGTTGGGCTGGCCCAAATCAACCCAACAGTCGGGGCGCTCTCGGCGAATGCTGCCAAAATTCTCGACTATTACAACCAATCTGTTGTAGCTAAATGTCAGCTCGTGGCGTTTCCAGAGTTGTCTTTGACTGGGTACCCGCCAGAAGACCTTGTATTGAAAGAGGGATTTGTTGCTGACAATCTGTCGGCACTCGCAAAAATTGTCAAGTTGATTGGCGACACAGTTGCAGTTATTGGTTTTGTCGATCGTGATGACCGAACTGGTGAAATTTTTAACGCCGCGGCTGTATGTAGAAACGGTGCCGTACTTGGTGTCTACCGAAAACATTTGTTACCGAACTACAACGTGTTTGACGAACAGAGATATTTCACGCCAGGAGTTGAGAATCCGTTATTTGCGATTAATGAGATTTGTTTTGGTGTCACAATTTGTGAAGATATTTGGCAAGCCGATGGTCCGGTTGCTGCGCAAGCTTCGTTGGGGGCAGTACTAAACATAAATATAAATGGCTCACCATTTCATGGCGGCAAACTTAATGTGCGTCACGAAATGATTAGTGCGCGTGCCAAAGACAATGAGTGCGTGGTTGCATATGTCAACCAGATCGGCGGGCAAGACGAACTCGTTTTTGATGGTGGTTCAATGATTTTCTCGGCAGATGGATCGCTGGTTGCAAGTGCTGATCAGTTTGTTGAAGAGTTACTTGTTTGTGATTTAACTTTGCCAAAATCAAGCCCGAAGCCTGGGTCTTTGACTACTCAATCCGTCGGTAGAAATAGTCAGCCGTTAACTGAAATCGCTCAAATTCACGCAGCGTTGGTGCTTGGCACGCGCGATTATGTTTTGAAAAATGGTTTCACTGAAGTCGTGATCGGTTTATCTGGTGGAGTCGATTCGGCCGTAGTTGCCGCAATCGCTGTTGAAGCACTTGGTGCCAAGAATGTTCACGGTGTGTCAATGCCTTCGCGTTATTCATCAACTGGTTCGCGAACTGATGCGCAAGTTTTGGCCACTTCGCTTGGTATTGATATGCAAACAATTTCAATTGAACCGGCTTTTGGTTCGTATTTAGAGATGCTTGAGCCGAGCTTCGCAAACCGATCTGCAGATTTGACCGAAGAAAATCTGCAAAGTCGTGTGCGTGGAACAACCCTGATGGCGTTATCAAATAAATTCGGTTGGATGGTTTTAACAACGGGCAACAAGAGCGAAACCGCTGTTGGATATTTCACACTGTATGGCGATTCGGTTGGTGGCTATGCCGTGATTAAGGACTTATTTAAAACAAAGGTTTATGAATTGTGTGAATTTATAAACTTAAAATCACACCGCGAAGTTATCTCGCGAGCAATTATTGACAAGGCTCCGTCGGCTGAGTTGCGGCCCGATCAACGCGATGATCAAAGTCTGCCGCCTTACGATGTATTGGATTCGATACTTGAGCTATATGTCGAAAACGACCAAACGGCGCAAGAGATAATTGCGCGAGGTTTTGATGCCGAACTTGTAAAGAGGATTTCGCGACTTGTAGATGTGAACGAATATAAACGTCGACAAGGAGCACCTGGTGTTCGTGTCAGCACCAAAGCGTTTGGTAAAGATCGACGACTTCCGATTACCAATAAATATTCTGGCTAAGCCAGAAAATTTATTACTCGTGAACCAATCCGCCACGTCGGTGGTATTGATAAATCAAAATCGTTGCCACTGCCGCAGAAGCTGATCCGATAATTGCCGGCATTGCGATTCCATTGCTTGATTCGTATGCTCGTGTTGCAACAAGGCTCATCACACCGCGTCCGAGAGTGCCTGCACCAAAAACTAATCCAAGACCGCTTCCTGGTCGTTTTGGCACGAGATGTGTTGCAAGTGGCAACATGCTGACAACTGCGAATTCGAAACCCAAAATGTAAACCATTAGTGCAAGTAATCCCAAGATCAAATTATTTGAAACCAGCGATAATGCCAGACCACCTGGAACCATTATTAAACAACCGATCGCGATACTTTTTTCTTTGCCCCAACTGTCAGTTTTTTTGGCGCTTGTTACCGATGCATATAATTCGACCAAGCCAAAACTGAATCCAACTGCCGCGATGCCGAGCGCACCAAAACCAAATTGGTCATCAAGCCACGCTCCAAAAGTTATGAATATGCACTGACTCGCACTCATCGTGGCAAACATTGTGGCTACAACTAGCCAGGCTCTTCCGCGCAGACGAATGCCGTCATCAGCGATGCGCGATGACACTTCATGTGGTTCTGTTTTTATTCGGGCAGCGATAAACGCGAGCGACACTGTGATACCAGATGCGCCAGCGATAAAACCTGCTCGCCATGAAATCAGTGCAGTTATAACTCCCATCGCAGAAACACCTATTAAAAGGCCAAGCGCCCAAGAGATTTCTATGATGCCGATATAGCGGCCGCGCTTTTCGTATGGAACATGATCTGAAATCCAACCCGCCATCCCAAGATCAAAAATGCATTTTGTAATACTGATTAACGTCACGCCAAGCGTAAAAATATAAATGTTCGGCGAAACTGCAGCGAGTGAAGA
>JBILAG010000122.1:0-4527 GCA_044354345.1 Ilumatobacteraceae bacterium | reverse complement strand
GTAGAGGCATCTCCGCCCTATGACGGGCCTGCGTTATCAGATGCAAATGTCAAGGTCATTGCTGTGCATCATGCAAATAATATTGCGAAACGAGCCAGCAAGATTGGTCGCGAGCCTGAAGAAAACGAAATTGAAAAAGTAATGGCAAATCGTATTGGTATCGGAAAATCGGTGACGGGTGTTGAATACGTTCGTGCGGTTGAGATGTTTCATTCGTCGGCGCGAATATTAGGACAATTCATGCGTGAATTTGACATAATTTTACGCCCAACTGTTGCGAAACTTCCGCAACCAATCGGTACTTTCGATATGAACACTGACGATTTGAAAAGTTTTCTAAGTGAACTTTGGGGATTCATACCTTTTACCGCTTTATTCAATGCGACTGGGCAACCAGCAATGTCTGTACCACTCGGATGGTCAAATGATTTACCAATTGGAATGCAATTTGCTGGGCGGTTTGGCGACGAGGTCACGCTATTGCAACTTGCGAGACAGCTCGAAATTGAAGTCCCGTGGGCAAATAAAATTCCCAAGATCGTAAGTGATTTGTCGGTATGACTTTGTTGATGACGGAAAGAGAAATAAAATTCGCAACACGCGGGGATGGATCGCCGTGGAAAGTTAAAGCCTTCACGTTTACAGGATCATCGCCCGGTCCGCGCACAGGTATTGTCGCCGGCATTTGGGGCGATAAGCCTCGGGGTGTGCTTGCCGCACACGAGGTTATAAAAATTTTGACGGAGCGCAAGGATTTGCGTGGCTCGGTAACCGTACTTCCTGCAGTAAATCCTGGAGCGTTAGAAATTGGTCAGCGGATTGGCCCTGATTCACTTTTGCTGAATCGAAGATTTCCAGGCAGCCCGACAGGCTTTCTTACCGATCAAAATGCTCACCACTTAACCGCATTTTTGGATGAGACATGTGATGCGGTTTTGGATCTGCACTCAAGTACTCCGACAATGGACTTGAACTATACATATGACTTTGGATGCGATTCATTTTCTGCGTCGTTTGGGGTTTTGCCCGTGATTCTCAACCGTACCCATCCGACGCAACTTAGTTCAGTCATGGCTGGAAAAGGAATTATTTCTTGTCTTGCAGAATTTGGTGGTCCAAAAAATAACTCAATCAAAGATGGTGTGGTGGGAACACTTAACGTTTTAAGAGCGCGCGGCAACTTAGACGAGGCTCTTGAGGCACCAACACATGTCGACTTAATTGAAGAGGTCCAACTAGTTTTATCATCGAGCTCAGGGATTTTTGTTCATCGAGCGGATGCTGATGTATCCAAGCCGATTTCAGTTGGCGAGTTTGGCTCAATTATCAATGTGCAGAATGGTCATTCAGTTGAGAAATTCGAAGTCAATCGTGATGGCGGTGTGTTACTAATGCTGAGCGCATCCTCTGTAATGGTTTCTCCTGGCACTTTTTTGTTTATGGTCGGCTTTCCGAAAGGAAAGGTTCGCGTTCCGTCAACGGGAGAACTTGAATTTAGCAGTAGATAATAATCAGATTTTAAAAATAACAAAATAAGAATTGGGGAAAGATGCATCAATCAATTTCGGGGATTCCGCGCAAAAAAGTTTACACACGTGGCGATGTGCCTGATTCGTGGTGGAATGAACTTGATTCGAATCCAGGTGAGCCACCGTTTATTAGAGGTGCATACCCTGATATGTATCGATCCAAGTTGTGGAGAATTTTCCAACTGAGTGGATACGGAAGTCCAACGGACATGAATGAGCGGCTTAAATTTCTACTTAATGCTGGCGAGACAGGCATCATTATTAAACACGACCGGATGACCGATGATCATCTGTACGACGTAGATCATCCAGAAGTAGCAGAGCGCAGAGAAGATGTTGGGTTAACTGGAACAGTCACGGTTGGTCTTAAGGATTACCAAACCATCATGAAAGATATTCCAATTGAAGAGGTTTACGCGAAACCAGGAGGGGGAGTACCACAATCAGCCCCCTATACGCAGTCGTGCTATTGGTCGGTGGCTTTATCCAGAGGGATTCCTCTTTCAAAGGTCTCAGGGACCGGTCAAAGTGATTTCTTTTTAACGTATCTTGGTTGTCCTTGCAAAGAGCAGATTCCACCACGAGCTGCTCTGCGATTCAATTTGGACATTATTGAATTTTGTAATGAATACATGCCTCATTGGATTCCAGTTTCAGTTGCGGGTTACAACGGTGCAGATTCAGGTTTAAACGCGCCTCAAGAGATCGCATCAGTTCTAGCTACCGCTGTTGAATATCTTGATGGGGTTAGTAAGCGCGGAAAGCTTCAACCAAAAGATTTCGCTCATCAAATTGGTGGGGTCAATTTTAGGGTCTCGATGGACATCTTTGAAGAAATTGCAAAGTTGCGTGTTGCTCGAAAAATGTGGCACGACTTGTTGCGAGACCGTTATGGGATAACTGATCCTAAGGCTTCGCGGATGCGGATACATGTTGTCACCGCGGGTAGTGCGATGACATATCAAGAGCCGATGAACAATATTGTCAGGGGTACGATCATGGCCCTTGCTGCTGTTTTAGGGGGAACCCAATCACTCGGTGTTTCTGGTTACGACGAGGCTCTATCGATCCCGTCTGATCATGCACACTTGATGTCAATTCGAATTCAACAAATCTTGCAAGAGGAAACAGGTCTCGCATCTGTTGCTGACCCATTGGGTGGTTCTTTCTACATTGAAAGTCTTTGCAATGAATTAGAGTCGCGTTCATGGGAGATTTTTAATGAGATCCAGAATCAGGGAGGATTTGTAACCACAGTTGAGAATGGTTGGTTGCGGGGCAAAGCTTCTGAGGAGCAACAGAACTTGGCAAAGAGATTTGAGCAATCCGATATGAAATTAGTGGGAGTAAATGCGCATCAGATCGCAGATCCGATTTTGCATGTCGACGGCTTTGAGGGTAGTTCTGGAGATGCAACTTGGTCTGATGCAATGGATCGCTTGAAAGATTTGAGGCGAACTCGCGATACAAACATGGCGCTTGATTCTCTCCGAGAGCTTGAGTCAGTTTGTAAAAGTGATAAAAATATTGTTCCGGCCGTAATGAAAGCTGTTCAGGCAGACGCATCAATTGGTGAAATTGGTTCCGTTTTTCGTGAGGCCTTCGGTGTTTGGGATGTTTCCGAGAACGAATTTGGGATGTGATTGTGGATACTGATCAAATTACTCAAAAAGCAAAAGTGCTGGTAGTGAAAACTAGCTTGGACGGTCACTGGAGAGGCGTTTCACTGGTAGCTCGCGCTCTTCGCGACAACGGTTTTGAAGTCGTGTTAGGCGGCATGTTGCGACCTAGCCAAATTGCAGTTGTTGCCCGCGACGAAGATGTTGAGTTAATTGGTTTAAATGTTGGTGGAAGAATTGAAGTGGTGAATCGAATTTTAGATGAGTTAGAGAAGGTGGGCATGTCAAAAATCCCTGTTTTCTGTGGGGGTACGGTTGCACCGAAAGCGGCACGAGAGTTGTTGGCACGGGGCGTTGAGGTTTACCCACCTGGGACGATGTTGGCGACAATCGTTGAGGCCGCCTGCCGATTAACGAAGTCTGTTTAGGTAGTTAGTTCACAAATATTTATGAAATCAGGAGTTTGATGGACTTTCAATATCGGCGAGCAGTAATTTCGGACATGTTGAAGCGAAATGCAATGAGAACACCCAACAAAATTGCTGTGGTTGAAAGAAAGTCTGATGGCAAGCGTCGAGAGGTCAGCTATCAAGACTTAAATCAACTTGCAAATTTGATTGCAGCAGAGTGGCAACTCTTAGGTGTAAAACCAAAATCGACCGTGGCGGGTATTGGTAAAAATGGAATTGAGCTAATAGCCGCCTATTTTGCCACGCTTAAATTAGGTTGCGTATTTACAATGCTCAATTATTCGCACACACGATCCGAATTGGAATACCAAATTAGTCATGCCAAACCAGAAATTCTTGCGTATTTAGATTCAACTTCGGATTTAGTTGATTCGCTGCAAAACTCGCTAACTGAATCAAATGGCTGTTCGTATGGGCTTGACAAACTTCTTAACAAATTAGTTGATGCGACATATCTCGAGCCTGATGTCGAAATCGCGGATGACTGGTCCGCTCTTCTTGTTTACACAAGTGGCACCGAAAGCCGTCCGAAAGGTGTTGAGTTAACACATCGAAACTTTATGATTGCCACAACGCCGGCTTGGTCATATGAGGGGTATCTGCGAAATAGTGATCGGTTTTTGCTTCTCGCGCCGATCCACACAATGGCTGGAATTGGGACTGTTACTAATGCGATCTCTCTTGGGGCGACACTTGTGGTTCTTGACAGCACTGATCCGAATTTAGTTTTAGAGGCAATTGAAGTCGAGAGAATATCAAATATGTCGCAAACTCCTACTTTTTATCGTCGAATGGTTGAGTCCGATAAGTTTTCCTTGACCGATCTCACATCTTTAGAGCAATGCCACACCTATGGAGGTCTAAACCAAGTTGGAGTTTTTGAAGCGCTAGTAACAAAAGTTCCACACT
>JBILAG010000038.1:0-16997 GCA_044354345.1 Ilumatobacteraceae bacterium | reverse complement strand
TTCAGCAATAGACAAACGATGAGCGATCTTGCGCAACTGACCACCGTCGTCAAACCAAACATCATGAATCACAAGACCTTCGCGTTGGCAAAAACCGATTCGAAAACTCCATCGCTCCCAATTCGCCCTGTAGCCATCAAACGAAAACGACACACCTTCGGGCTGCTTAATCTCAAGTGGCTTCAACTCAATATTGGCCCCCGTTTGACTCTGCCGATAAGGGCCGGGTGTCTGAGGTATTGCAATTTGTTGATCGTTCTCGACAGCAAGAACTTCGCCAGAGTCGATATCAACTATCGCGTGTAAACCCGAAATTGGGTGTGCATAAAAATTCGCCTCTGGCGTTGGCTGGTGCCACATTGGTGTCCAAATAATTCGCCGACCGTCGTCAAGATGTTTAGGTATCTGTGCACCAATCGGCCAAGCCTCCATACGCACGAAGTCGATATCTGTAATTCCGCGGGCACGCAATGCTTCAACCACACGGACATCACGCTTTGCGGCCGAAATCGCCTTGTCACTCTCAACACTTAAAACTGGGGCCTTGGCACCTTCGATAACTTTATTGCTCACAACATGCCCAGCAATCGTCACAACAATTTCAGCAACTTTTCCAGTCGAACGATCCAGGACAGTCACTCGCGCAGCCCGTTCAATATTTTCAACAAGTTCACTATTTTTATTTAGCCGAAAACGTGCCAACGCAGACTTTGATGGCTCTTCAACTTGCAACATCGCAATCAAATGTCGGTGATCAAGTACACCGTCGCGACGCAAAGCGCTAATCAATGACTCAAGTTCATCTTTGCTCAGCGGGTCTAGTGGATGCGACGCACTCGCCACATTACCGCTCGCAGTAACCGCAGACATCTGGCCTCCAAAAAATCGCATCAAAATAGAACTATGGCTCCGGGGGTGGGGCTCGAACCCACGACAAACGGATTAACAGTCCGTTGCTCTGCCAACTGAGCTACCCCGGAAGGTAAAAGGCTTGTTTACTCTAACGGCTTAGCGGACTATTGCGAATTAGAACTAGCATCGGTTCTATGACTGACAACTTCACTCCTAAACCAGAACATCGCTTCACCTTTGGTCTTTGGACCGTTGGCAATATGGGTCGTGACCCATTCGGATTAGAAACTCGCCCCGCACTTGACCCAGTCGACTCGGTTCATCGTTTGGCAGATCTCGGCGCTTACGGTGTCAACTTTCACGACGACGATCTTGTGCCATTTGGATCAACCCCAGCCGAGCGTGAAACTGCGCTCAAACGTTTTCGTCAAGCACTAGATAAGACCGGAATGAAAGTGCCGATGGCTACGACAAATCTTTTTGGCCAGCCAGTGTTTAAAGAAGGTGCGTTTACAGCGAATGACCCGATTGTGCGCCGTTATGCAATCAAGAAAACAATGGAGTCAATCGACATGGGCGTCTCACTTGGCGCAAAAGTTTATGTGATGTGGGGCGGCCGCGAAGGCCTCGAGTGTGAAGCTGCAAAAGATGTTCGCACCGCGCTTGACCGCTACGCCGAGGCAGTAAACATTTGCTGCGCATATGCCAAAGATCGTGGCTACGACATTAAGTTTGCGCTTGAACCAAAACCAAACGAACCGCGTGGCGATATGTTCTTGCCAACAGTTGGTCATGCAATTGCGTTCATCAATGAGTTGCAGTGGCCAGAGATGGTTGGCCTCAACCCAGAGTTCGCGCACGAAACAATGAGCGGGCTCAACTTCACACATGCTGTTGCGCAAACACTCTGGCACGGAAAATTATTTCACATTGACTTGAACGCTCAAAGAATCGGTAAGTTCGACCAAGACTTCAGGTTTGGTAGCGAAGGAATCCGCGACGCTTTCTATCTCGTTAAATTGCTTGAAGATTCGAAGTGGGACGGCATGTTGCACTTCGACGCTCACGCATACCGAACAGAGAACGCCGAGGGTGTTTGGGACTTCGCCCGAGGTTGCATGCGAACATATTTGATTTTGGCTGAGAAATCGCGCCAGTTCAAACAAGACAAAGAGATTCAGGCAGCACTTAAAGCCGCAATGTTTGATCAATTGAGTGTGCCGACTTCACCTGATGGATTAGGCGCCGATGCGTTGCACAGTCTGCGCACCGACACATTTGATGTCAAGGCACTTGGTGAACGTGGTTATGCACACGAGCGCCTCGATCAACTGGTTACAGAACTGATTCTCGGCGTTCGATAACTAATGCCGGTTGTAGTCGGCGTTGATTCGTCAACGCAGTCAACAAAAGTAGAAGTTCGCGACATAGATTCTGGCGAATTGATTTCGTCTGGTCGTGCATCGCACCCAAGCACTGGCATTGCCCCAGTAAGTGAAACAAACCCAACTGAATGGATTGCGGCGTTTTACGCGGCCTATGCGCAGGCAAGCGCAACGGTCAGCTCGCAAAATGTCGTTGCAATTTCTGTTGGCGGTCAACAACATGGATTAGTCACGCTCGACGCGAATCACAACATCGTTCGAGCCGCAAAATTGTGGAACGACACCGAGTCAGCTGCCGATGCCCAGTGGTGTGTTGATCAACGCGATGCTGCGTGGTGGGCTTCGAATGTTGGAAGCGTGCCTGTTGCGAGTTTCACAGTGGCAAAACTTTCTTGGTTAAAGCGCGTCGAGCCAGAAAATTGGGCGCGAGTAGCTCGAATTTGTTTGCCACACGACTATTTGTCATGGCATTTGCGCGGCGGCGGTGCATCAGAAATCATCACCGATCGAGGCGATGCATCTGGCACTGGCTATTGGTCACCTAGAACCAATAGCTATCAAGACGAAGTGTTGCAGATAATTGACAAGTCTCGCGATTGGTCAAAAATGTTGCCACGAGTAGCGTCACCGCTTGAATCGACAGGCAGTTGGGGCGATGCGGTAATTGGTTGTGGCACTGGCGACAACATGGCTGGCGCACTTGGCATCGGATTATTGCCCGGTGATGTCGCTATCTCACTTGGCACATCGGGAACGGTTTATGCAGTCAGTGCTCAGGCGACAGCTGACAGCAGCGCATCAGTGGCTGGCTTCGCTGATGCCACAGGAAGTTTCTTACCACTGGTTTGCACACTAAATGCAACGAAGGTTTTTGACTTGTTTGCCAATTTTCTCGGCATAGATCTACAGCAGTTTGGCGAACTTGCATTGGCATCGACCTGTGGATCAAACGGACTTGTGTTATTGCCATACCTAGATGGCGAGCGAACACCGAATCTTCCTGACGCGCGGGCAATCTTGGTCGGCCTTAACTCAAGTCATTCACGCAGCGATGTTGCGCGCGCCGCCATTGAAGGTGTTGTCTGTGGGCTTCTCGATGGATTAAACGCAATCACGAACTGTGGCGTCGACACATCAGGTCGAATATTTTTACTAGGTGGTGGCGCACAGTCGCCCGCTGTTTGCCAAATTGTTGCTGACTTAACAGGCAAGCAAGTGAACGTTCTTAACGAACCAGAGATTGTTGCGCTCGGTGCCGCCAGACAAGCAGCTGCAACACTGACTGGTAAATGGCCATCATGGGTTGCATCGTCGCGCATTGCTGCACAACCAATTGCAATTTCATCTCAATGCAATGAAACTCGCCAACGATTCATGGAAACACGAATCAAAAGTTATGGCGTTTAAAAGTTATCGCATTTTAAAGTTTTTTGAACTAGCCGACAATTTCACTTGTCTTAACCATTCGACCTTCACGAACCGACTTCCACGCTGCTAAAGCAGCGACAAGCGATGCACGACCGTCAGCACCAGCTACGACTGGCTGAATCTTGCCCGTTGCCACACCCATGAACTCATTCCACTCAGCAATATAAGACGGGATATAACGATCTAAAAAGAAGTACGGCATTTTGTCTAACTGTGTGCCTTCATCATTGCGCTTAATAACAGTAGTCATCATTGGATTATCTGATCCAACCAAACCTTTTGAGCCGAAGACTTCAACCCGCTGGTCATAGCCGTAAACAGCCTGGCGCGAATTATCGATCATCGTGATCGCACCATTTTCGTGCTGCAACATAATTGCCACTGTGTCAAGGTCTCCGATTTCGGCAAACTCGGGCACGATTCGCACAGCCCCAGTTGCGTAAACCGAAACGATTTCACTACCGACAACATAACGAGCCATATCGAAATCATGAATTGTCATATCAATAAAAATGCCACCTGAAACTTTTGCATACGAAACCGGTGGAGGTGAAGGGTCACGGCTTGTGATTCGTGCGATATGCACGTCGCCAATCGTGCCGTTTGCAACATTGTCACGAACCGAGCGATGACTCGGGTCAAATCTGCGGTTGAAACCAAGCATTAACGGTGTCTTGCTGTCGCTGATTGCTTTCAACGCCCTATCTGTGTCGGTAAGTGACAAAGAAATTGGCTTCTCACAAAATACTGGTTTACGATATTTCGACGCCATCAGCAACACTTCAACGTGAGTGTCAGTCGACGTGCAAATAGCGATTGCTTCAACTTCTATAGCCGACATTAGATCGTCTGGACTTTCGAAATGTTTGCAATTAAATTTTGTAGCAATCTTTTTTGCTGATTCAGTGACCACGTCATAAACGCCAGCCAAATGTGCGCCTTCAATTCGTTGCGCGATTAACTCGGCATGCATCACACCAATGCGACCACAACCCAATACACCGATGCCAATGCTCTTATTTGTACTCATGGCCAAACTTCTCCTACTTTTGGTTTAGATGGCGAGCCAGCGCCGACCACCGATTGATCAAAGTCTATTACTGCACCAGTCATTAATCCTGATTCGTCTGAAAGCAAAAACATAATTGAGCGCGCAAGTTCGTCTGGTTTTATTAATCGACCCATCGGTTGATCTCGCTCGGCTTTTTCGAGCCAACCATCTTGCGCGTTGTGCCACTTTCGCTGTGTCGCATCTTCTGTTGGAGTGTCCATCCAACCTGGGTTCAATAGATTCACCCGCACACGATCGCGCATTAGTGAATACGCACAGTTGCGAGTCAGTGTGTGCAACGCACCTTTCGAAATTGCGTAATGTGTCAAGTTCACGTCACCGCCGTAGCCAGTGACACTGCCAATATTTACGATTGAGCCAGCTACAGCTTCTCGCTTCATTATTTTGGCACACTCTTGAATCAGCATAAATGGCGCTCGCACATTGACTGCCATCATCGTGTCAAACATGTCTGGGGTTGTGTTCCAGACGCTACCCCGCGAAGTTTCTGCAGCTGAATTCAATAATCCATGTACTACACCAAAAGTCTCATCGACTATCTTGACGATTCGCTTTGGCTCATCAGCCCCTGCAAGATCACCGGTTATAAAAATAGTCCTGGTGCCAAGGCTTGTTAATTCGCTCGCCAATCTGTCACCGGCCTTTGTATCGCGTCCAACAAGAGCCAAACCTGCTGCACCACGCTCAACGGCCAAGCGCGCTACACACTCACCTACACCTCGCGAGGCACCACTCAGCAATAAAACTTTGCCGTGCATACTTGAAGTGCTCGAGTTGTTCGATTTATTGTCGCTCACGATTTCTACCTACCATCCGATTCGTTGTTGTTTTTTGCCTTCACGCATAACTTCGCCAGCCTTAATTACTTCTGGGCGATGACTAGTTGTTGGCACGCCGACTTCCCAGAATGAGCCGCCTTCTGTCCAATCATTGGGGCTGGTCTTGATCACAATCACATGTGTTCTGTCAGATTTGCGCGCGCGAGCAAACGCAGTCTCAAGCTCATCAATAGAACCAACTGTCTCAGAAATTGCGCCCATTGACGCAGCGTGTTGGGCAAAGTCAACGTATACGAGGTTGGCTGGTTCACAATCGGCTAGTTGATTATTGAACGGCACACCGCCTTGATTAACTTGCAAGCGGTTTATTACCGCATACCCGCCATTGTCGCAGACAATCACAATCAGTTTGTGACCATAGAGAACCGAACTATAAATATCGCTGTTCATCATCATGTATGAACCATCACCGACGAAAGAAATCACTTCGCGTTCTGGCATCGCCATTTTCGCGCCCCATGCACCAGAAAGTTCGTAGCCCATGCACGAGAACCCATATTCGCAGTCGAACGAGTCAAGGCTCTTCGCCCGCCAGCCGTTGTTAAGTTCACCCGGAAACCCACCCGCTGCCGTAAGCACATAATCGCTCGGCTGTGCGGCACGATCAACGACCCCAACAACCTGTGCGTATGTTGCAAGTTGCGAAATATTCGTATTTTTCGCAGCGATACTGTCAATATATTTGTGATAACCAACAACTTCTTGTTGAGCAACTTTTGACCAAGTGTCATCACCGCGCCAATTACCAAGTTGTGCACCAAGATCAGTTAGTGCTTCGCGTGCGTCACCAACAACTGGCAACGAACGATGCTTTATCGCGTCGAACCGCACGGTGTTCACACCAATAAATTTTGTCTGCTCATTACTAAAAATTGTCCATGACCCAGTTGCGAAATCTTGCAATCTCGTGCCGAGAGCCAGCACGACGTCTGCTTGTGCGGCTAAATTATTGGCCGACTCACAACCAGTAACACCAACTGGTCCAGCGTTAAGCGAGTGAGACGCTAGTAGCGATGCCTTGCCAGCGACAGTTTCAACAACCGGAATATTATGCGCCGTAGCAAACGCAGCCAAATCTTTTTCGGCAAGTGAATAGTGCACGCCACCGCCAGCGATAATCAATGGTCGCTTAGCATTCTTCAAAACCTCAACAGCATTCTTCAACTCAGTTGCATCTGCACGAGGTCTAATTATCGTGTGTACGACTTTTTCAAAAAATACTTCTGGAAAGTCAAAACTCTCAGCTTGAACATCTTGCGGCAAACCTATAAATGCGGGGCCACATGTTGCTGGGTCAAGCATCGTCGAAACTGCATGTGGCAACGAATGCAACAACTGTTGTGGTGCAACAATTCGATCCCAATATCTCACCACTGGCTTGAATGCATCGTTAACAGTGATTGAAGGATCGCTGAAGCTTTCACCTTGTTGCAAAACTGGATCTGGAATTCTGTGAACGAAAGTATCCCCAGCTAGAAACAAAACCGGCAAGCGATCAACATAGGCAACACCTGCCGCGGTAACCATATTTAATGCACCTGGACCAATTGAACTTGACGCAACCATGATCTGTTGACGTCGTTTTGCTTTTGCGAACCCAACCGCAGCGAGCGCCATGCCTTGTTCGTTTTGTCCGCGCCAAGTGCGAATATTTTTTCGCTCTTCGTCAAGCGCAACGCCAAGACTAGTTACGTTGCCATGGCCAAAAATTGCCAGTACTCCCGGAAACAATTTTTCTTCGCGACCGTTAATCAGTATTCGTTGCGCAACCAGAAACTTTACAAGTGCCTGTGCAGTAGTTAATCGAATTGTTTTCATGGACGAACAATACGCGCTGCACGAGCAATTGCGCCAACCACATCACCATCTTTCGGAAATAAGAGTGATCGTCCGACAACTAAGCCTCGAACATTAGGCACTTTCATTGCACGCTCCCATGATGCATACGTAACTTCGGGGTCTGGCCCTGGTGTGCCGCCAAGAATTAAACCTGGCAAAGTTGTCGCTGCCATCATTCGTTCAACTTGCGAACCCGCAGGAACCTTCAACCATGTGTATGCAGATGATGAACCGAGGCCTGATGCAATCGAAATTGCTCGTAATAGTTTGTCATTGTCGTCAATATATTTCGCCGGACCACCGTTACCGCCCGTATACGGCAATGGTTCGACCATGATCGGCAATTTCAAATCAGCCATCTGTGTGACAGCCTTCGCGCATGCTTCAATTGTTGGGCCAGTGCCCGCATCATCATCAGCAAGCCGCAGTAAAACTTTGCCACCGTCAAGCCCTCGCGCGGCAATGTCTTGCGGCGTGTATGCCGTCATGCGATCATTAAGTTCCCAACTGGCTCCCATGATTCCGCCGCGGTTCATCGTGCCAAATACAAGTTTGTTGTCAAGAGCACCGAGAAGTGCGAGCTCATCAATAACATCAGCGCTACCGAGAACACCATCCACCAGTGGGTTATCAAGTGCGATTAACAGCGCATCAAGTAGCTTTCGACGATCTGCCATTGCGAATTGGTCATCACCTACGCCAAGCATTCCCCGTGCGGTGTGATCTGCAGCAACTATAAACAGTTGCGAGTCGGTAATTAACTCACGACGCTTTCGCTTTTTGAGAGCCTTTGCCGCACCATTCGGATCTTCTAGACGCGACTTAATCAGCCCTTGCCATTGATCATCTCTCATCTTGAACTATTTGAGACGCTGTGTCGATAACTGCCTAAGCAGCGTGGACACGACCTGACATCAACTCAATTAGACGTTCATATGTGAGATCTTGCTTTTCGAAATGGCCTACTGATTGACCACGATTGAGAATCAAGAAACGATTACCGATAGGCAACGCATGTTGTGGGTTGTGAGTAATCAAAATTACGCCAAGATCACGCGCCGCTGCGGCTTTTACATAACCGAGAACGAGATCTGACTGACGCACACCGAGGGCTGACGTCGGCTCATCAAGAATCAAGACTCGAGCACCGAAATACACCGCACGTGCGATCGCCACGCTCTGACGCTCACCACCTGACAAAGTTCCAACTGGTTGGTCAATATCGCGTACGTCAATGCCCAACTTCGACATTTCTTCTTTCGCTGTGGCACGAGCGAAATTGGTATCAAGCAAATTTATCGGACCAAAACGTTTTGTTGGTTCTGATCCTAAAAAGAAGTTTCGCCATACTGACATCAATGGAGCCATCGCCAAATCTTGATAAACCGTTGCGATACCAAGTGCGCGTGCTTCACGAGGTGAATCGAAAGTAACTTCATGACCCTCAAAGAGGTACTTGCCGGTACTTGGCTTATGCAAACCACTGATGATCTTGATAAATGTTGATTTACCCGCACCGTTGTCACCAAGTACACAAGTAACTTCGCCAGCTTTAACGGTCGTTGAGACGTTCTCAAGCGCTTTAACGTTTCCAAAATATTTACCAATATTTTGAAGTTCAAGTAACGGAGTTGAATTACTCATCGTTGTTCGTTCGCTTTCTTTCTAACAAAGTTGTTTACGAGCACAGCAACTAGCAATACAGCACCCAAGAAGATAAATCGTCCGTCTTGGTTCCATTGCGCAGCTGGAATACCATTCTTTGAAACAGCCATAATCAAAGCGCCGAGTGAAGCACCAATAACAGATCCGTAACCACCTGTCATTAAATTGCCACCGACTACCGCGGCAATAATGTATTCAAATTCTTGGCCATCACCCTGTTGCGCTTGAACCGAGTTGAGTCGCATCAAAATCATCGCACCTACAAAGGCGCCCATCATTGAAGTCGCCATAAACAGCGCAGTCTTGACTTTGTCAGCCGGGACACCTGTCGCACGAGCGGCATCTTTATTGCCACCAACTGCAAAAATCCAGTTTCCATATTTAGTTTTGGTCAAGACAAATGAACCAACGGCAGTAAAAAACAACCACCAGAACACCGACATTCGAAATACTCCTTCGGAGAACAACAATCTCGTGCCAAGCGCGATGGCACCTAAAACCATGCCCACCATTACAATTCGCTTACCGAATCGATCAGCATTTAGATCTGCCAAAGTTCGCTTCTTTTGATTAGCTTCGATAAAAGTTGTAGCTAGAACTAGCGCCGCACCTATCAACAACGTCGCGAATATTCCACCGCGAAATCGTGGTGCACTTGAATCTGCACGAACTGCAAACGCGACAACAATAAAGCATGCCGTCATTAATACACCCAGATTTATGAACCACTTTGTTGACTGCTTACCGGCGATGCTGCGAGCACGGTATAAACAAGTTGCGGCACCTGCACCAGCAACAGTAATCAAAACAGCACGCACCGCCTGCACAGTTGTCAATTGAAACAACGAAACGATGCCAGTTAACGAAACTAGACATATGATCGGCAGTCTTACCACGATTAACGCGACTGTTTTTGCACGAAATTCAACATCCCCGCGCCTCACTTGGCGAACAAAGAACCAAAGCGGCAACGCGCCGGCAACAACTGCCACAACGAGCCTTAACCAACTCGGAAACCACTGCAACATTACGCTTTCTTCACCGCGGTCAAATAATTGCCCAGCCAAAGATGCAACTCCTGTACCTAGCAACCCCAGAAAGATCCATGGTCGAGCTGTTTCAGGGAGTGCACCCACAAGCGGAGCTCGACTTTGAAATCTCGCACGAGAATAAAACACCATCGCCAACGCAGAACCCGATAAACCAATTACACCGGCTAATACGTTTCCATTAATTGAATCTGTGCGATGAAGTACTAAAACCCCTGCCACGCCTGCGACTGCACCGACTACTGCAACAAACATCGCTGACATCGAAGTCTGTTCTAAGCGCAGAAGAGACTGCTCAACGAAACCAATAATCAAAAGCACGCCAAACGCAATACCACCGATTATGAAAATAATGTCTCGGTATTTAGTGTCGCCGAACTGATTTTCGCCACCTAAGACGGCCTTAAAAAACTTGTACCCGTGAGCTTTATCGACATCAGAGACATTGACCAGTGAGTTAATTCGCTTCGAGAACACAAGGTTTGCTCCCTTGATTACGAAAAACGAACCCAGCGTCACAATAAAGCTGGGCAAACCGGTTTTGTTAACCAAAAATCCATTCCACCAACCAACACAACCTGCTAGTAAAAATGCTGCTGGAATACAAACCCAAAGTGAAATACCACCATCAGTAAAATATTTCGCCATCAACGCGATTGTTACACCGCTAGCACCTGTCATTACGCCAGCTGAAAGATCATATTCTCCGCCGATCATTAACAGTGAAATCGCAACTGCCATGATGCCAAGCGGAGCTGCAACGTCTAAAAAGTTTGCCGTGCTTCCGGCAGTACCAAACTTGTCACCATTGCCCCAGAAAAATGCCCACACTACGACAGCGCCAATCAGCGCGCCGATCTCTGGAGAGATGAGTAATCGTTTCAGGGGCCCGCGATAAGTGATTCTTTCATCACTTGGTTTGAGCGGAGTTACGTCGTCAAAATCGCTCACTCTGATATCCCCCGTTGCACTTTGTAAATACTAAACAACTAACTAAATCAAAATCAAATTTACATCTAGATATTTGATCGAGTTGGCTCGTCCGCTCGAGATTCTGAGCGAACGAACCAACTTCGACAAATAGTTACCTTTTAATCAATTCGTAAATTACGAACTAATTAACGAGTTCCCTTGCCTACAAGTTCCTGAACTGCGACAACGTTTGCCTTGTCAACAAATCCTGGGCCTGTCATAACTGGCAATCCGCCACCAACAGTGTTCTTGTTGGTGATGTTGAGGTAGAGGAACATAACAGCAAGGTATCCCTGAAGGAATTGCTGTTGATCAATTGTGAATGTCATCTTGTCGGTGTTGATGTACTCAAGAATTTCTGTTGAGAGGTCAAATCCGCCTGTTGGCATTACACGACCGAGTTCAGCGGCTGCATTTGCGCCGTCAACTGCGATAACTGGACCAGTTCCAAGGAACGAGTCAATTGATGCATCTGCATCCATTGCTGCCTTGATCTCACCTTGCTGAGCAACGCGGTCTGCGTCACCTGAAGTTGTGATCTGAATAACTTTGCCACCGAATGTTTCGGCTGCTGCGTTACAACGAGTTTCGAGTGCGACGTTGCTCTGCTCTTGCTTTGCGCAAAGAAGAACTTTTCCGCCTGCAGCCTTCAAACGCTCACCAGCACCACGACCAGCAATCGTCTCATCTTGACCAACGTGCGTAATTGCACCGAGATCTTTGAAGAGGTCCGAACCTGAGTTGAGTGTGATCAAAGGAATTCCTGCTGCAATCACTTTTTTGATTGCACCATCAAGAGCTTTTGGATCAGCAAGTGAAATGGCAATACCATCTGCACCGTCAGTCACTGCTTGCTCGATCATTTGTGCTTGATCTTGTGCGTTGTTGTTTGCACCTTGGTAATTCATTGTGATACCAAGTGCTGCACCAGCAGCCTCTGCACCCTTTTGAGCTACTGACCAGAACACGCCGTCATCACCGTGGGTGATAACTGCGATTGTGATGTCTTCGCCTGCTGTAACTGTTGCTGTGTCTTCTGCGGCTGTTGTATCAGATGCTGAATCTGACGAACCACCACATGCGGCGAGGGCCAAAAGTGCTACTGCACCCAAGACGACTCCCCATGTTTTTTGGATCTTCATTTACTTTCCCCTTTATGCATAGTTATTCGAACAGGATGATTCCTGCCCGAAATACGGTAGCCGACACAATTCACAGCGACAAGCCAAAACTCGATACTCGCCAAATTTTTTTATGATGCCGAATTAGTAATGAATTCGGGCCATCTACTGCCTAGCTCAGATTGGCTAAAAACGCGATACTCCTACGAACCCCGGCGGTAGAAATCTTTGAATCGCGTGGCTGGTCGCCAACGATCGCCATATCTTGCTCAAGCACATACCAACCCTCATAGCCGTTTGACTCCATTACCCCGATGGCTTCGGCAATCTTGACGTCGCCATCGCCAGCAGCGCAGAAAACCCCATCACGGGTTGCTTCCATCAAAGTGATCTCGCCAGCCAAGAAGCGCTTAGCGATATCCATCTTTACGTCTTTCACGTGAAAGTGATCAATTCGAGCAAAGTTCTCTTTGGCGAATTTAACTGGGTCGGTACCACCAATCAACATGTGGCCCGTGTCGAGCAACCAACGAACATTTGATCCAGCGAGTACTCGATTTACATCGTCTTGTGTTTCAACGAGTGTGTTTAGATGCGGATGCAATACTTGGCGGATTCCGTAACTCGCGCAAATCTCATCGACTTCTGTAAACCCGTCAAACATTGCTTGCCACTGAGCGTCCGATAATTTGAATCGCTTGCCCCAAGATTCGTCGACCACAACTGCAGTGATGAAAAAACCCTTACCGGTTTCACTTAGGAGGCTTGCCGAAAAGTGAATTGCTTTGCGCATCGCATCGCGTTGAGCGAGATCATGCATTACTAATGGAACAAAAGCACCAACGATTGGCAAACTAAATTCGTTCGCAACTTTTAAGACTTCTTCGGGTGTGCTCCCCAAATAACCAACTGGTCCTTGCTCGGTTGCTTTAAGACCGACTGCCTTCATCTCGCTGAGCACGATACGTGCGTCTAGTTGAAATCCCCAATCGGGCACTTCACAAACACCCCACGAAATCGGGTTGCCCACTAGTCGATCAACTACAGAAACTTTGGTCTTAGACATATTATTTACCTCTTGTTGCAACGATTGACGGGTACAAACTAGTAGGAAACTTCGTCATCAACTATCGTTTCCGTAAATCAGAACAAAAAAAATCTTGGCACTGATAGTGATAACAATCACCATCACTTTGGGAGTCAACTATCTACGGCCCAATTCATGGCCAAGCCACTATGACTCGGTTGTATTGATCACCTCAATTGGCTGCAAAAGTTCACCGACGCAGACAGTCGGAACAGTAATTGGTAAAGACTTGATAGTTACTGTCGCCCATGGAGTTGCGGGTCAGACTTCGACATCAATAACTACGGTTAGCGGTCAAGTATTGAATGCAAAAGTAGTCGCGATTGACATCAATCTTGATTTGGCACTCATATATGTAGACAGTGCAAAGTCAACGACTAAGTTACTGCCCTTAAAATTCGGTGACGCCGTTGCGGGTTCTGAAACTCGATTCGTCGCCTTTGAAGATTCGCAACAGTTCGCTATCTCAGCAAAAATTAAAGAAATTCTTAGGATTGTCACTGAGGATATTTATCTGAAAAATAAAATTTCTCGCCCTGGTCTTAAAATTAAAACAAGGGTTGTAGTTGGTAATTCAGGCGGACCACTGATTAACCACAAAAGCGAAATCGTCGGTTTAGTTTGGGCGACGAGTCGAACTGAGAAAAACTTGGCGTGGGCAACTCGAATTGAGGCCACCGACAAGTTGCTTGCGCTTATTTCTTCGCGCAATCCGCAATCCGCGGCCCCTCAAGTCGTAGCGTGCTCGGGGTGAATAATCAAAAAAATCCACAAGTTCAGACACGGTCTCACCGTGCCTACTTTGGAGTGTTTTTAGTTGTTGGCGTCGCTTTCGGCCTAATCGGACCTTCAATTTCTCTTTTGGCCGAGCAAGTCGGCACAACTATTGCCTCAGTTGGAATCGTTCTCGTCGCGTACGGTTTTGGCTACATCGTCGGCACGCAAATTTTTGCGCGTGGTTACGACAAAGGTTTTGGCAATCGACTAATCGGCGCGTCATTGCTGATAGCCGCGACTTGTCTCGCGAGCATCCCATTCGTATCAGCCAGGATAATTCTTGCCCTGATGTTTTTTCTTTTTGGAGCCGCGATTTCAACTTCAGACGTGGGTTGCAATACTTTGATTGTTTGGGAGTTGAAAGAAAAAGTTGGGCCACGGCTTGCATTGATGCACACGATGTTTGGTGTTGGCGCAATTTTGAGTCCACTAATTGTTCGTGGGTCAGATGCAATACGCGGAGACTCGGCAATCGCATTTTGGTTTGCCGGCGGAGCGATTGCGACAATTGCAATTATCGTCCTGAACCATCAACAACCCCTCGACCCTCATCTAGAGACAAGAGCTGACTCATCAGACATTTCAAATAGGCAAATCGCGCTGGTCGTAATGTTCTTTCTGGCTTACGTCGCACTAGAAGTTGTATTCGTGACATGGATTTACACATATGGCACGAAAATAGGATTGTCTAAAACTGAAGCCGCAATTCTCACTTCGACGTATTGGATTGGATTTATGCTCGGCCGATTCGCAACTGTCTTTCTCGCGCAAAAAAGTCATGGAATTTTGGCGATTCAACTTGGCGCTCTTTTAAACGTCGGCGTTTGTGTTGCTCTCTACTTTAGATTTGATTCAGTTTTGCTTCCGTGTGCATTTATCTATGGCGTTGCTGCGGCACCACAATTTCCGTTGATGTTCGGTTTCATTGGCAACCGCACTTCGCTTTCGGGCAAAATGACAGCTCGAATAGTTGGTACTGCTGGCTTGAGTTCAACTACTTTGCCATGGCTGTCGGGTCAACTTCTTGAACGCGTTGGGGTTTGGACGTTTCCTGTTTTCTTGGCAACCACCGCGTTGATTGTCTTGATCGGCACAAAACTGATTACTAATAGTTTCGGTGTTTCCGAGCATATTTCAAAAACAAATTAACTAACGAGGTTTTTGTTTCGCCAGACGCATCTCATCGCGAAGTTCGCGCATTCCAGTTGGTTTAATTTCATTTTTTGCAAGCCATGACAAATAATTATCTGAACTGAATATTTCGTACTCTTGGGTGCGCACATGAAACTGGTTTGGTTCAATCACTTCAACTTCGCCTCGTGCATTTGGGTGCAGCGCTGCAAATGTCAAACCATTCGTATTCTTTGTAAACATTGTTTGGTAGGCCAAATCATCTAGCTGCGTGGTTGCTTTGCGGTTGAAATCTGTTTCAAGAACTCGATCGAAAATCGGCAAATTCTTTTCGCCAGCGAGCACCACGAATTCGTCGAACTGCTCATCAACTACGCCAACTATGTGATTATTTGGTCCATATTGCGATAGTTTTTTCGTTAGCAAAACTGGAAGTTTGTATTCAACTCCTAGCGAGATATAAATCTCACAAAATTCTGGTGCAAGCGTTACACCCATATGTGCGTCAAGGTGAGTCACATCAAAACCACTGGCGAGAGCAAAATCAATTTGCGCGCGAAGTTCTAACGCGACTGCTTCAATACTTGCATTACGACGAACCGAACTAACGTCTCGCCACATATAACCATCGTCATCTACTAATCCGCTTGATTTGCTAGCCGATGTTAAAGGCCGCCAGCGATAGAACTCTTTTTCGGCGGTCAACGTTAGGTGTACACCGAGATCAAGTTTTTTGTTCGCAGCAGCCATCTCGGCGGCTTCTCGAAACCACGGACATGGAACCATAACTGAACCACTTGTTATCGACCCAAGATTTGACAGCTCGCCGAAAGCAATATTGGCTCCGTGACACATTCCAACATCATCCTGGTGCAGCACAATTCGGCCCTCAAATTTTTCATACATCTCAGACCTCAATTCGATCGGCAGTTTTTGCAGCCAAATTTACAGCATGACCAATCTGCGTAGCACGTGCACTCGAGTGGCCATCAGGTAAATCAGTCGACCCTCGCGATGAAACTTCTGCAGCAAAAGAATCAATTTGAATTTCAATGCCAGCAGCTGTCGCATCTAATGCTTGTGACTCTTCAACTTCATGAACACCGTCTTTAGATGCCAGCCGCGTTCGACCTGTCGGCAACAGATCAACGTATATTGCTCCATCTGAGCCAAGTATTTCGGTTCGAACATCATCGCCATAACGACAATTGCGAGAGAGATCGACGAACGCAGTTCTTGAGTCATCAAATTCAAGTACTGCGCACAAATTATCTACGTCACCGACTGCGGCCAATGACTTCTCAACCAATTTTAAGTTCCATGCTCGCACTGCTCTTACTGGCGAACCGAACAACCATTCGGCAAGATCGTATTCGTGAACTCCACAATCAATTGCCAAGCCGCCGCTAACAGCTACATCGCAGAAACTTGCCGGTGGCGAATTTGCGTCCCACTGTGAAAGTCGAATCATGATTGGTGCGCCAATTGCGCCGCTCTCTAACAATCGTTTTGCGGTAGCCCAAGGTGGCGAAAACCTTCGCCAGTGACCAATTTGTAAAACTAATTTTGCATTCGACGCCAAATTGGCCAGTTCTTTCGCAACTTCGACATTTAGCGCTAGTGGCTTCTCACAAAGCACATGTAAGCCATGTGTAAGCGCACCTCGCACCATTTGTGGATGCAATGGTGTCGGCGATGCAATCAGACAAGCTTCAACTTGGTCGTAAGTTAAAGCCTGTTGATAATCGGCGAACATTGCCGCATTCGGAAATAGTGATCT
>JBILAG010000037.1:0-17190 GCA_044354345.1 Ilumatobacteraceae bacterium | reverse complement strand
GAAGTGCCCCACCGTATCTGGCCAGACATTTGCCCTGGTACTACGATCTAAGCAAGCCATCGGCAGAAATTGACTACTACAACAAAAATGCTGACCAGTTAATTTCGAATTGGAATAATGAAAATCTTCCCGCCTCAGTCAAAGCGGTACTTGTCAAACTCCGTGCGGAGAACATAGCCAGAGAGCAAAAAATTTAATGGAACAAAACGCAATAGTTGTAAAGTCGCTTTCGAAGAATTTTCGGCTTTATCACGAACGAAATCGTTATATCAAAGCGGCATTGTTGCGTGGGCGCCGAGCCAAATTTGAAGAATTTTTAGCCTTAAAAGATGTTTCATTTGAAGTTGCACACGGAGCAACACTCGGGATAATCGGTTCAAATGGATCAGGCAAAACAACAATGCTCAAGTGTCTGACTGGTATCTACACTCCAGACAAGGGCAGCATCAAAATCGATGGCAAACTTGCGGCGCTACTTGAACTTGGTGCAGGGTTTCATCCAGAACTAACTGGATCAGAAAACATATATCTAAATGGCGCAATTTTGGGTATGTCGAAACGAGATGTGTTGGCCAAGTTTGACAGCATCGTCGAATTTGCTGGATTAGAGAGATTTATTAATACACCCGTCAAGAACTTCTCATCGGGAATGGTCGTAAGGCTCGGTTTCTCGATTGCCGCGCATGTTGAACCAAAAATTTTACTTATCGATGAAATTTTGTCTGTTGGCGATCAAGACTTTCAGCGAAAAAGTAGCGAAAAAATTGAGGAGTTCCGTCGCGAAGGCAGAACAATTGTTGTAGTCAGCCACAGTCTCGGACTTGTTCAACAATTATGTAAAGAAGTCATCTGGCTCGAAAAAGGACAGATCAAACAAATTGGAAATGCAACGGATGTGATCTCGGCGTACACGGGCGGTAGTTACGCCCAACATACCGAAAAAGATGATGAGTCTCGCGAGCGGTGGGGCACCGGTGACGCACGAATTAACTCTCTTGAGTTGATAATGCCTGATGGTTCACAAACTCAGCGCATCGAGTCAGACAGTGCTGTAAAAATTCGTTGTGAGATGACTGCCCACGCACGCCTTGAATCGCCAATTCTCAGAGTCAGCATCACAAAATTAAATGGTGACGTAATTTGGGCGACTTCAACACAACGTGGCACCAATACAGTTCGTGTTCTTGATGGACCAGCAACTGCGGTACTGGATATTCCAAAACTTGGCCTGCTCGAAGGCACTTACTATTTATCAGCATCTATCTCTGACCCAACTGGTACAACAGACTTTGATCATTGCCAAAACTGGGTGCGCTTCAACGTTCATAAAACAAACCTGTTTGACGAAGGAGTCTTATCGGTTGCGTCAACTTGGTCACTCGAGCGCCATCACCGTTAACTAAAACAATTTAAAGTTTAGAGTTCTTCTGCCAACCTACGCTTAAGTTTATTAAATGTTGCTAGACCAATAATAAGAGAACTCGTTGCGGCAATAGCCAACACAGTCACATCATTCCAATTTGGTGACCTACCGTTATAAGTTGTCGCCCGAAATGATCGTATGAATACCGCAGTTGGGTTCCAATAAAGAATTGAATGAATTGCATCTGGTACCTTGCCATCAAATGTTTTCGGGTCATAAATAACCGGAGTTGCAAAAAACCACAACTGGTTGATAATTGTCCACAAATAGGGCAAGTCTCGAAAAAACACTGCGCTTACACTTAACACCAGAGCAATACCCATTGCAAAGACAGCCAGGAGCATCATCAGCAAAATTGTTATAGGCAACCAAGGGAAAATAAAGCTTCCTGCAAGTGTTAAAGCAATACACACGAGAGTCATTTCAATTGAAAACTGAACCGAACAAAACAGCACTTGAGAGATAACGAGACTCTCACGAGCAAAAGCGACTTTTCGCACCAATGTTGAATTACTTAAAATTGATTGCAGACCGACACCGCATACAAGTGAAAAGAATCCCCAAGGGATCAACCCTGTTAATAAATACAAACCGTATGTCGTAATCCCCGACGGATCACCAACTGGTGCTTGGGCACCAAAAAGCACACCAAAAACAAATGTATATATTGCCATCTGCGCAAGTGGGTTGAGCATCGACCACGACCACCCTAAAACTGAGCGACGATATTTACTGCGAAGTTCACGCAATGTTAAGTTCCACAATAAGTTGCGTGAGTTCGCGATGTCTCTTAGCTGCTGCATTGAGTTACAACTTACCATTACTTCAAACGAGTAAGGTTAAAATCAAACATATGAACGACAATCAAAAAGCTTCCGCAGAGCTTTCGACTACAGATTTAAACTCTGAACTTGAATCGGTGCGGAGCAAATTGCAAATCGCGGAGCAAAAGATAATGCAACTTGAATTGTCTCTTTTGCAATCACGAGATTTTTCGATTGGTGCAGCAGCCGAAGTGGGTGAAATCAAAGTTGGTCATGTCAAGACCATCGAACAATTGAAGGACGCCAACATCCACATCAAGAGTCATCTAGCGCATATCAAGCGACTTGAGGAAGCAATGGTTGAATTGAATCGCGCAAGTGCTTTACATCGCGCAAGATCAGCGGAATTAGATCGGGTTTACAATTCGGCTTCATGGAAAATCGGCAGATTTGTAATGATTCCAGTACGAATATTGCGCAAAATTATAAACTAAAAATGAGACCGTTATTTAGCGTAATCACGCCGGTTTATAACCCTCCGCAATTGGCGTTTGAGAAATGCATTGAAACAGTTTTTGCCCAAGAATTTAAAGATTGGGAGTGGTGTCTCGTTGATGATTGTTCGACCGCACCATGGGTCAAGACTCGATTAAACGAACTCCAGGCACTGGATCAACGCGTCAAAGTTTACTTCCGATCCGAAAATGGAGGCATCGTTGCGGCTTCAAACGACGCGATCTCTCTGGCGTCTGGTGAATTTATTGCCTTACTTGATAACGACGATGAACTTCACCTAGAGGCACTTAGTGAAGTATCGAAAAGTATTGAGGCGAATCCAAATGTCGACTATTTATATTCAAATGAAGACAAAATTACTGAAGATGGCGAACACTTTGACGAATTTGTTAAACCAGATTGGTCTCCAGAACGATTTCTAGCTCAAAATTATTGCTCGCATTTATCGGTGATACGAACTTCTCTTGTCAACCAAGTGGGTCGATTTAAAACTGGTTTTGATGGCGCCCAAGACTACGACTTGTTTCTGCGAATTACCGAGCGAACTAAAAATATCGTGCATATACCAAAAGTTTTATATCACTGGAGAACAGTTCCTGGTTCAACAGCTTCGGCGAATAACGCAAAATTATATGCCTACACGGCTGCTGCCAAAGCAGTTGATGAACATCTGAAACGACGACGAATAGTAGCCGATGTGAGTTTTGATCAAACACGTTCTCTCGTGTCAGTTAAACGTCATGTGATCAATCATCCAAAAATTTCGATCATCATTCCAACTTGTGGAACACGAAAGTCTGTCTTCGGAGTGGACACATGCCTTGTAGTCAATGCTGTTGAAAGCATCGAGCGTAAGTCTTCGTACACGAACTTCGAGATAATCGTCGTCGTAGATAAAGGCACACCACAAAAAGTAATCACTGACCTTGAGACCGTGTGCCCAAATCGTTTGAAAATAATTGATTATGACAAGCCATTTAATTTTTCTGACAAATGTAATGTTGGGGTAGTCAACAGCGATGCTCCGCTGATCTTGATGCTTAACGACGACACTGAAGTGATTAGCCCGGACTGGCTAGAGACAATGGTTGGTCACATAGCTGAAGAAGATGTGGCGATGGTTGGACCACTTTTACTTTATGAAGATGGAAGAATTCAAAGTGCAGGACACTCAAATACTCATTCGTTACATAATTTCTGCGCCGGATATTCAAGTAATGATTTTGGTCATTTCAGAATGCTTAAACTTGCCCGCGAAGTTAGCGGGCTCACCGGGGCATGCGCGCTGATTAAACGTGACGCATACTTCGAAGTTGGTGGCATGAGTGAAATATTCCCGTTGGCATTTAATGACTGCGATATTGCATTCAAATTTTTAGAACTTGGCTACCGCTTGATTTGGACACCGAATGCACGTCTATTTCATTTTGAATCAGCGACACGTCCTACAACTGTCAAACCATCAGAAGTTAAATTGATAATGGGTCGTTGGGGACGCAAAATCAATAACGACGACTACTGCAAGATTCATTAACTCAATTTGTGAGCGAGGGGGGACTTGAACCCCCACGTCCTTACGAACACTGGCACCTGAAGCCAGCGCGTCTGCCATTTCGCCACTCGCCCGAATGGACTTCTGACCCTAACAGTTATGTCGCGTCTAGTGGCGTAGAATTGTTGCATGTTTGCGCGTGCCTACGCCACTTCGATCAGGCCAATTTCTCTCGGCAGGCAACTTATTGGTTTACTTGATCAATCTGCCACGAATGGCTCACTTTCAAGCGCATACGCGATTTATTTGCATAGTGACGATCTGGCGGCATTTGAGGATGTTGAGCAACATCTTGTTCGCGAACTAATTGATGCCGCGACACAACATTGCAAGCAAAGCGGTTACCAGCATGGCGATCCGATTTCGGTTGTTTTGCGGGCTGACGACACAATTAAACGTGGCACATTTCAGATCAAAACCAGCGGTCAACACGCGGTAAAAAATCCACCCGTTGAAATCAAACCTTCAATCGTTCAAAAATCAATCGTTCTAGAGTCATCAGTCCAACCAGAACCAACCCCGCCACAAATCACGTCTAACGCACTGGCCGCCAATGCTGCATTAGTTTTAGCAACTGGGCAACGATTCGAATTAACTGGAGACTCAGTCAAAATTGGCAGACATGAAAGTTGTTCAATCGTCTTCGCCGATAGCAATGTCAGCCGTGTGCACGCCCAACTTCAACATGAGTTAACCGGCTGGTTGGTAGTTGATTTAGGCAGTACGAATGGGGTAAAAGTAAACGGCATAAAAATTTTAAAGGGAACACTGCTTGCTGATGGAGACGAACTTACATTCGGCACATCTACCGCGCGGTTTGTAGCCTCATAAAGTGACAATCTTCATTCGTTGGGGTGCATTCAGCGACACCGGGGTTCTGCGTTTACAAAACGAGGATGCGATGCTGGCACGAGAAGGTTTGTTCGTGGTTGCCGACGGTATGGGTGGACATAATGCGGGCGAAGTAGCGAGCGCAATGGCGATTAAATTTCTTGGTGCTGCGCAGTCCAGCGGCATAGCCGATGCACAGCAACTCAATTCAATCATCAAAGAAGTCAACGAAAAAATATTTCAGGCGGCAAACGGACAAACCGATCAAAGAGGCATGGGTACCACGCTTACGGCCTTAGCGATAACACCAACTAATAAATCAAAATCTGAAAATGATTCCAAATCTGTAACCGTTGCAAATATTGGTGACTCTCGTACGTACTTATTGAGGGCCGGCGAATTTAGACAAGTGAGTGTTGATCACTCTTATGTACAAGAGTTGGTTAGTGAGGGTTTGATTACTCGCGACGAGGCACGGACTCATGCCCGACGAAATATTGTCACACGCGCTTTGGGTATTGAGCCAACAGTCGGCGTTGACACATGGACGCTTCCGCTTATTGCAGGCGATAGATATCTTTTATGTAGTGATGGTTTAGTTGATGAGGTTTCAGACATTGATATCGAAACTTGTTTAAAGCTAAATTCAGACCCCCAGCAAACTGCGAATAAACTCGTTGAAATGGCCAACAAAAATGGTGGCCGAGACAACACCACCGTAATTGTTGTTGATGTATTGGATAAAGACAACAAAGCAGTCAGTAAGTCAGTTGACTCTACCCTTTTGAAACCCGAAGTTAATTTGTCAATTCGTAAGTTAATTATTTCGGTCGTGATTGCTGTTGTAGTCATAGTTGCTTCAGTTGTCGCAACTGCTAACGCTCGTAGTGGATACTTCGTGGATTACGAAGACGAAACTCCGGCGGCGCGCGTGTTGATTTACCAAGGCAAAAAATTTCTTTGGTTCAATCCAACTATTGAAGCCGATAGCACACTCATACGATCTGATTTGAGTTTTGTACAAGATGTCGAAATTACCGCCAAACCAAATTTTTCTTCGCCAACAGACGCGCAGAAATATGTCAATAAAATTCGTGAAGTTGTTGACGGTAATTAATATATGAACGACACCAAACGCGCGATTATCAACGACCGTTATGAAATTGGTCGCCGAGTGGGCCGCGGAGGAATGGCTGAAATTTTTCAAGCCCGCGATATTTTATTAGACCGAACAGTTGCGATAAAGGTACTTTTTGCAGAGTTTGCCGTTGACCCGGCATTCGTTGAGAGATTTCGACGCGAAGCCCAATCAGCCGCTGGACTCAATCATCCAAACATTGTTGGCGTCTATGACTGGGGCCGCGTTAACAATACTTACTACATTGCCATGGAGTTTGTTGATGGTCGCACACTCGCCGACATAATCAGACAAAGTAATAGCTTCACTCCAGTACAAGTCTGCGATGTGATAAGTGAAGTTGCTCTGGCACTTGACTCAGCGCATCAAAACGGTGTGATTCATCGTGATGTCAAACCGGGCAATATCCTCATCAGCACAACTGGCCAGGTAAAAGTCGCCGATTTCGGGATTGCTCGTGCGCTCGGTGCTGGGATTGAGCAAAACCTCACTCAGACTGGCGCAGTGATGGGTACTGCAACTTATTTTTCGCCAGAACAAGCGCAGGGTGCGGCGACCGATCAACGGAGCGATATTTATTCACTTGGAATTGTGATGTACGAAATGCTTGCAGGCACTGTGCCATTCGCCGGCGAAAACGCGGTGGCAATTGCATACAAACAAGTCCATGAAGATCCGATGCCTCTTGATCAGCGCAATAAATCAATACCCGAAGGTTTGACTGCGATTGTTGCCAAATGTATGGCCAAGACTCCTGACGCTCGATATTCAACTGCTGGAGAAGTTCGAGACGATCTCCGTCGCTTTGTTGATGGCTTGCCAGTTTTGGCGATGACTAGTCGCGTCGCTACATCGTCAAGTGATTCGGCAACTCGCGTGCTTCCAATTACCCAGAGCGACCTGAATGCAACCACGGTTATTGCCAAACAAGATCAACCAACTTCGCAGATCGCCGCAACTACAACTCAAAGACCCGCGGCCATGACTCGAAATCGTGCTGCAAATTATCAACCATATGATGATTTTGCTCCACGGCGCACTGCTGGTTTTGTGTTTGGATCGTTTTTTGCGGCAATAGTTTTGCTTGTCGGTGGCTTATTTTTATATCAAACAATTTCTGGTAACTCTTCGAACGCTTCGATTACTGTTCCTGATGTTCGCAACCTCACTGTCAAAGATGCCAGCGAAAAACTTCTGAAGCTTGGCTTCACGCCAGTTCCACTAGCTGAAGCAAAAGATGGCGTTGGTAACGACATCGTTTATTTGCAAGATCCAAAGCCGAGTGTGCTGGCGCGAAATGGTGACACGATAATAATTACATATAATCCAGCTGGTGCTCCCGTTGTTGTCCCGCTTGTGCGGGGTCTAACAGTTAAAGAAGCAACTGGTTTATTGGCGCCACTTGGTTTACAACTTGCCATTGCAGAAGTTCGAAATGATCCAAAAATTCCAGAAAATCAAATCATTGGTCAAGATCCTAAAGTCGACACTCAAGTGCGATCTGGCTCAACAATAGCGGTAATTGTTTCAGGTGGAATCGGACAAGCGACTGTGCCAAATATTCAAGGTCAAGTATCAACCGCGGCCTTACAATTTTTACAGAGTGCACCTTACAATTTCATCGTCACACTCGCTGAAGAAGCAAACTCCACAGTCGAAAAAGGACGAGTAATTCGAACCGAACCAGCAATTGGTGAACCGATTGCTTTTGGTTCGCCGATAATCGTCTTCATCTCAAAAGGTGGAACGAAAGTTACGATGCCACAAGTAGAAGGTCTGACCGAAGCTGATGCTCGTGCTCAACTAACTGCAGTTGGACTGACACCAGATGTGAAGTATCAAGAAGTTCCAAGTGGAAATGTGAACGACGGCAAGGTTGTTACACAAGGCACTGATTCTGGGACGCAAATTGAAGCAGGATCTTCTGTTCGTCTAACGGTTGGTCGTGGAGTAGTCACTCCTTAACTGGCTGTGTGTCTACTTCTCGCATCGAAGTAAAAACGTTTTGATGATTTCGTGACCGTGGTCGGTCAAAATACTTTCAGGATGAAACTGCACACCTTCCACATCAAAATCTCTATGTCGTACACCCATAATTAAACCGTCGTCAGTGGTTGCAGTAACTTCAAGTTCTTTCGGAACTGATTCGGGGTCGATTGTTAAAGAGTGATATCTCGTTGCCGTAATCGGCGAACCAAGACCGGCGAACACTCCAAGGTTTTTGTGATGTATTTGAGATGTTTTGCCGTGTTGAAGTTCGGGGGCGCTAATAATATTCGCGCCAAACACATGACCGATTGCTTGATGCCCTAGACAAACACCAAAAATTGGTGTGATCTGCGCGAATGCGCTCACCGCCTCACACAAGATCCCTGCGTCTTGAGGTCGGCCCGGACCAGGACTTAACAAAACTCCATCTGGATTGAGTTCAAGTGCTTGCTGAATGGTGACTTCGTCGTTGCGAACGACGATCTGCTCAGCGCCTAACTCGCCGAGATATTGCACAAGGTTATAAACAAAGCTGTCGTAATTATCGATCACCAATATTCTCGGCGCTGATTTTTTCATATCCTCTAGCCTGCCCCATAAATAGTCACTTCCAAAGCTATTTACCGCCTCTACACTTGAGACAGTTATGGCGACTTCAAAACGACGCAGTGGCGGCAGAACAACCCCAAAAGGAACAAAGCCTGGTCGTGTCCACGAAACACATCGTCTTGACACTTCTGATACTCACTCGTTACATGGACAAAATCTGGCAGAGGCTTCGTCGCGCTATACCCCGCCGACTTTACGTGAGCAAAAAGTTAGTCCGACATGGGTTCCAATTTTAATGTTTGCACTACTTGGTCTTGGGTCGTTAATAATTTTGCTCTACTATCTGGGTTTTGTCCCAGGTGGAAGAAATAATTGGTATTTGTTTTCGGGATTGCTTTTCGTTCTTGGCGGTCTATACACCGCGACTAAATATCACTAGTTAGCTAGTTACTCGACTGGCGCGACTAAATCCATATCTTCTAAACAGTGTCTTGGTGGTGGCGGATCTTGATCTGGCGCCATTGTCATTCGCAATTCTGTTCCACAACTTGAGCATCGATAGCGAACATTAATTCGTCGCATTTCCCCTGATGGTGGCGGTGGCGGCAAGGTTGATGTCATTCCGCGCAACATTCCAAGACCGGTTTTCCAGATAAACCGAAACAGGGCTAAGCCAAAAAGCACCCAAATTATTTTTCCGAGCATTAGCTGTGACTGATTTTTCGATTAACCATGCTGATTAGCCAAGTCATTTAGTCCAGTCGTTCAATAATTGTGGCGTTGGCCAAGCCGCCGCCTTCGCACATCGTTTGTAACCCGTATCGACCACCGGTGCGCTCTAGTTCGTTTAACAAAGTTGTCATTAATCGTGTGCCAGATGCGCCAAGTGGGTGGCCGAGTGCAATTGCACCGCCATTGACATTAACTTTCTCCATGTCTGGATGCAATTCTTTTTCCCATGCCAAAACTACTGCCGCGAAAGCTTCGTTGATTTCAATCAAATCAATGTCACTAAGTTTTAACCCAGCACGCTCAAGAACTTTTTTGGTTGCCGGAATCGGTGCGGTCAACATATAGCGAGGGTTTTCGGCAGCAAGTGCGAAATTCACAAATCGCGCGCGTGGCTTAAGGCCCAATTGTTTTGCGCGCTCTTCAGACATGATCAAAATCGCAGTTGCACCATCTGTTATTTGTGAAGAGTTACCAGCAGTCACTTTTCCACCTTCTTCAACCGAACGGTATGCAGGCTTGAGTGTTGCGAGTTTTTCTAATGTTGATTCACGAATTCCTTCGTCTGTTGTCATTAACTTTCCTTCAACGTCAAGCGTTGGGATTATCTCGTTTTGAAAACGGCCCTCGCTAGTTGCACGTGCCGCATAACTTTGAGACCTAACACCGAAACGATCCATATCTTCACGACTAATATTCCATTTCTCAGCGATCAGTTCAGCGGATTTTCCCTGATTTACAAGTCCGCCATCTGCTGCGTAGCGCGCTTGCACAGTTTGGCCAAACGGAAACCCATGCTTACCTTCGGCGATTGACGCACCCATCGGCACGCGCGACATCACTTCGACACCAGCGGCAACAACGATGTCGTACGCACCAGCCATCACACCTTGCGCGGCGAAGTGCGCAGCCTGCTGACTTGAACCACATTGACGATCAACAGTTGTGCCTGGCACACTCTCGGGCCAACCAGCAGCAAGAATTGCGTTGCGCGCAATGTTTAAACTTTGCTCACCAACTTGCATTACGCATCCCATGACAACGTCATCTACCAATGCCGGATCAATCCCGGTGCGGTCAACAAGTGCCTTTAACACGTGAGCCGAAAGATCTACTGGGTGCCAGTCTTTCAACCGACCGTTTCGTTTTCCACATGGCGTACGAACCGCATCTACGATCACTGCTGTTTTCATTTTTATCTCCCTATCAAACTGATGTCAACTGTTGTTGCTTAAGTTTGCCTTGTTCGCAGGCAAAATTCACAATTGGACCTAAGTTAATTTAGTGCTTTACGCTCGGGTGTCTAGTGGCTTGCGGCTTAAACCTTCCAATATTGAAATGCAATCCGAAAACAACTACTAAAACACTCCGCAAGATCAGAATCACCGACCTGCCAGAACCTGTTGAGGATTTACCGACTTTTCGATCAATAATCGGTACACCGATCTCTTTGACTTTATATCCCGCTCTACCAGCAACGACGTTTGCTTCAAATGTGTCGCCCAAATAATGACTCGGAAACGACTTAGCAAATTCGTTTAGTAATGGTTTGGCAATTAATCGAAAGCCAGATGTTGAATCGGTAATTCTCGTCTTGCACGCACGAGATGCAATGAAACCAAGAACGTACATTGCAAAACGTCGGTGCCATGCAACTCTCATCGAATCCTGTGTATCTCTAAATCGACTACCAATGACCAAATGTGCTGAGGTTGATTTCCAGACATTGACTAATTCTTTTAGATGGCTCTCAGGATGCTGGCCGTCGGCGTCGCACTGAATAACTGCGTCATATCCTTCGTTAATTGCATATCGAAAACCACATCGCAAAGCACCGCCGACGCCAAGATTAAGCTTCATTCTCAAGACGACTGCGCCTGCTCGGCTTGCTAATTCGGCTGTCTTGTCTCCAGAGCCATCATCCACGACTACAACGTCGTAGCCCAATTTTTTGATCGCACTGACAACACTGCGGATAGTTGCTTGTTCATTTAAAGCCGGCACCACTACAAGTGGAGAATTTTGCACTTCTTGGTCTACTTTTTTTTATTTGTTTGAAGACGTTCAAGTTTTTCGCGCAACAATGCAGTCTCTTGTGTCAACGAATCAACTCTGCGTTGATTTCCTGAGATGCTGACTGTTAATTGCAGAAACAGCAATGCCACACCGACGGCAGTAATAGCTATAAGTAGTGCAATTGGTGAAAGTTTTAGCCAAGTTGCCAATGGCGTCATCATCGGCAAAAGCAAAGATGCGAACACACCGAGAGCACAGATCAATAACCAACCAGTCGTATACCTGAAACTGATTTTGCGTCGCCTTGAAAATCTGATTACAAGTAACCCGAATGCAATACAACCACCCGCAAGCTCAAGTGTGTGGATCAAATCAGCAGACATCGCTCAAACTCTAACATTCATTAGAAATCATCAAACTCTATGTTCTTGTCTGTCTCTCCAAACTTCGCGAAGTCCCTGAGAAAGAGACCATTTTGGTTGCCAACCGAGTAAAAGCTTTGCTTGAGAAACATCGGCTTGGGTTAAGTGAATTTCACCAAATCTTTCTTGATTCGAAGAATTTATCGTTAACTTACGACCAATTACATCGGCAAGCGAAAAAATCAGTTCCTCAACAGTAGATGCGATTCCAGTACCCACATTGATAATTCCAAAGCGCAAATCTGACGTTATTGACTTATGAACCGCATCAAGTAGGTCTTCAATAAACACAAAATCGCGCGCTGGTCGAATATCCAACACACTAATTTCGTCACCTTTCATCGCTTGAGAAATAATTGATGGAATGAGAAATCTTGAATTTTGCCCAGAACCGAATACATTAAATGGTCGCAGAATAATTACTTCTACCCCGAATTGCTTTGCATAAAATGAACAAAGTTGTTCACCAAGAAGTTTTGACAAGGCGTAAGGATTTGCAGGATCAATTTCGTCTGTCTCTTTAATTGGAGTTTGAAGTTTAGATGAATACAAATACGTACTCAAAAAAATCATTTTGGTTTTATTTTTTCGGCAAAAATCTAGTGCGTGTGATGTACTAACTGAGTTTGATTGCACAAATTCAGTTGGATTTTCCCAACTAGCTGGAACAAACGTCAAGCCCGCTAGATCAACAAGATAATCAGTCGCAGGAAATTTATCCCATGTAGTACTTTTGGTTACGTCGCCATCTGTTCGGCGCTTAGGGAAAACATTAAACCCGTGCCGAGTCAAGTCGCGTAAAACATGGTTCCCCAAAAAGCCGTCTGATCCGGTTACTAAAACTGATTTCATATCTAATTTTTCGTTTTACTGATTGAAGAATACAGATTTTTAGATTTTTCTTTTAATACATTTTCCGAGAATAATTTCTCAGCTTTAATCAAGTTATCAAATACCGCAGATTCAACTAAGTCATCATCTCTGAGCACTTTCATCATTACAGCCGCCGTATTTTTGATTTGGTTTGGTTCTACCAAAATCCCAGACACCCCATCTTTGAACCATTCTCCGGCACACGAGGTTAACGTCTGAACAGGAAATGCCCCCATACACATCGCCTCTTTAACCGTCGCAGGTAAGCCATCAGAAAGAGATAATCCAAGTGCTACACGAGACTTTAAAAACATTTCTTGAATTTCGGCGTTCGAAAGTTTATGCTTTCGAGCAATTACTAATCGGGTACCCATTTGTTTCTGTAGTCGTCGAGCAAACCATTGCGTACCTAATCCTGCAGAATAAACCATCACTGAGAAATCGGTGATCTGGCTTTCTATCTCTGAGATTACTTTTATTGCGTCTTTACCTTGCCCGACAAAACCGCTGTACCCCTTAACTGCGATCCACTTTCTCTCTTTTGCTGGTATCTGTCGGGCTTTCTTAGCTAACAGTTCGGTGTTCATTCCACCAGTTGCAGGCATTGACTCAGAAAATTCTCCTTTGAAGCCAAGTGTGAGCGCGAATTCGCGGTCTCTATGACATTCCGTTACCAATAGATCCACTTTATTCAGAACTGACTTAATTCTTGTTCTGTGTTTGGGGAATCTTTGAAACCAAAACAGATCCGAACCCCAAATAGAAAGTATGACTTGTGGTTTGACTTTCACCCCATTGAGGGCTCGATCAGTTAAATATCCAGCATGCTGTGTTTCCATGATATGTATTGCATCAGGCTGAAATCTATTTATCTCATTAGCAAGAAGTTTGGCTCGAAAAAAATTAGCAAAAAATAGATCGGCTACCCCCAATGCCAACGCTGCCCAATTCATCCATTTCGAAATTCTGACTTGGACTGAAAGACCTCCGTTCAAACGTTGCTTGATTATCGAATGAACTCGTCTATGTGGCGTAGATGGAAACAACATAAAATCAATTGCCTCGCCGTCAAATTGACTTATCCAACGACCCGTGTGAACGCTGTCAATCATTGCGACGATAAGTACCTTTTTCACTTGCGCGCCAATACTGATTGACAAAGTTCAACAAACTCTGCTGTGAAATCCTGCCAATTACCTTTTGATGCGATTAGTTCTATGCCCGCGACGGATAACTTGTCACGCAGGTGTTTGTTCTTCAAGAGATCATTTACGGCATGAATAAATTCAACATCAAGCGGCGCATACACTACTGATTTCGAATCTCCTGTATAACTAATTAACCCTTTAAGTGGTGTTGACACAACAGGTATTCCGCAAGCAAGTGACTGCAGAGCACGACCAGGTAATGCGCAGTCTGTAACCAATGATGGCACGAAAGTATTTACCGATACATCAGCCAAACAAATATGTTTAACCAGTTCTGGATAGTCAACAAATGGCCGCAGTATCACCTGGCTTTGAATTTTGAGTCGTTGAATCGCATCCAAAATATCTTTCTCGGCTTCTCCGCTCCCGATTATTAAAACAAAAATGTTCGGATCGTTGTGTAAAGTTTCAGCGAATAATTCAAGAAATTTTTCCAGACCACAGAAGCGATAGAGCGTGCCTCGGTAAAAAACGACTTTGTGTTTTTCGCTGATTCCATAGTTTTTCGCTAAATTTTGATCTCTGAGCGAAGGCGCGAACCGATTTGTATCAAGCCGAGGGTAATCAATTGAAATGTCTCTTGGGCTTGCACCAAAACTCACGCAATACTCTGCCAACGCAGAGTTGTGAACCGAAATATGATTTACATTTCCATATATAAATCGCTCAGCGGTTTTTATAAGGTTTCTAAACAGCGACCCTCGAAGTAAATGAGATACATCTATCGCTCGAAAAATCACCGGAACCCGCAATAACTTTGCAACAAGCACCGTCTGCCACCCGTTTGTCGGTACCCCATACAGAATAATTAAGTCAATTTTCTCAGAACGAATCGTCTTAATTAGCAGTGGCACAAAGGTAAGCGAAGCAACTAACCGGTCAGCCATCCCTGGCAAGATTCGCCCAGGTGTTCGCAGCTCTACCGTTGAGCCATTATGGGTGCGAGATTGAACTCGAGAGATCGTTGTCCGAAAAAACCGATACTTTAATTTTTTTTTATCTAACGACACCTCAGGGTAGTCAATAAAAAACACAGAATGTCCAGCAATAGATAGCAACTCTGGGATGTCATGAATCTCAAAGGTGACCTTATCTCGCCAATTAACTTCGTGAATAAAAAGTAAATTCATCGAAAAGAACTATTTAAACCATACGCGTTTGTTTACATACTCCACATAACTCAGAATAATTTTTAACACGCGCCACGAAACATCATTGACTTCGTAGTCACTAATCGGTTTTGGGAAATTTCCAGAATCAAACTGTGAACGTACAACCGCCACTTCTGAAATTAATTGATTTGTAGAACTACTACTCATTGCAAGTGTGCCGTTATCAGTACCTTCAGGTCGTTCATGTGCATCGCGTAAAGTGACCGCAGGAAAGCCGAGCAGAGAAGCTTCTTCTGTCAAAGTACCACTGTCAGAAATTACACAAAATGCATTTTTTTGAAGCTTGATGAAGTCAAAGAATCCGAGCGCAGTAACAAAGTTGAGTCGTTTGCTAAATTTGATGTTCAAATTACTGAGTTGTTCTTTAGTTCTTGGGTGAGTAGAAAAAATTACACGATGATCGAAACGATCAGAGGTTAATTCAATTGCCTCAATTAATTTAACTAGCATTTCTGGGTCATCAACATTTTCTTCTCGATGCAGACTGACAACAAAATATTTGTCTTTTTCTACTTGAAGTTCCGAAAGGATTTTAGACTTGTCAAATTCAGGATTATAAAAGTCAAAAATCTCTTTCATTGGAGAACCAACGTTGAAGATTTGCTTACTTACCAACCCTTCGTGCAGCAAATTACGACGTGCGTGTTCTGAATAAGTTAAATTAATGTCGCTTGTGTGGTCGACGATCTTGCGATTTACTTCTTCTGGGGTTCGCTGATCAAATGAGCGATTTCCTGCTTCAAGATGAAATATAGGTATTTTCCGGCGCTTGGCTGCAATTACCGAAAGTGCACTATTTGTGTCACCAAGAACTAAAACCGCATCTGGCTTCACGGATTCTAAAACTTGATCAGTTGACTCTAAAATCTTGGCTATCGAGTTCATTGGCGTTGAACCCGCTACCGAGAAAACATGGTCTGGCTTTCGAATACGCATTTCATTGAAAAAAACTTCATTAAGTTCGGGTGAAAAATTTTGACCTGTGTGCACCAAAGTGTGTTGCGTGTGTTCATCCAATAACGGGATGATCCGGCTCAGTTTGATGAGTTCTGGGCGAGTACCAACAATTGTCATTACCTTCAATGCCGATTTCGTCTCTTTTTTCATTGTTTAATCAAATCTTGCGAAAACGATAATTCATTGACAACATCAAAACGGCCCAAGGTTTCAGTTTGCCACTTTTTCATTTTAGAGCGCCTTTTGATAATTAATTATATAAGCAAACCGCCTGTCGTCACCGTTAACTCAGTGCGAGACAAAGTCATAAGTTGCTTGATCTTCACAAAAGTTGTCCAACATTTGATCCCACGATGGTATTTCGATTCCGAGTTGGGTGATTTGATCGCTTGTTACTAATGATCTATTCGAAACCATCAACTCGTCTTCTTTGATGTCTAAACCAAGACCTAGGCGATTATTTAGTTCAGTAATTAATTGAAATTTACTTATTGGATTTGATGCAACATGCACTAAACCGTTGAGGCTTGAACCAGTTGTCAATAAAGAATCAATTACTACTGACAAACTAAACGTTGTCAAGCCTGAGTAAATTACATTTGAATAACCAAATACTTTTTTGCCACGATTACTAAGAATCCATTCAAAAAGACTTGTGAAGTTAGCTAGTTCTCGCCCTACATGTGAAGTACGGATTGTCAAATTATGATCATCAACAATCTCGCCCGCTAGTTTTGATGAGCCATAAATGTCGATTGGGTCAGGATTATCAGTTACTGCATAGTTGCCTTTGTCGCCAGAAAATACGCAATCAGTACTGATTTGAATCAACCGAGCGCCAGATGCATCGCAAATTTTCAAAAGTTTGTGTGGGAAATGAGCGTTTACTTCAATCATCTCATCTTCACTAGTTCGGTGGCTTCTCTGTTTGACAACGCCAATGCAATTTATTACTACATCAAACTGATGCTCTCTGAAGAAATTACTGACTGTGATTATCTTTTTTGCATCAACACCTGCAATCCATTTTTCCTTACTTAAAAATTTTGCA
>JBILAG010000121.1:0-4849 GCA_044354345.1 Ilumatobacteraceae bacterium | reverse complement strand
TGTGCGACCCAGGCGATGAAGTAATTTGCCCTGCTCCATATTGGACAACTTACCCAGAGGCGATCACGCTTGCTGGCGGTGTGCCGGTCATCATTGACACAACACAAGAGACAGAATTTAAAGTTACAGTCGAGCAACTCGAGCGTGCCAAAACTGCGAAGACGAAAGTTTTGTTATTTGTTTCGCCAGATAATCCGAGTGGCGCTGTTTACTCGCGTGAAGAAACAATTGCAATTGGCAAGTGGGCGGTAGCCAATGACGTTTGGGTTGTGACCGATGAAATTTATGAGCACCTTACTTATGGCAAACATGTTTTCACTTCGATGCCGACGGTCGTGCCCGAGATTGCCGATCGTTGCGTGATTGTTAACGGTGTTGCCAAGACTTATGCAATGACTGGGTGGCGTGTGGGTTGGATGGTCGGGCCGCCAGATGTGATGAAAGCGGCAATCAACTTTCAAAGTCATACAACTTCGAATGTTTCGAATGTGGCGCAGTATGCCGCATTGGCTGCCGTTTCAGGCGACTTGTCGGCAGTCGCGATGATGCGCGAAGCATTTGCTCGTCGCGGCGCGTTGATGCATGAGATGTTGAACAAAATACCTGGTGTCAGTTGCATGCAGCCGCAAGGTGCTTTTTATTGTTTCCCCGATTTTTCTGGGTTGCTAAATCGAAATTTGAGCGGCATAACTGCAGCAACAACTCTTGAGTTAGCCGATGTTGTGCTTGACCGTGCCAAAGTTGCTTTCGTGCCGGGCGAAGCTTTCGGCTTGCCGCGCTATGCGCGCTTCTCGTTTGCACTTGGCGACGATGATTTACGCGAAGGCATCAACCGCCTCGCCACTTTCATCAATGGCTAAAGGCTAAGGATTATGAAAATCGTTTAGACTTTGGTGGATGATGGCGAAAGTGTTAATCGCAGTTCTGGCTGGATTTGCTGTTGCGGTACCATCAACTTTTTTTCTCTTAAAAAAAGTACGAATCAAATCTGAGATCCGCCATTTTCAAGTTTCGACGGCACTCGGTATGCCGATCGCATTATTCATCTATCTTTTGCAAACTAGTTACGCTCTGCCCGTAGTTGTCATCACAGTCGTGCTGTCTCTCCTCGTAGTTGCTCTTGAACTAACTCTCCGCAGCATCGTCGCCCATCTTCCAGCTAGTCGGGCAGACGGTCAAACCAACAAAATCGGTTCCGGTGTGAGTTTTGACGAAGCAAGAAACGCCGCTGGGGCATATCCGGATGACTATATGACCGAAGCCGTTTGGCTTGAGATGCAAGAGTTTATGAAAAGCCGTAGTCTTCAGAAGCAAAACTTTAAGTCATCATCAAGTCCAGATTCCCCAGTCAAATCCTTCGAAATGCACGCGAATATTAATTTTGTCGGCGCCAACTATTTGATGATTGACGGAGTTCGAAATACTACGGATTCAATTAATTCAAGCGATAAGTCAAACCTACTTCTGTTCGGTGGATCGACTGTTCTTTGCGAGGAAGTCCCTGACCGGCTAACGAATGCTTCAATTTTACAACGGATATTGAATTCGTTCCAAGAATCAGTTCAAGTTTTTAATTACGGCGCATCCGGAGCGACGACAATAGACAGAGTTCAAATGTTGCTTCAATATACAAAAGTCAAGAAAGACGACATAGTTGTTTTTTATTTTGGCGATAATGATTCTGGTTGGATTGATCATCGAGCGGGAAAGCCTTCGGAACAGTTGGTATGGTTGCCAATTCGAGTTTTAAGGGCGATGTCTGATTTCGGTTCTGAAACCGCAAAGTGGATGTACGGAGAATTTGGGCCAAGGAGTTTCCGTAAATTTTCGCGACGAGCAGTTAAAGAGACGATCAACGCTCTAAACCTGGCGTTTGAGCATTGTTCGAGTAAGGGTGCTCATATGGTTGCCGTTTTACAGCCAAATTTGTACACGCTATTAACTAAGTCAGAGTACGAAAAAAAATTAGAAGGAAGATTTTCTCGCGATATAAAAACTTTGATTATTGATGCCTATAAAATTTATGAGGTTTGGATCAAGACTGTGCCGTATGGTGTTGCGGCGTTGCATATTTTTGATCACTCACCTGCGCCAGTATTTTTGGACTGGTCTCACGTAAATGCTCGAGGTAATGAGTTGATTGCAAAATTCATTTACAGCGAATTAGCCAAACGAAAATTAGTAAATGTTTTGAATAAAGTATGATGCAGTCGTGAGATTTTTTAAAAAACTACTAAACCGAATACGTAACCGTTTCTTGGCGAAACGGGGCGGCGAAGACGAACAAGCACCTTTTAACTATCCACTTTTTTAGTTGATCCACCAAGTTACTTTGCGCTGAGTACGACGAGAATTAAGGCTTCGCTGACTTGTTCGGCGGCACCGAGGATATCGCCGGTGATTCCGCCGATTTTCTTTTTTGACCACCATCGAATTGTCGCAGCGCCGACAATTGTTGCGCCGACCACTGCAATCGACCAAATACCAGTTATCGCAATCACGATTAGTAGCGAGACGCCAAGCGAAGTAATGGCTCGAGAAGTGCGTAACGAACTGACATAGTCAGAGCCAAGTCCTTCGTGACGAGCAAGCGCAGTAGTCAGCATAAGTGCAAGCGCACCGGCGCGTGCAAAGCAGTGTGCTGCAATTGCGGCTGTGAACATGTCGCGCGGTGAAATCGCGCTGAGTGCGCAAATCCGCAGCACGATTGACCCGCATAAAACGGCAACTCCGTATGAACCATGTAGCGGATCTTTAAGAATTTTTAAACGCTGTTCGGTTGTCCATCCGCCAACAAATGCGTCGGCAACATCAGCGAGACCATCTTCATGAAATGCGCCAGTGACTGCAACGCCAACTAAAACTCCAACAGCCGCACCAACTAAAGGGGTCGTGAGATTGCTGACGCCCCATGCAACCCCGCCAACAATTGCACCCACAACAACGCCGACAATCGGAAACCACGGTGCCGCCGATCCGACTTGAGGTTCGTGTTTGTGGTGAATTGGAATCCGTGTCAGAAAACTCAATGCGACGAAAAATCCACGAAGAATATTCATTCTCCAAACCATTCTTGAAATGTTGGAACCTCGGTGACACCAGCACACGCCATTGCGATAAGTGGTACAACAGCCATTGCTCCGCTACCTTCACCGAGGCGCATATTGAGATCCAATAAATATGGTTTATTTAAGTACTCGAGCACTTTTCGGTGGCCAGGCTCAGCTGAACAATGACTGAACACACAGTGATCAAGAGCATCTTTCAAAACTTGGTGCAGTGGAAGCGCAGCAGATGTTACGACGAATCCATCAATCACAGCTGGAAGTCGTCGAATTCGCGCCGCGACAATCGCTGCAGTCATTGCTGCAATTTCTGCTCCGCCAACTTGTCGCAATATTTCGATTGGATCTTTAATTGTTTTGACTCGTGTGACTGCGCGATCTACTGCCAAACATTTGCGGTAGTACCCTTGTTGATCCACGCCAGTGCCCCGACCGACCCACGAACTTGGTTCGCCGCCTAGTAGCGCAGCAGTGATCGCGGCGGCAACAGTTGTATTGCCGATTCCCATTTCGCCGATGACCAACAGATCTGCGTCGAGTTGCTCAACAGCGTTACGACCAGCGCTGAGCGCTTCGTCAAAGCGTTGCTCTGACATTGCCGCTTCAACTTGAATGTCTTGTGTTGGTCTGCCCACGCCAACGTCAACGGCATGCACAGTAGCTCCAGCTATTTTTGCAAATGCCGAAAGTGTTGATTTTCCAGATTGGTAGGCCTTGAGCATTGCCGCTGTTACATCAGCCGGATATGCGCTAACTGAACTAGAGGCGGCGACACCGTGGTCGGCGGCAAAAACAAGTGCGACTGGGCGCGATACTTTTGGTTGGTTTGTTGCTTGCCAACCTGCCATCCAAATCGCAATATCATCAAGTTTTTGAAGTGCTCCCGCCGGACGCAAAACATTATTTGCGCGCTCTAGAACTTCGCCTCGCGTTGACTCATTATCAGCGGGTAAGTTCTCCAACGAATTTCGTAACCAGGTCGCCGTCATTTGAGTAACTCCTTTGGTTCATATAAATTCATCGCCTTTCCAGCGACTAAAAACAAAGATCGACTTGATGCTCGAGCCCATTGTTGATTTACACGCCCAAGTACATCTCGGTAATCGCGCCCAATCGGTGTTTCAGGAACGATGCCGAGTCCGACTTCATTGCTGATTGCAATAGTTGTTCCGACTCGTCGATCAATCGCTGACAACACCAGCGTGTTGGCTGTGCGGATTTCGGTCTCGCTATAGCCACCAAGCATCAGATTAGAAATCCAAAGTGTCAAACAGTCGATAATCACAAGCGCATTCGTTGCGCAATTGTTTAATGCCGCATTTAAATTAATTGGTTCCTCAATAGTTTGCCAGTTCGGTCTTTCAGACCGGTGTCTTGCGATTCGATTTTTCATATCTTCATCGTGAGCTTGAGCAGTCGCAATAAAAATCACTGATTTATTTGATTGTGTTGCAAGTTCGACTGCCAGAGAACTCTTGCCGCTTCGAGCACCACCGAGGAGAACAATCAGACCAAGTGGCAATGTAATGTCTGAATTGGTTTCAGCTTGCATCAGTAGTCAATCCCACGCTTTGCTTTGAAGCCACTTTCATACGCATGTTTAATATTTCGCATTTCAGTAACTGTGTCGGCAATGTCAATTAGCGACTGGGGTGCATCGCGCCCGGTGACGACTACGTTTATGTGTTGTGGACGGTTTACCAGAGCATCAATAACTGGCTGAGTTTCAATCCAGTTCCAATTAAGTAGATATGTAAGTTCGTCAAAAATTAGTAGGTCGTAAA
>JBILAG010000120.1:0-4919 GCA_044354345.1 Ilumatobacteraceae bacterium | reverse complement strand
ATCGTGTGGCTGGGGTCGCAGCACATGTGCCCCAAGAGTTTCGCTTAGAGGCTGTCAAAATGCACGCAATCGTAGATGAAGCGTTTTTGATTGATGATTCGGTGAATGATGCGATCCGCAAAATTCAACCGGCACGAGTAGTTAAAGGCAAAGAACATAAAACTAAGGACAACCCGGAGCAAGAAGCCGTAGATAGTTATGGTGGAAAATTGTTGTTCAGTTCGGGTGATGTGGTGTTTACTTCGCTTGATTTGATTCGCCGCGAGATGGCAATTCAAGAGCCAAAGACGATTACTCTGCCAAACGATTTTATGGCTCGACGTGGAGTAACCAAAAAATCTCTATCGTTGTTACTTTCAAAGATGAAAGATATGAAAGTTGTGGTGATCGGCGACACAATCGTTGACGAATATATCTCTTGTGATCCACTTGGAATGTCCGAAGAAGATCCAACAATTGTTGTGACGCCGATTTCAAGCAAGAAATTTATCGGCGGGGCGGCGATTGTTGCGGCCCATGCAGCGTCGCTTGGTGCGAAAGTAAAATACTTCTCAGTCGTTGGTATTGATGAGTCGGCACAATTCTGTCGTGATGAATTGACAAAATTCAATGTTGACCACGAACTAATTGTCGACGAGGCAAGACCAACAACTCTCAAGCAGCGCTTTCGAAGTCGCGGTAAAACTCTGTTGAGAGTTAGTCATCTTGTGCAACGTTCGGTAGACGAGCCGATACAAAAAAGCCTCGTGGCGAGTGTAAAAAATGCTTGTGCTAATGCCGATCTGTTAATTTTCTCAGATTTTAATTATGGATGTCTTCACCAGAATGTTGTCGATCAACTTGTTGAGATTGCGACCAAAAATAAAATGCGAATAGTTGCAGATAGTCAATCCTCATCACAAATTGGCGATATTTCAAGATTCAAAAATGCAGATTTGATAACGCCAACAGAACGCGAAGCCAGATTGGCGCTACGCAACACCGAAGACGGTCTCGTCGTGATTGCCCAGTCGGTCTGTTTAAGCGCCGAAGCAAAAAGTGTCACTTTGAAACTTGGCGAACAAGGAGTTTTGTTGCACGGCCGATGGGGCAAAGACTGGGAGACCGATCAGATTCCTGCACTTAATTCGGCGCCTCACGATGTTGCCGGTGCTGGCGATTGCCTGCTAGTCGCGACTTCGATGGCAATGACAGTTGGCGCAAACATGTGGGAGTCAGGATTGCTCGGCTCGCTGGCCGCAGCAATTCAAGTTGGGCGAGTTGGCAATACACCAATCACTCAAAACGAACTTCTGCACGAGTTGGCGGAGTGAGAGCGGTTCTACTTGCCGCCGGACTCGGAACTCGACTTAGGCCACTCACCGACACAGTCCCAAAATGTTTGGTACCGATCAAAGGTAAGCCACTCTTAGATATTTGGGTTGAATCGCTACTTCATGCCGGAGTCAAAAGAATTCTTGTAAATCTTCACTACAAGCATGAGTTGGTTGAAGACCATATTGCGAATTCTGCATATCGCGATCAGGTTGAAACGGTTTTTGAACCAGAGTTACTTGGTACAGCAGGAACGCTAGTAGCGAACCGAGATTTTTTTAAGGGCGAAGATGGAATGTATATTCACGCCGATAACTATTCGGAAGTTGACATTTCTCAGCTGATTGAACTTCATATTCAACGACCGAAAAATTGTTTAATGACGATGCTTGCCTTTCGGACCGATACGCCACAAACCTGTGGGATTCTTGAGCTTGACGATCAAAATATTTTACAAAAGATGCATGAAAAGTCGCCAGAGAATCATGGCAATTTGGCAAATGCAGCGTTATACGTTTTGTCGAGCGAATTAGTAGCAAGCGTTACAACTGAGCATGATTTCAGTACTCAGGTGATACCGAAACTACTTAAACGCATCTATGTCGTTGAAACCGACAAGACCTATATCGATGTTGGTACTCCAGAGAGCTATCAACGCGCTCAAGAGATTGCAAATGTTGATTAAAAAAATCAGACGGCAGTTGTTTCAACTACGGCACGGCAACTTTTTAGCGTTTCTGAAAAAGTTTTCGAAATTGAGGGCGCTGCTCACATTTGTTGCCTTGTTGAGCTTTCAAGAGCGACGATTTTGGAAAAAACTCAACAAGATTTCAAATAAGTTTTCTCAGACTGTCGGCCAAAATGTTGAGCCCAATAAGTCCGATTCTTTGATGGTCAGCAAAGTTGAAGAAATACTGAACCAAATTAGAGCATTAATTAAGGATCATAAAACTGCAGCAGCCCTTGAAAAACATCATCAGGGCGCAGAACTGTTTCCAAAATCGCTTGAGTTAAAACAGGCACACGCGCAGACACACTTTCTTCGGGGTGAATGGACTAGCTATCTTGAGGTTTCAGCTGACGCAGATCAGTTGATGCAGCAACTCGCCCAAGAACAGTCATTAGATACAACGCAATTGCGCTTTCTGGGCAACGGATGGACGGGGCCACTTGGTCATATTTCGTTACTTGATGCGGTAGTCAAGCTCAGAGACTTAAATTTGCTCTCTGACGAGCAAAGGATTCTGCTCTACGATTCTCAATATTCATCAAATAGTGCACTTCTAAAACTTTTTCTGCCGAAAATATTAAATATTAGGAGTGAAGTCAAACTTATTGAAAAGTTCACACAAAAATTTAGTTCGATAGTTGATCAAGTACCGATGTATCGGCTCAAGACCGGAGTAGTTGATCAGTGGTCGGCTATCGATATTGCGAACCAAGCATGGAGCAAAGAAAATCGTGAACCGGTTGTCAAACTTTCAGACTCTTTTGAGGCTCGAGGAATGTCGATTCTCAAACGATGGGGACTTCCATCTGATGCATGGTTTGTAGTGATCCATGTGCGAGAAGGTGACCATCGAGCACACGCCCGCCTACAAAACGCCGATATTTCGACTTATTTCCCGATGATGCGCGAGATTGTAAATCGTGGTGGATGGGTAATTCGTATGGGTAGCCCTTTGATGTCGCCACTGCCCGATATGCCGAACGTCGTTGATTATGCGCACGCGGTAGAGCGAGTTGACTGGATGGATGTGTTTCTATGGGCAAAGGCCAAATTTTCAATCGCCACAAACTCAGGCGGCTCAGAAGTGCCGATGTGTTTTGGTACGCCCGTAATTAGAACAAACTATTCTTCTTTTGGCCACTGTTCATTTTTCGAAAAATCATTTATGGTGCCAAAGCTCTACAAACTTAAAACCAAAAAGGCAGCAATGTCATTGCAACAGTCACTACGTACTCCGATTCCTTGGTGCGAGTCGACAGTTCATGAAAACATTGAATTTGAAATCATAGATAATTCACCTCAAGATTTAGTCGACGCAGCAGTTGAAATGTTTCAACGATTTGAGAAAAATAATTGGAATATGACTGATCAGCAAAGCAACGCACAGAACATTCGACTCAGCGAAGGTGCGGTTGGTGGGCTTCCGATCTCGCAAAGCTTTCTTGACAATCATCAATTTTTTGTTAGAGCATGAAGTATCTTTTCAAGTTAGTCCTGATAATTTCTGGATTAGTTATCGCTATCGCGATTCGAATTGTGTTGCCGTTTAGAAACTATAAATTTGGTCGGCTTCCGAGTCACGAAATTGGGCACTACGCATCAAATGTAGAAATTCACTTGTGTGAAAAAGATGCAAAAATTCACGGCGATTCTAAGAAAACTGCAGACATCTGGTACCGAAACCCAGATCACGCGGTTGCCAACAACCAATTAGACACGATGTGGTCGCGAGCAATCAAGATTTCCAATTCGCCAATTACTAGATATGCCGACGCAATTTCACGGCGACTACCTGGCGGGTCTAAATTTTCAATTTCGCACCACGATCGAGATGCATACGGTCTCTACAGCAAATTTAAGCCACATATCGAATTTTCAAATTCAGAAACAAAACAAGGTGAAGATTTTCTAAATTCTGTGAGACTTACCCCTAGTCAGAAGTTTGTGTGCTTGGCTGTTCGTGATTCTTCGTACAAACGAGATCAGTTTGAGAATCGCGACATTCGTCATGATGACTATCGCAATAACGACATCAGCAATTTTCATAATGTTACCGAGCGATTAGCTTCAGACGGTTTTCTTGTTTTCAGAATGGGCGCAAAAGTTGAGCGACCATTTGGGGTAGATGCATCAGGGGTTTTCGACTATGCATCAAACGGCATGCGTACCGATTTTCTAGATATATACCTTTCGGCAAACTGTGAAATTTTCATTTCAACCGTCTTGGGTATTGATTCAATCCCAGAGATTTTTCGCGTACCAAGAGTTTTGACAAATTACATTCCGATCGCCAATTTCGGCAAGTATGGCCCACAAGATTTGATAATCCCGAAACAATATTGGATTGAGAACGAGAGTAGATATATGTCGTTCAGCGAAATTGTGGCATCAAAAAATGCGCTTGGGTCTTGTACAAGCAGTTACGAATATCAACGTGCAGGCCTAAAACTTGTAGAAAATACTCCAGATGAAATAACACTTGCGACTCAAGAATTACTCGCCCGCAAAAATGGCACCTGGCAAGTAACTATCGAGGCAAAGACTCTGCAAGATAAGTTCTGGTCGTTATATGACCAACTTTCGCCTCCAGGTATTAAGAGCCGTGCAGATGATCACAAACCAATAATTGGCACTGACTTTCTTCGCGCTAACCCGCACTGGACATTATAAAACTTTGAAGTTCAACATTGATCCCCGCCTCAGCCGGCTAGTTCGACTAACTCTTTCAGCGCCATTTGCGCTGTTCTTCGTCGTATTGATTCGCGTGATTCGACCGGCTTTTTTAGTTCGAATTGGCGTGATGCGCAGTGATCGAATTGGTCATTTCGCGCTAGAGACCGAACTCTGGCTTCTTGAACAAGAATCTGGCGTCGCT
>JBILAG010000119.1:0-4938 GCA_044354345.1 Ilumatobacteraceae bacterium | reverse complement strand
CTACAGCGGCGAGAAGATCTTCGGCATCTTCGTCATCAAGCGAAAGGTCCGCGTTGCGCGTAACACGAAAAACAAAACACTGCTCAATGGTCATTCCCTGAAATAATCGCGAGAGATTCGCCGCGATCAGTTCTTCGAGCAAAACAAAGTTGTTCGACTTTCCGACTCTCATAAATCGGCTCATGTTTTTAGGAATCTTCAATCGCGCAAATCTTTGCTCTCCCGAGTTTGGGTCACTAGCAACTACGGCCAGATTCAATGCAAGATTTGAGATGTATGGAAAGGGATGCGCAGGGTCAACTGCCAATGGAGTCAAAACCGGAAAAATTCTCTGATCAAAATCTTTAGAAAGTTCTGTCTTATCGTTGGCAGATAGTTGCGACCAGCTCTGCACCCGAACATCAAATAATTCAAGTTGAGGTAACAACTCTTTCGTCCAGACATCTTCTTGTCGCTGAACAAAACTCTGCGTGCGCTCTGTAATCTCTCTAAGTTGGTCAAGCGGCGAGCGTCCATCGGGAGTTTTTGTTGAGATATCTCCCGCAACTTGATCTTTCAGCGCGGCAACTCGAATTTGGTAAAACTCATCAAGATTTGACGAGCAAATTGATACGAAGCGACAGCGCTCAAGTAGCGGAACACTCTCGTCGCTTGCAAGTGCCAGCACACGATCATTGAAGTCAAGCCAACTTAACTCGCGATTTATATATCGACTTGTTAACTGATCTAAAGCTTTTGTTTCAATACTTTCAGCGTATAAATTTTGAGCAGATCGGTAAACCGTTAAAAATCGATTTCGCCAAGATGTCACTTTGATTTCATTTCAGCGACATATTGGGCTGTCGCAACTCGTGACTTGTCTTTGCTGATTAACGGCAAACTTTGCGATACTGCTATTCGCTTGGCACCGCGGCTACATCGTCAACAGCATTAACTACTGGAGTTGACGCCGAATCTGACGAAACCGGATAGCCCAACTCCCACTCGATACTGATTCGTTCACGCTCAGCATCTTTGCTGACGCGCTCTTGATTTCGGCGGAATTGAGGATCATTTCTCGGCAAAAGAATCAATCTGGCAAGAACACGAGCTCGGAAATCTTCAAGTAGGTTCTGGTCTCCATAATCGCCATAAACCTCCCAGTGAGGAGAAACTGAGCCTAAGTAGACAATTCGGGCGTGTCCGCGCGGCGGCTCGTTAAGAGTTGTTGGTTCAGCAAAGTTCGACATGTGGTACCTCGATTCGAATTTGAATCCTACCGTCAATCGATCTCATTCTAAGATGAGTAATCGTGTGGTCTAAATCTGAGGGAATGTTTGCCGCACTAGATATCGGAACAAATAGTTTTCATTTAGTTGTCGCAAAACCTGTCGAAACTGGTTTCGAGGTAATCACAAGCGAAAAAGAAGTAATTCGCTTAGGGCACGGTTCAGGGGATATGAAACTACTTGAGCAGGATGCAATGGATAGAGGTATCGCGGCGCTGACACGCATGCGGGCGATCGCTGATATTCACAACGCAAAGTTGCGTGCCGTCGCAACAAGTGCGGTGCGCGAAGCCCAAAATCGAAACGAATTTATTAAACGTGCGCGTAAAGAAGCGGATGTAGAAGTTGAGATCATTTCAGGAGTCGAAGAAGCTCGATTGATTCATCTGGGCGTCAGGCACGCAATTGCGATTGGCGATTCAAGGATGTTGATGTGTGATATCGGTGGCGGCTCAACCGAGATTGTTATAGCAACCGGCGAGAATATCCTGCTGTCGCGAAGCTTCAAACTTGGTGCAGTTCGCTTGACAGACCGATTTTTCGCAACTGAAGTATTGCACCCGAGTGCAGTAGGAAGCTGTCGAAAATTCGTGCGCTCAATGCTTTCAACAATTGAACCGCAAGTTGAACAACTTGGGTTTGAGGTGGCGGTTGGGTCTTCGGGCACAATTCAAGCGATCGCCAAACTTATTGCCAAGCAGAATAAGCAACCTGAGCCAAAGTCATTCAACCGCTATGAGTTCGCAGCTAACGATGTCAGCAAAGTTGTTGACTTGCTAGCCGATCAGCCAACCGTGAAGCAACGTGAAAAAGCATTTGATCTTGAGTCTTCTCGCGCTGACATTATTTTGGCTGGGGCAATAATTTTAGAAGGCGTCGCGTTGTCTTTTGGGGTCACGAACTTTACGTATTCAGACTACGCATTGCGTGAAGGCGTGCTCTATGACACTTTACAAAGACGAGACTTACTTGATCATCCAGATGGTGTTGACCCGGCGCTTGCGAGTGTGAGGCAGTTAGCAGACCGTTGTGATGATCAACCAGCGCACAGCAGAAATGTTGCCAAAATTGCCCTATCACTTTTTGAAGACCTGCAGAAGAAATTAAATCTTGATGAATCATGTCGAAGATATCTTGAAGCTGCGGCGCTTTTAACAAATGTTGGCGTAGTCGTCTCACATTCGAAGCACCACCTGCACTCATATTATGTAATTCGCAACTCAGAACTTGTCGGGCTTACAGATCGTGAAATCGAGTTGATCGCACAGATCGCTCGGTACCACCGAAAGAGTGTGCCAAAAGATTCGCACCCAGAGTTTGCCCTGCTTTCTGAGACTGACCAGCAAATCGTGCGCTCACTTGCCGGTTTGCTGAGAATTGCGATTGGGCTTGATCGCACTCACGATGGACGAGTGAAGAAAGTTTCTACTCGATCAGAGGATGAGCAACTGCTAATTTTTGTTAAAGGTTCAACAAAACTTGATTTAGAACTTAATCTCTACGCAGCAAATGAACGACGAGGTCTGCTCAGCGATGTACTCGGGACGAAAGTAAAAATCGTCGCGATTGAGTGAGCGAATTATTTGCTGTCGGTTTTTGGGGTTTCGTCTTTTTTGGCTTCGGCAGCACCCTCAGCAAGACCCTTTTTGAGTTCGCTTTGAGCCTTACCTAGGTTTCGGGCAATATTCGGAAGGCGCTTGCCTCCGAATAGCACGACGACAAGCAAGATGATGATCCAAATTTCAGGTCCGTTAAACATGAGTCAACTCTAGCATCACCCACCAAAAGTGCGCTAAGAATTAGAGATGCTCGAATGCGTTATAAACATCAGTGAGGGACGGCAACTAGACACGATTGCCAATATTCGTAACCAAATCGGCAACGACGTCTTAGACATTCATAGTGATTATCACCACCATCGCAGCGTATTCACAATCGTGGGTTCTAAAACCCCCCACCTACTTGCTGAGCTTTGCGCCAAGCAATTTGATTTATCTGAACATATTGGCGTTCATCCACGTATTGGAATCATCGATGTCGCGCCATTTGTGCCGCTTGAAAACTCGACTATTGAAGAAGCAATTAGTGCGCGCAATGAGTTTGCCGAATTTGCGGCAAGCGAGCTAAAGATTCCGAGTTTTGTATATGGGCCAGAGCGTGACCTGCCCGAGGTTCGCAAGCGAGCATTCGTTGACTTAATGCCAGATTTTGGACCAAACAAACCTCACCCAACAGCAGGTGCAATTTGTGTGGGTGCAAGGCAGATTCTCGTTGCTTATAACGTCTTCCTAAAGAACTCAACTATTGAAGAAGGTCGCCAAATTGCTCGTGAATTGCGAAGCCGTGAAGTGCGAACTTTAGGACTACAACTTGGTGATGAGATTCAAGTAAGCATGAACTTGATTTCCCCTGATGTTGCCGGACCTGCATTCGTTTTTGACGAAATTGCGAAGCACGCAGAAATTGATCGTGCCGAGTTAGTTGGTCTCGTGCCAGCACGAGTATTGACTCAAATCGCAAAATCCCGATGGGCTGAATTAGATCTGAGTAAAGAAAAAACTATTGAGTGGTGTCTGGCCGCGCGCAATCGCGCGATGCAAAACTTCGAGTGAACTGAATAGCTAGTGGCGGTTAGGCGCTGGCGATGTTGCGAGTGCCTTGCGCACGTTGACGACGCAGACGGCGACGCTCACGTTCAGAAAGACCACCCCAGATACCAAACTTTTCGCCGTTTTCAAGTGCATATTCAAGACAATCATTCTTGACTACACAGCCACGACAAACTTCTTTGGCTTCACGAGTTGATGCGCCGCGCTCAGGAAAAAACAGGTCGGGATCAACACCGAGGCAGTTAGCTTCGTCTTGCCATGCATGGTCGCTGCTTGATGATCTGTTCGCTCTAAAATCCAATTTGGCTCCCGAATTAAATGACTTCTGTTTTAGCTACGAGCACTAGTTGTGCTAGCACCTTGTAACTACAGGTATGTAATTTAGCCCCAAACTCAACAAAATGCAAATATTTATTAGCTGGCGCGACGAGAACCGCGATGGCGAGAAAGTTGTCGCTTGTGTTCGATGAAATCAACGAGCAAATATTCGCCAAGATTTTCTGGGCTCGTAAAAAATGCCCGACCATGATTGATCGCGGTTAGTTGCTCAATAAACGCTTGTAACGCATGAGATGCGTCAAGCATAAAAGTGTTTATCCGTATGCCTTCGCGGGTCGCCCGCATGACTTCGCTCAATGTCGCTTCAACCGTTTCACGAACCGGCGGATAATTGAAAAATACGTCGCCCGACTTTGAAATATGGGCCGTCGGTTCGCCATCGGTGATCATAATTATTTGCTTCGTGCCACTCTGGCGCGACAACATTTTGCGGGCCAACATAAACCCATGTTGCATGTTGGTGCCGTAAACAAAATCCCAAGAAACCTCAGGCAATTGCTTTGGTGTAAGTTCTCGAGCCACCTCGCTGAAACCAACAATGCCCAAATAGTCGCGCGGAAACTGCGTGCTCATCAACGAGTGCAAAGCCATAGCAACTTTCTTTGCAGGCAAGAAGTAGTCACGCATCGGCATCGATAACGAAAGATCCAGCATCAACACAGTTGATGATCTTGTTAGATGTTCTGTCTGCTCAATTTCAAAATCATCGGCAGAGAGCTTCA
>JBILAG010000036.1:0-18521 GCA_044354345.1 Ilumatobacteraceae bacterium | reverse complement strand
CAACATGGACTGAACTGCAATAAGCAACAAAGTCAGCACGATTGGCACGGCAATGACAACCTCTAAAACGGTGTCACCCCGATCAATCGTGCTGCTTGTTGTGGTCATCACAATAATTTCGCTGGCTGAGATAATTTCTTATCTAGCCGAGGTTCAGTGAGTTTGCCTTATTGGTTACACGACTGGTGATCGTTGCCCCAACTGCAATCGCAAGAGCGATTAACGCAGCAGCCATGACTACAGTTGTCGCACTGACTTCACCCCGCTCGCTATCACTTTGCACTGAGGCCGTGAACCGCACCCAGTAGTACTGCCAAACATTTCTCATTGATGACATATTTCCCCCATTTCGTTTTGTATGTTGATGTTTTGCTAACTAACTAACTCATTAATCAGCTCTTTAATAAACTGTGTAAAAAATTTCATGAAATGGCTTACTAAAAACTTCCAAGAACTAAATGAACTGCTGGATAACCAATCAACGCGATGAATGCAATAAATAACAACACCATCGGAATTCCCATCCGCTCAGTCGCAGCTTGGGCTTGAGCTTCGATTTCGCCCATATGCCGATTGCGCAACGAGTCAGCTCGCGCTGAAAGAGAAAGTCGAATACGCGCACCGTGCTCACCAGCTAGTTGCACGCTTCCTGCAACCTCAGCCAGTTCTGGAATGTTGTACGCGTCACCAAGATTGCCTAGTTCGACCCAGGGTGACCTTCGTGCGCTTCGAGCTCTTGTCAACGCATCGCGAATCTCGGCAAATGACCAGCCGTCTCCTGCTTCAGCAGCCGCAATTAAAGCCGTTTCAGTTCCTGCTCCACCCGCGAGAAGAACATTGGTTAGATCTAAATAACTTGAAAATGCGTGTAGAAAATCTTGGCGCCGACGAGTTGCTTGAACTCTTACCCGACTATCTGGGAGAAAGAAACCCATCACTCCTGCACACACCAAAATCACAACACCAATCAATTTTGAGATACTGACACCAGTCAGATAGAAAAACAGGTTGATTCCAAAACCTCCCAAAACACCAAAAAATAATGAGGCGAGCTTTTTCACTACCATCTCAGAAGCTTGATGACCAACCACTGCCAAATCTGCACGGTGTCTTTCTTGAGACCGACGAACCAACCACACCATGCCTTGTTCAAATTGTTCATGCAATCGCTTCGCTTTGCTTGTTAACACGCCTGGACGAATGACAAAGAAAAGCCCGAGACCACAAGTGACGCCACAAATCATGATGGCAATCACACGTTAGTTACTTCTCGACGGCGAATGAATCTTTGTGGAGTGACGATTCGCGAAAACTGATCAAGCATGATCAGCGCAACCCCGAACACAATAAATATGCAACTCAGCATTACTTGTCCTTCAAGTGACGAGTAAACACCCAGATAGTCGCGATTGAAAATAACTAGCAATGCGACAAAGCCAATAACGACAAACGAAATAATGCGCACTGAACTTCGGGTTCTCGCTCGCCCTACCCAAATACGAGTTCTCATCCGGCCTTCTTCGCGGGCGCATTGAGCAAGGTGTCCCAGAAGTTGAGCGATATCGCGAGCTTGATATTTCGTCGCTGTGATCAGAGCAGCGGAGACAAAATCGGCGATCGGGTGGTCAACTTCGTCGGCAAAGCGTCGTAAACCATCGCTAAGTTTGCCGTACTTAATTTGTGCGCTTAGTCGACGAACTGCGACCGAAATAGCAAGCGGGGCATGATCAGAAGTTGCGACAATCGCTTGCTCTAACCCGTGTGCACCCGCCAAAGTATCTCGGAGTTGTTCTGTCCAAGTCGCGATTGCGTCAGCTAATCCGCGCTCATCGCGACGTAGACGCTGTTTAGATTTGAGTGCCGGCACTGCGATGAAAACCAAACTCAGAACAACTGCAACCAAAAGCCAGCGGGTAACCAAAAAAATCACAACGCCGACTGTTGGCGCAATAAAAATGTTCAGTGAGCGGTTCAAGTTTGATTGCCGATTAGCAACTTTTGTTTTCGTCTTTACCGTTCCATCACGTATAGCGAGAGACACAATGAACACGCCAAGACCAGTGGCAGCACCACAGAGAATGCATACGAAGAATGTGATCATGGCGAACATCGTTCATCGTCGTATCCGAATGCTGAAAGTAGTTCACGGGTTGCTTCGCGTAATGGGAAAGTTCTTAAAAGCTCACCCTGCGAATTCAGTGCGAATATCTCATTTGAAATTATGTTTGCACCGTCACAGTCAACTACTTCACGAACTGAAGCCACCCGACGATCGCTGCCTGTGCTACTTATATAGATAACAAAATGAAGAGCACTTGATAGCAACAAATTAACTGTGTCTATTGGCAAGCCAGTTGAAGCCATTGATACATATGCAGCAAGTTTTGGAAACACCGAACGAGTTGAATCTGCGTGCATCGTGCACATAGAACCGTTATTGCCCTGGCTCATCGCCATCAACATCGGAAATGCTTCGGCTCCTCGAACTTCACCGACAATCACTCGGTCCGGATCCATTCGTAGTGCCATACGCGTTAAATCGGCAAGTGTTATTTCTCCCTGTCCTTCAACATTTGCTGGCCGCGATTGCAATGAGTCGTGGTCGGGATGCAGGTGTTCGAAGTGATCCAGCCCTAATTCGTAAGCATCTTCAATTGTCACCAGCCGTTCAAAAACTGGAATCTCATTAATCAGCGCACGCAACAAAGTTGTTTTGCCTGAGCCAGTGCCACCAGCGATGACTATATTTCGTCGTGCACGCACAGCAGCCCCGAGAAAATCTTGTAGTTCAAGACTCATCAAACCTCGAAGTTGTAATTCTTTAAGACTTGAAATTTCAAAGCGGTGGCGGCGAATGACAAGACTTGGTCGTAACGAAACATCCATTGTTGCAAATAGACGTGAACCATCCGGTAATTGCATATTGAGCTCTGGAGTGCCGGCATCAAAACGTCGTTCTTGACGAGATAGCCGAGTTGCTGCGCGACGCACAAGTTCAATTAGCTCGTCGTCAGTTTCAACAATTGGTTCGCGCATTTCCCGCTCGCCATTGCGGAGTTTGACCCAAACTACTGAATTTCCGCGGACATGAATATCACTTATTTCATCGTCTTCAAGTAGCGGTTGCAATCGACCAAGACCAAGAACTTGTGCGATCGCAGCAGAAGTAATTTCGACTTCGTCAAACACAGTCAACACTGATCGCCCTTCTGAACGTCGTGCTGCAGACAAACGAAGTAATTCGGCGTGCACTGCAGTGCGCGCAAAATTATGTTCTTCGCCATTCGTCGGATCAGCCATATTGCGAGCCCGTCGGTCAAGGCGCTCATCGGCAAGAACGTCACCAAGTCTTGACGCCAAAGCATTCACCAACTGTCTATCTATTGATGATTTTTGTGGATGATCAAGAACTGTCATGGCTGACCACTGCCGAGTTGAGTAGCAACACCAGCAACTCGTACTAGATAGATTTCGCCCGCACGGGCAATCGCCATTGAAAGATCTAATGAACTTCGAAATGTCACCAGAGCAACATCATCATTATCACTCGGTTGCGTAATTGAATAGATAGTTACTTCACTTGCAAACATTGATGGTTCGGTTGATTCGCTGATTGCTAAGTCGGGAACGGTGACGACCCGAACGCTGTCACCAACGGCAAGGTCTACCGGAAACTTACCGATATCGATGGCAGAGCTAGTCAAGGCTTCGCCGGGGAGCAATCCGACGGTTGGGCTAAGCATTGCAGTCGTTATCGGTGATGACGCATTTAAGTTGATCAACATCGTTTGGCCAATAAGTGATTTCGCATCCTCACCCATCACAAATGAAGTCGCAAATGACGATGGAACTTCTAATGCAACTAGATCTTGCGCGGTAATCTGCACTCCACGTTCTAGATTGCGAGCACTGCCGACAACGACAACCATCGAATCACCTGAACGAGATAACAAAATGGCGCCTAGAGCGCCACCACACATCAACACGACACCTATCGCGAGTTCGGGAACACGCCAGCGGCGGCGTGTGGAAACTTTCTGATCAACTGTTTCTGCCCGATCTTGTATTGCGCGAGCACGCGATCTTGTGAGGTTCTCGACTACTGCACTTTCTGCCATGAACACGCCTTTCGAAGTTTTCAGCGAAATCCGAAACTCTAGAGATTATGTGTAACTCTGTTAAGTGAAATGGAGTCAGAAACATTATGTCTAACTGTGCTCAAAGAATAATTAAAATACTTAATTTTCAAGTTACAACTGAGAAGTTGTAATTACAGCAGTGAAGCGCGAGGCACTAAGGGTATGACTTAATCTCATTCAGCGCACGGCTAAGTTTGGAAAACACAAACTGACAGGAATACGATGTCTATTGAAAATTACGAGAAAATTGAATTTATATCTGAGGGTGCTGTCTTGCGCGGACGGCTATATCGGCCCGTAACTGTTGCTGGAGACTTGACTACTGATGTGCCAGTCATAATCATGGCGCACGGGTTTTCGGTATTGGCGGCGTATTTGGATGACTACGCGACTGACTTTGCGCGAGCGGGTTTTGCCGTATTGCTGTTTGACCACCGCAATTTTGGTGAAAGTGACGGCGCACCGCGATATGGGTTTGACAATTTATTGCAGATTCGTGGTTATCGCGATGCAATAAATTTTGTTACAACACAGCCCGGCATTGATAAACAGAAGATTGCCGTGTTTGGCGAAAGTGCGACTTCTCTGGTAGCGCAATTTATTGCTGTGTTTGATGACCGCGTACGAGCAGTGATTGCATACACACCTGTATGTGGCAACAGCGCCACGAAATTTGACACTTCAGACGATAAGTTCGACTGGCTTCGAGCGAACTGGTCGGATTTAGATTTATCAACCGTGCCAGCCCGAGAATTAGCGGTGCGAATGTGCCGACTGCATGAAGGCGAAGGGCCCGTGATCGTTGAGGGAGATGCTGCAGTTAGTTATACGACGCGGATGCGAAAGAAATACCCCGGTGACTGGTCTAATCAAGTTTTTATTTTGCAACGCAAACTTGAAGCACAATTCAACGAAGCGAGACTGCCAGCAAAATATCTGAAGGTTCCGACACTATTTGTGATCGCCATAGACGACCAACAGCCAGTTTGCGAACTATTGACTAATCGTCAATGTTTTGATTTGATAAGTGCACCCAAGCAATTGATTGAAATCACTGGTGGACATTTCGGGTTGGCGTATAGCGACACAGAGCCATATCATCAAACAATGACTGCCACCATTAAGTTTTTGCAAAGTGTTTTTGGCTAGTCACTAGCGCAAAATAGTTATCCGCAATGCAAATCGGTTAATAATCGCAAAAACAATATTGACAATCGCGCTCGTAACTAGTGCGTCGCCGACACCAACAGCAGATGTTGTAGCACCCCAAATGAAAGTACCGATTGCGATACCCAACCAGACCATCAACATCGCCAACGATGAGCCCCGACCACGCAACTCATTTGGTAGTTGCACCATAAACGCAGAGAAAATTGTGTTAAGCATCGCCATCGTGCAAGCACCACATACGAGAAGCGCAAGAAACGCTAAGAACATACTTGAAGTGCCAGCCAAAACTGCAGTACTTGCAGACCAGATGCCAGCAGAAAACATTGTGATCGACTCAATGCTGTACCTGGCACGAATGCGTGGCAACACCCAAACGACCGTGACAGAACCAATCCCCAGCGCTCCAGATAGTAAGCCGTAACCACCAGATGCCACGCCCAAACTTTGCTTGGCAACGATTGGCAGAACTGACGTCAGCACAGATGTGACGCCGAGCATGATTGCAAGTCGTAACGCCAAATTGCGCAACAACTTTGTGCCGACAACATGCTTGATCCCATTTTTTATAACTACGTTAATCGCCACGTGATCAGTCAAATTTTTGTTTATTGACTTGTTGGTTTGCATTACAAACACGATGCCAACGAATGAAATTGCGTTGAGTGCGAACACGGCACCAGGATTAATCGCGGCAATGATTGCACCAGCAAATGCCGGCCCAATAGATTGAGCAATGTTTCGTGACACGGCATCAAGTCCAATTGCTTGTGGAAGTCTTGACGCGTCAACTAGTTCGGGGGTGATCGCCATAAATGCTGGCGCGCAAAGTGTGAGCGCTACCGATTCAAAAAACGTGCCAAGAATTAAGAGTTCGGCAGTCAGACCACCCGACCATTGCAACATCGCAAGTGCTGCAGCGATGACAAGTGCCAACAGCGAAGCAACTGAAATCAATCGCCGACGATCGACCATGTCGGCAAATGCTCCGGCATAAAGTGCGAGCAAAAAACCTGGCACTGCCCACGCAGTTTGCACAAGACCAACAAGCGTTGGTGAATCTGAAAGCGTTGTCATTGTCCATGCGGCGGCAGCGATGTGCATGAACGTGCCAATGTTTGAAACAAGGCCCGCGATCCACAATGCTTTAAAGATGCGAATTCTTAGAGGTGACCAAGGACCATGCACACGACAAGATTACAAAACTAGGTAGATCGCAAGCATTCGCGGCGATTGAGTGAATGCGGTCAAGGTAGAATTTTCAACAGGAGCAACCAGCCGATGACGATTTTGACTCAACCCAGTGTTTTGCCATCAGCAAATGATGCTTGCTGGTGTGGCAGTGGGCGAAAATACAAACGCTGTCATAAACCACTCGAAGGTCGGGTGCAACCAGGTGAAGTAAGCCCGCGTCGCAACGTGCCAGCTCACATCGCCCGCCCGCCTTACGCCGAGACAGGTGAAGTCATTCGGTGGAACGAGCCGGCAATCAAATCTCCAGAAATAATTACACGAATGCGTCATGCTGGCGCAGTTGCCGCTGAAGTTTTGCGCCTTGCTGGTGCCGCCGTAAAACCCGGCATGACCACCGACGAAATTGATGTATATGTTCACGACCTCTGCATTGAGCGAAACTCTTATCCGAGCCCACTTAATTACATGGGTTATCCAAAAAGTGTTTGCACTTCTGTAAACGAAGTGATTTGCCACGGAATACCTGACTCTCGCAAACTTGAAGAAGGTGACATCGTAAATCTTGATGTGACTTGCTATATCGACGGCGTACACGGCGATACGAATGCGACCTTCGCAGTTGGCAAAATTGATGCACAAAATCGGGCATTAATTGATGCCACCGAAGAATGCATCTGGCGCGGAATTGAAGCAGTGAAACCTGGTCGTCCATTAAGTGATATTGGTCGAGCGATTGAAGATCAAGCAAACTTGCACAAACTTGGAGTCGTTCGCGCGTTCGTCGGCCATGGCATCGGCGAACAATTTCATACTGACATTCAAGTTCTTCACTATTACGATTCTCGTAATTCGGTCGTGATGCGTCCAGGCATGACATTCACAATCGAACCGATGATCACACTTGGAACTTGGCAACACAAAATGTGGGATGACGACTGGACTGCAGTAACTGCCGACGGCACACGCACCGCACAGTTTGAACACATGATCTTGGTTACCGAAACTGGCGTAGATGTTTTAACAGGCGGCCTAGGCGCCGTATCTAGTAAATCACCATTTACTAAGTAACCCGTTTGACATATATTTCGTTGGGTACGAGATGTAGCGTTTGATAGGCGCAAAATCGGGGGGCAGGATGACATTTGCAAAAATCAACGGTCAAGAAATTTTTTACACAGATTCTGGTGGCAATGGACCAGTAGTTATTTTGGCGCACGGCTTCTTGATGGATCAAACAATGTTTGATGCTCAAGTTGCGGCGTTGTCGCCAGAGTTTCGCGTGATTACTTGGGATGAGCGTGGTTGTGGACAGACCAAATGGGATGGAAAAGATTTCTCATATTGGGATTCTGCCGATGACTGCCTCGGATTGATGGATCACCTCGGAATTGACAAATGTGTGATCGGTGGAATGTCGCAAGGTGGATTTCTCACGATGCGTGCGGCGCTAAAAGCACCTGAACGTGTGACTGCACTGATACTCATAGACACTGCGTCTGATAACGATAATGAAGAAACTTTGGCTGGGTATCGGATGATGGTTGACACTTGGGTGCAACACGGCCCAGTGCCAGATTTGACAGGGATAATTGCGAACATAATTATTGCCGAGCCAACAGAAAATGCAAAGTCGATTGCCAAGTGGCAAAGTTTCACCATCGAAGCAGTGAAAGCGACGGCGAAGTGTTTACTTGAACGTGATGACATCACCGATCGACTTGGCGAAATTAAATGCCCAGCGATCATCTTGCATGGCACTGCAGATACGGCGATTTCAATGGAGCGCGCCGAGAACTTGCGTAAAGGTCTCATCGGCGCAGACAAGATCATTCCTATTGAAGGCGCCGCACATGCATCAAATTTGACGCACGCACAGTTGGTTAATCCGCCACTGCTTGAGTTTCTGCGTCGCGTGACAAAATAGGTTTAGTTGAATGATTGCCGATAACGACGTCAACAGATATTTGCGGTTTGACCGTGAACAATGGTCAATGTTGCGCGCGCAAACACCGCTCACACTCAGCGAAAAAGAACTTGAGGCGTTACGGGGTATCAACGATCGCATTGATCTGGATGAGGTGGCGACTATTTATTTACCGCTAACACGATTATTGAATCTTTACGTTGCCGCGACGCAAAACTTGCACCGCGTGTCAGCGACGTTTCTTGGCACAATGGCACCAAAAATGCCATACGTAATCGGTATTGCAGGCAGTGTGGCGGTTGGCAAGAGCACTTCAGCGCGAATTCTGCAGTCATTGCTAATGCGTTGGCCCGAACACCCCCGAGTTGAGCTAATCACCACAGACGGTTTTTTGTATCCGAATGCGGTGCTTGAAGAACGTGGGCTGATGAATCGCAAGGGGTTTCCTGAGAGTTACGACACAAAACGACTGTTGCAGTTTGTTCGTGATGTCAAAGCCGGGACAGCAGAAGTTTCTGCACCTGTGTATAACCATGTTCTATATGACGTGATGGCCGATCATGAAGAGGTCGTGCATCAACCTGATATTTTGATTATCGAAGGATTAAATGTTTTGCAAGTTGGTTCTGGTACTACCGAATTTGTTTCAGATTATTTTGACTTTTCGATTTATATAGATGCACTAGAAACAGACATCGAGGGCTGGTTTATTGAACGCTTTCAAACTCTAAGAAAAACCGTTTTTCAAGACCCAAATAGTTTCTTTAAACACTTTGCTGATTTGACACAAGACCAAGCCGTTGCATTTGCCCACGAGATATGGACCGGGATTAACGGCAAAAACTTGAAAGAGAATATTCAACCAACTCGAGCCCGCGCATCACTGGTAATTCAAAAAGGTGCAGATCACAAAGTTAGCTCAGTTCACTTGCGCAAACTCTAGGACTGGTCTCTAAGTTAGGCTTCAATACAGACAAAAAGGCATAATTTTGGATTCTAAAAAAACTGACTCACATTACTACGAAGAACTTTTTGAAAAGACTGCATCTCAAGCCGCCGAAACTTTAGGTGCACACTACAACTATTCATGGAAAACCGACCCTCGTCGGATGCTGTTTGCATTTTCGCGATACAAATTCGTTGGCAAAATGTTTGAAGGGTTTGATCGTGTCTTAGAAGTTGGTTGTGGTGATGCTTCAGCAACAAGGCTTGTTCAGCAAACCGTAAATGAAGTTGTCGTTACAGATTTTGACCAAGTGTTTATTAGCGATATTGAAAGCCGCCAACAGCCTGACTGGCGCCTAGACGCAAGAGTTCACGACATGATAGCCGGACCACTTCAAGAGAACTTTAATGGCATCTTTAGTCTGGATGTTTTAGAACATATCGAGAAAACGAACGAAGACACATTTTTGAAAAACATTTGCATCTCGTTAGACGAGCACGGCACTTTCATTGTTGGCATGCCATCTCTAGAATCACAGACTTACGCATCAGAGGCCAGCAAGTTCGGCCATGTCAACTGCAAATCTGGACCAGAACTACGCGATCTCTTAAAGAAATATTTTCACAGCGTTTTTATGTTTTCAATGAACGACGAAGTAGTTCACACCGGGTTTTTCCCCATGGCGCACTATTTAATAGCGGTTTGCTGCGACAAAAAATAACTAGCGGTGAAGTGAGTTGAGATAGTTGTAGACAGTGATGCGAGAGACGCCCATCGCATCAGCGACGTCTTCAACCGCGCGACGCAACGTAAACGCCCCCCGCTCGTCAAGTAATCGAATCGCTCGCTGCTTGGCGGTACGCGACAAATCCGAAAGTTTCGCGCCGAGTTCGCGTTCAACCGACTCAATCATCCGGTCTAATGCACCGTGCAGCGCAGGCAGTCGCACTGCCGCCACAACAACACCATCAACTTCTAGCGTGACATCACCGTTCTTGATTTGATCTACATCAATTAATGTTCCGCCAATCGCAGTGATCAACGGTTCGATTGTTTTGAATAACGGATCTTGGCGCGTGACTTTCATGAGTTGAAACGCGAAACGGCAATATTGACAAACGTCGCGCCGTTTTCATAGGCGACACGTAATAAATCGCCAATTACTATCGGCAGACTTTTCTCATCAACACTAAAAAGAGAACCGAATGGTCCGAAATCTACAGCAATGCCATGAGCTTCAACGGCAGCAACCGCAGCAGTGACATGAGCACCGGGGTCTCCCTCAACAAATGGCTCAATCGTAAATTCAACGGTCAACATGTGCCGTTCAATATATACACGCGGGCTCGTCAGGCAATTATCAACCCCCTGAGATCCGAATGTACGATTGACTATGGCAAAATCAACTTCAAATACTCCTGTAACGGCCGCACAAGAACGACACGGAGCAGCCGCTGGTCTTAAAGATCAAGTTGGTGGATTAATGGACGCGACGATTGCATTGCGTCGCGGTCTACACAAGTGGCCAGAGATCGGCAACACTTTGCCAAAGACACGCGAGCAAGTATTGAGCGCGCTTGAAGGTCTGCCTCTTGATATCACTTTGCATCAAACAACAAGTGGTATCGCCGCAATGTTGACCGGTGACAAGCCTGGCCCAACCGTGATGTTGCGTGGCGACATGGATGCATTACCAATGCCTGAAGATACCGATCTTGATTTCGCATCTAAGACAGAAAACTGTATGCATGCCTGTGGTCATGACACGCATACGTCAATGTTGGTCAGCACTGCAAAGTTGCTCAGTGAGCGTCGCAGTGAAATTCCTGGTCGGGTGTTGTTTATGTTTCAACCTGGCGAAGAAGGTCACCACGGCGCCAAATTTATGCTGGATGAAGGCCTACTTAACGTTTCAAAACTAAAAGATGGCACCGAATCACCGATTAAAGCTGCCTACGCGTTACACATAGTTTCTTCGATCCCCGCGGGAATGGTTGGTACACGGGGCGGACCGGTGATGGCATCAAGTGATGTTCTTTCAATAACAATCACGGGCAAAGGTGGACACGCTTCTGAGCCGTTTAGAACTCTTGATCCGATACCAGTGGCATGCGAAATCGTTCAATCACTACAAATGATGATCACCCGAAAAATTGAAACTTTTGATCCAGCTGTTGTGACGATCACTAAATTAATTGCCGGCACTACAACCAATGTGATACCAGAGACTGCTCAAATTGAAGGGACAATTCGTGCGGTAAGTGAAAAGACTCGCAAAAAAGTTCACGATTCAATTCGCCGAGTCGCTGAAGGCATCGCCGCTGCGCATGAGATGCAAGCGGCAGTCGAGATAAAAACTGGATACCCAGTAACTGTCAATGACAAACCAAGCGTCGATTTCGCTCTTGATGTTGCTGAGTCACTTCTTGGCGAAGGCAATGCAGTGCATTTGCCATCGCCAGCGATGGGCGCCGAAGACTTCAGTTATATTTTGAATAAAATCCCCGGTGCGATGGTGTTTCTCGGCGGCACGCCACAAGGCGTAAATCCAGCAACAGCAGCACCTAATCATTCAAATCGTGTGATGTTTGACGAATCCGCAATGGCTCACGGCATCGCACTTTATTCGTCACTTGCATTACGCACACTCGGCGTCACGCTGAACTAACAAAATGCGCCCGCTTGAAGGTGTTCGAGTTCTTGACTTTACTCGAGTCTTATCTGGACCACATGCGACACGAATGTTGTGCGATCTTGGTGCTGATGTAATCAAAGTTGAACAACCGAGTGGAGACTTAACTCGATTTTCGAGTCCGCGCGTCAACTCAAACGCCACCTATTTCATTCAACAAAATGTTGGTAAACGCAATATCTCGCTTGATTTAACCAAACAAGAAGCAGTTGATTTGATCACACAACTAGTCGACAAGTGCGATGTCGTCATCGAAAACTTTAGACCTGGTGTGATGAAACGAATGAAACTTGACGAAGCCACACTTCGCTCGAAAAACTCTAAATTGATTTACGCTTCAATAACAGGCTTTGGCAACACTGGCCCATGGGTTGACCGTCGCGCCTATGCCCCAGTTGTAAATGCAGAAATGGGATTAACAAAGCATCAAGGTGATGCGCGAGGCGGAGAATACGCCAATGATCCGTTTAGTCATGGTGATGTGTACACAGCAGTTGAATGTGCAGCTGCGATTTTGGCTGCGTTATTCCAACGCGAAAAAACTGGCACTGGACAATACATAGATTTGTCGATGGCACAAACTTTGCTTTATGTCAACGAACACGCACACGACGCACTCTGGGATCAACCTGTTTCGCCAGACTCTATTCGTTCGTTTCGCACGGAAGATTACCCGGTTCTAACAACACGAGATGGTGTCGCATCAGTTGTTGGTGGTCACCCTGCCGACCGTGGAACGTTTGACTTCTTTGTTGCGGCGATGAAAGCACCGCAACTTCTAGACGATCAAAGATTTAAGAGTGTTGAAACAAGATTGGCTAACCTGCCTGCGCTATTGAAGCTGATTAAAGATTGGGCGTTAACGTTTGACACAGTTGATGAACTCGAACGACGACTCGCAAAACATAAGTTAGCGTTGGGTCGACTTCGCAGTGTCAGTGAAGTTGCACAGACTGATTGGGCCAAACAGCGAAACGCCTTTGTTGAAGTCAGTGACCGTGGCACTGGCACAGTCAAATTGCCAAATTCTCCTTGGATTTTTTCGGGCTCGGATACATCCACTCACGGTGTTGCTAAATATCGCGGCGAAGACAATGAAGAGGTTCTGAGTGAACTGCTTGGACTGTCAGAACAACAAATCAAAGATTTATATCAGCGTGAGATTTTGTCACAACGCCTGCCAAACAAAAACACTTAACGACCCGAGTGGCCGAACCCACCGCCCCGATCTTCACCTTCAAGATGTTCGACGACATCCCAAGAGGTTGAGACAACTTGTTGAATAATTAATTGCGCAATCCGGTCACCGCGCGAAACTTGGTAGTCAATCATCGGGTCAGTATTAATCATGATCACTTGAAGTTCGCCTCGGTAACCGCTGTCGATAATGCCGGGAGTGTTAACAAGTGTGACCCCGTGCTTTAGTGCTAGTCCGCTGCGCGGTACTACTTGTCCAAAAAAACCAACAGGAATCGCCACCGCAATGCCCGTCGGTACGAGCACTCGTCCACCACGAGCAGGCAAAACGACGTCAACCCGCGCATGCAAGTCAATACCTGCGTCGCCAGCGTGGGCTTGGGTTGGCAGTGGTAGATCTAAATCCAATCGCTTCACAGGTATTGCGATTTTTTGTTGGTTATTAAACGACTGATTTACCACACTTGATATTAGAACCCGACGGCAGAGCCCAGCAACCAACTGCAGGAAGTGCTGTTCTGCCGAGAAAACTAATAGATTGCTTGGCGTGCTTGTGTGGATGGATCTTGAGATGACGGGTCTTGACCCAACGACTGAAGTAATCGTTGAGATAGCCACATTGATCACCGACGACGAATTAAATGTTGTTGCTGAAGGACCAGATCTAGTTATTTTTCAACCGGAGGCCGTGCTTACAGCGATGGATCCGTTTGTAGTTCAGATGCATACAAGTTCCGGGTTGCTCACAGCAATTCGCGAATCAACGATCACCCTTGAGCAGGCTGGCGCGCAAACGCTTGAGTTTATAAAAACTCACATCCCTGAACCACGCACAATACCGCTTTGCGGAAACTCAATTGGCACCGATCGCAGATTCTTGGCGAAATATCTGCCAGAAATTGAAAATCACCTGCACTATCGCAGCGTTGATGTTTCAACAATTAAGGAACTTGTCAAGCGTTGGTACCCGGGGCTCGAAATTACTCGACCGACAAAAGCTGGCGCACATCGAGCACTAGACGATGTACAAGAAAGCATTCGCGAACTAAAATTTTATCGCGAAAGTGTTTTCACCGAGATGACAATCACTCAAAAATAACTTCAGTAACAGCGGCTACCTCGCCATCATCAAGTACGTGTCGCAAAATAATTCGACCCTGTAGGTTTTGCGTGACAATTTGTACTTTGTCACCCGGGTCAATTGCTCCATGATGTTCAACTGTTGCCCGTAAGGGTGCCCGCTTGCCAGAGTTAGAACCAAGATATTCTTCGAGCACTTCCCAATACGCGGCATTATTTAAATGACCGACTGCGTCCATGTCGCTGAACCGAATCGGCCAGTCTTGTGAGGTTGCATTGTTGCTCGTTAAATCTGGCAAATTTCTGCCAATTTCTAGTCTCGATGAGATCTTTCTACCATTTGTGGCCGAAGATAACCGCTCGGTCATATCTTTTGACAATGCCACAGGCTTCATCGTTTTGAAATCGACTCGAACCCACAGTGCAGCAGTCTCAATAACGACTTCACCAGCACACTTGATCTGTGTGCGACGCTCTGCCCAATGCGAACCCAATGCACCACACCAAGTTGTTAACGCAATTTCGTCTAAATACTTTGGAAACGCAGTAACCCACATTTGCGTTCTTCGCACAACCCACGAATGTGGCTCGCTGTAGTTTCCATCGAGTGAATCATCAGTCGCAATGTCTTGCAAATACCTGGCAATGGCATCAAGACGAACACGTCCTTTGGGTGTGACATCACCAAGACGCACTTTACGAGATACCGAAAACTTACGACCAGATTGCGCAATTGGGCTCGGCGAAGTCGCTGATTGACTAGCTTCTGACATGATGAAACCCTAGCCAGTATTGGGTCTGATGGGTTTTTCATGATAATAAAATTAAATCGCTTGGAATCTCATAGAAATTATGGTTTCATAGATACCTGATGTTCGCAATAGTTTCACACCCGTTGGCAGTTGCCTCAATGCGTTCATTTAACGCGCGCTTGATTAAATTCGTGCGCACAGCCAGCAAACCTCGCTGGTTTAGCACGGCGAAAAGTTTCGTTGATTATTCAACCAAACAGCCAACCCGACATCTCGGGATGCATCTGACGTAAAAGATTTCACGTCGGAGAAATCCACGAGACCGTCGGGTGAAAACCCGGCGGTCTTTTTGTTTTTCCGGCGTGAAGCTATTCAACTAGCTAAACAACAAAACAGCCATTAAAGCAATGCCCAACTAACGAATGAAAGGAACAGATAATGACATTATTAGAAACACAGTTCACACAAAACGAAATTGGCGAAAGTTTCAAATTTGCGATTGACGATAAACCGCAATTTGTGCTGTCGGCAATGCGTTGCAACGACGGCAACGGAACTTTGTCTTATTTGTTCTTTTCGGATGAATTCGTTGATGTTGCTCGAGCCAAGGCGATCTGTGCAAAGTGTTCAACTAAGGACGAATGCCTCACTGGGGCACTTGCGCGCAACGAGCCATGGGGTGTTTGGGGTGGCGAACTTATTGAAGAAGGTCGTATTCGCACAACAAAGCGTCCACGAGGTCGACCAGTTACTAAGCCTCATACGGTATTAACAATCAGAGAGGTACCGCTGCCCGCACACTGGGTTGCGTAACCGCCAATATCAGTGTCTCCTTGCGGGTTCAATCGCAGTCGCTAGCCTGCTTTCGTGCCCGCAAGAACACGAACTTTAAAAAGGATATTTATTACTTCCGGAGTTCTATTGGTTGCCGTGCTTGTCGTGAGTCTTATTAATCGCAAAGACGCTGAAACTTATGAATTATCCAATAACGCTTCAACTTTGAGTAGCGGTATCGCGACAAACACCGACAACAAAGGCTCTCAACTAGCCGTAGTTGAGGTACAAACTGTTTTGGGTGAGACTATTTCAACCAGTTCTTTTGTTGGTTCACCATCGATAATCAACATCTGGTATTCAACTTGCGAACCTTGTCGCCGAGAGCTGCCGGTTTTGGCGCAAGGTGCTTTGAAATACGGTGAAAAGATTCGCTTCATCGGCATCAATATTAAGGATTCTGCAAAAGTTGCCTCCGAATTCGCCTCTGACTACGGCGTTAAATTCGAGATCTTTCTTGATTCAAATGGTGCATTTGTAAGTGCGAGTGGCATCAGCACTGCCCCTATGACTTTGGCAGTCAACGCTCAAGGTCTGATTGTTAATCAGATCGCTGGCGAACTAAGTACCGCCAAGTTAGACGAACTCGTGTCAGAGTTGCTGAAATGATTTTCGCTATTGAAGGCAACTTTGCTTATTCGTTTATCCTGGGTGTACTAGCAGCTGTCAACCCTTGCGGGTTTGTTTTGTTACCAACATATTTAGTTTTCTTCTTGGGCACTCGCGAAGAATCTGAATTGGCCACAAGTGAACGAATGCGACGCGCACTAGTCGTTAGCTCAGGAATCTCAATTGGCTTCCTCGCAATATTTTTCGTGATTGGCGTGATATCTCGATTGTTTACACAATGGATTGAACTGAACGCGAAATATGCGTCACTGGCAATCGGCATAGTTCTAGTGATTGGCGGTGCACGCATGCTGTCGGGCTGGACACCCAAATTCGCTATGCCCCAAATTGGTGGCGTGCAAACAAAAACTTTCCGAGCGACAGTAATTTACGGCGTGGCCTATGCCGTGGCGTCAATCGGTTGCACGATCGGCTTTCTGACTACAGCAGTGTTCGGCTCAATTGCCCTGCACGGTTTCATTTCTGGAGTTTTCAGTATTTTGCTTTACGGATTGGGCATGGCGATGCTTGTTACAGCACTGACCGTAAGTTTGGCTTTTGCTAAAACTGGCATCGTGACAGTTATCAAGAACCGTCTATACATAATTCAGCGGCTAGGCGCAATTTTAGTAACTCTGACCGGCATCTACCTAGTGCTCTATTGGTATGCGGCAATCAGTGAAGAAAAATCTACAAGTTTTGTCACCCGAATCGAGCGTTGGCAAACAAGCGTTGCGTCGTTCTTACAACAACAAGGCGCGTATCGCTTGGCAATTGTATTGACACTCATCGTCACCGTGGCGATAGTCGCAAGTCGGCGCAAGACACGCGTGCTCTCATGATGTTCGCCAAGCTGCTGGCTCACCCAGATGTCAAAGAAGTGGTTGAACTGCGGGGAAAATTTGGCTTCATGGCATATCACGGTGGTGGATTAGAACATCTCACCGATGTCATCGCTCAAAAGTCTGCTGAACAATCGAACTCGTCTTATTACGGTGTGCACCAGCCTCAAGGTTTGAAGTGGCATGTGCCATCTCACGAAATTTCTCCGAATTTTTCAACTTCGTTACAAAGTTTCATTAATCATGTTGACATAGTCGTCACAATTCACGGCTTTGGTCGAGAAGGATTTTTCACATCACTCCTTTTAGGCGGACGAAATCGAAACTTGGCGGGGCACCTGAGCACGCACTTAAAACAGCATCTGCCGATGTACGAAATCTGTGATGACCTTGAGACTATTCCAGTTGATTTACGCGGATTACATGATGACAATCCTGTGAATCTGCCACGATTAGGCGGTGTTCAGATCGAGTTGCCACCACGGGTTCGTGGAGTTGGCAGATTCTGGAAGGACTGGGTTGGTGATGGTTTGACACCACACACAGAGTCGTTGATTACAGCTCTTGTTTCTAGCTCAAACTCTTGGCAAAATCAAAAATAGTTAAGGAGCAAGACGTTCGATTTGCCAATGCGAATCATTAGTTGAGCGCGTATAGATGAAGCGATCATGCAAGCGACTTGGTCGGCCTTGCCAAAACTCGATTGTCGTCGGCACGATACACCAGCCACCCCAGGTTTCGGGTCGTGCGATTTGCCCATCGCCAAATTTTTCACGAACTTCAATGAGTCGTGCCTCAATAAAGTTTCGGTCCGGTATCACCTGCGATTGCGGCGATGCCCAAGCACCAATTTGAGATTCGCGTGGTCGTGATGCAAAGTATTCATCACTTTGTTGTTCTGATACTCGCTGTACTGTGCCTCGAACCCGAACTTGGCGATGTAAGTCAAGCCATGCGAAAACCGCACTGGCCACTGGATTAGTTATCAGTTGCAAACTCTTTGCACTGTCGTAATTTGTGTAGAAAACAAAACCATTTTTGTCAACACTGCGTGCAAGAACCACTCGCGAATCTGGCGCCGAATGTTTATCGATTGTCGAAACAGTCATTGCATTTGGCTCAGCAACGCCCGCACTTGCTGCTCC
>JBILAG010000035.1:0-18530 GCA_044354345.1 Ilumatobacteraceae bacterium | reverse complement strand
ATAAAAGTTCGTGCAACAAGAAACCTTTTCCGCAGCCCAAATCTAAAACCTTTGAACCGGGTTTCAAGTTGTAAGTATCAATCAAACTTTGGGCGACAGGCGTCCAATAGCCTGCGCGAAACTTGTAACCACCGTATCCATAGCGACGGTCACCGTCCCAGTAATCAGCGCCATACTGCTTAGCTTTAAGCATGCAATGAACCTTGTCGTCGTTCATTCGCGCAAGATAATCACGCTTCGTTGACTTATGTAAAGGTGTTACAAATTCGCGCCAAACACCCATCGCTTAAACTTCAACTTTTGTGACGCAGTTATCAAGAGTCGTTTTAACCAATAAACATTGCTCAACCGAATCAACATCTGATGGCTTCGTAATCGACATTCCTTCGACAGCAAAATGCAGTGATTTACCTGATTCAAGCGCGCGTGAATAAACCGAATTTCGAAGTTTTGATTGAGTTGGCAATTGATAGAGACTATAAAACACGATTCCATCAACGCTATCTAGATCGTCCAGCACCGACTCTAAAATCATGAATGAATCAGCCATTGCGTATTCTGTTGCCGCTAGTAAAAGTTCAAAACCTCTTTTGTTGCAATAGTCGCGCAAAATTATATTTTGCACGTGTTGCGGAGCCCTTTCGCCCATAAACGGGCGAGCAAATATGTAGCCCCGCAACCTTTTCATGATATTTTGGGAAGCTCGTATGACATACCGCGCCGCGATGCTGGGCGTAACGTGATCGGCTCAAAAAATTCTCCGGGTTTCTTATCGCCATACGGAGTAAACACGCCCTTGAAGCGGCAGTTCATCGACCAGCGAGTTTCAGTTTCTTCGTTCAGACGATTGCCATGCGGGAGGGACTGGTCAAAAACCAATACCTGACCACTTTTAACTTCAAGCCATTTGACTTCAGTTTTAATTGAGTCAAAAATAGATTCGCTACTGCTTCCTCCGCGCTTGCTGAACTCATCAGAAAATTTTGCAGACTGAGTTGGAGGCAACAAATACATCGCTTTTGTGCCAAAACAATCAACTAGCGGCAGCCAAACCACAACCTCAAATGGTGAGTCACCAGACCAGGTGTCGGCATGTACCGACAACAATGAACTTGTGTCGTTTGGCATTTGAATGCTCAGGTTGATGCGTTGCTGCATGGCAAGTTCGTTGCCAACAATTGATTCTAAATATGGTTTCGCCAAACGAAAGTACATCAAGCGAAATTCTGGAAGTGCGTTTAAACCTTGTATAACTTTTAATCTGAAGTCGTTTAGTTTTGACGGTTCAACAAGATTATGAATTTCGTTCAAGAACTTTTCGTTATCAGTTGGTGACTCGATGTTTAGAGCACCTGCCGCCACACTGGCTGCACTTTTCTGAATCCACTTAAATGCTTCTTTGTCGGCATTCGGTCTAATTATGTAACCAAGGTCTGAATATTCGTTAGCAATTGCGAGATCTTCATCCGAAGTAAATATCACAACTAGCCTCCAAGCTTTTTCATCATCGCACCTACCAAGGTATCCGACGTGATTCCCCAATGCTTCAATAGCGAATTTTGACTTCCATACTCGGTTGCAAATTTGTCAGGTATGCCTACTCGCGCAATCTTTGGCAATAATTCTGGACGAAGGTCACTGCATGTTTCGAGCAGTGCCGAACCGAGACCGCCGTTAATGATGTGTTCCTCAACTGTTACAACTGCTTTCACATTTTCAATCGCAGAAATCACACCATCAGCATCAAACGGTTTAATCGTGTGCATGTGAACGACGCCGACATTGACTCCATCTTTTTTTAACATGTCTGCAGTCTCTAATGCAAGTTGAGTCATCACACCAGTCGTGACAAACATACCATCAGTGCCACTTTGCATCAGGATTGATTTGCCTAATTCGAAACCATTTTTCTCTTCACTCACAATTTTGTCACCACCTTTGCCGAGGCGTATATAAATAGGATGTGGCCACTCAAGAGTTGACATCATTAAACGATTCATTTCGTCTGCATCACATGGTGCCACTACTGCCATATTCGGTAACGCTCGCATAATTGCAATATCTTCAATCGCCAAATGCGTTGGCCCAAGTGGCGCGTAGACCCCGCCACCGCCATTGGCGATCAGACGAACTGGCAGATCATGAATACAAAGATCTACTGCTACTTGTTCATAACAACGACGCGTTAGAAAAGTCGCGATCGTGTTCACATAAGGGATAAAACCTTCCATCGCCAAACCAGCCGCCATGCCGACGATGTACTGCTCACTAACACCTTCCATGAAAAACCTTTGTGGAAATTCGGTTTTCATTTTGTCGAGCACACCAGGCCCAAGGTCAGAGCCGACGAATACAACCCGCTCGTCAATTTTGGCAAGTTTGTAGACACAATCAAGTGCAGTTTTACGCATGTGCGATCACCTCTTTCGAAGTTGTGTGAAAAAGAAATAGTTTCATTAGAGGCAGTCGTACATCTGTTGGATATCAGTTTCTGTCATTCCAGATTTGTGATGCCATTCAGGGTTTCCCTCTGCGAACGGGAATCCTTTACCTTTAATCGTGTGACAGATTATTGCCGAAGGGGCACTATCTGAAAAAGGTAATTTTTTAAAAATTGCTTCAAGAGCGGCGACATCGTGACCGTCAACTTCATGGGTCACAAAACCAAAACTCTTGAACTTGTCAACAAGTGGTTCAAGATCTAAAACTTCTGATGTCTTGCCATAACTTTGCAACTTGTTGTAATCCACCATCACGGTCAAGTTTGATAGCTTGTGTTTAGAGGCCGCCATACCCGCTTCCCAATTCGAACCTTCGTTTATTTCACCATCACCAGTTAATACAAAAACTCGGCTGTTGCGTTTTTGCAGGCGCATAGCAAGTGCGAGCCCAACAGCGATCGGCAAACCGTGACCAAGCGCACCAGTTGATGCTTCTACACCTGGCACTTTGCCACGCTCTGGATGGCCACCAAGTCGTGACGTCGGTCGACAAAAACTCTCAAGTTCGCTAATTGGGAGAAAACCTTTATCCGCCAAAATTGCATACAGAGCGAGACACCCGTGACCTTTGCTTAATACAAATCGATCACGATCAGTCGACTCTGGATTTTTCACATCATATTTAAGCACCGAGTCGTATAGCACTCGAAGAATTTCAATCATCGACATCGACGACCCGAGGTGACCTCGCCCGCCGCCACGCATCGCGTCAATGACGTATCTGCGCAATAGTTTCGATCGGTCATCCATTGGCATTACAAAACAGTCCGGTCTGCATTCTTCAACATCAACTTTGCTTTCTCTAATTGTTTCAACTGTGCGCCACGAATATCAGCTTGCATTCTACTCTGTGCGTTTAATCTGTTCTTTATTTTGTCGGTTCTGTATTCATTTAACATAATTAATGCCCATCTAATTGCGTATAACGGGTAGAGAGCATTCAATCGCAAACTAAAGTTCAAATCTTCGGCGAATAGCTTTTTGGCTTCGCTGATCCAACGCTGTTGAGCGTTCTCGTCAAGAGACATTCCGGGATGCAGACAAACATCAGCGGTCAGTTTGACAGGATCATCCCAGCCAAAATATTCAAAATCAAAAAATACAAGATCGCCCTGCGGCGTGGCGATTGCGTTATGCAAGCCAAAATCAGACGGACTCAAAGTCCAATATTTTTGATCAAGAATTGCGCCATAACTGTCAACCATCAAACGACGAGAGCTCTCAATAGTTCTAACGAAAGTCGGTGAAAGATCGTTGTCGATGAACTCACGCAGTGCAAAATCTTCAACCGACTTAAGTACAGCAAGCCGATTATTGATTTGATTTTCAATAAATGACGGATTCAAGCATGCTTCTGTTGCTAATCCAAACTCGTTTCCTGAAGTGATCGCGCGACTGGCTTGGTGCAGATTTTTAATAAAACTTGCAGCCTGATCAAGATGTGCTCGGTTTCGAGGATCTGCTGGTGCGCCGTCTATCCATTCGATTAGAGACCAGTTGAGTTCTGAGTCTGTTTGTACTGGTTTTGGAACCCGCATTTTATTCTGTTGAAGAAAATTCAATGCCTGCCACTCGGCGTTGCGTCGCAACCGATTATCAACTGCTAAGTCAGGGTAAACCTTTAGTGCGATTGAACCGTCGCTAGTTTCTACGCGAAAAATTTTGCTGTTGCCGCGACCCTCAACGCGTTGTACTGATGTGCAATTTAAATCTGGACAAACAAATTTGGCACCAGCCAATATGACGCTTGAATCAATTTCGCCAAACAATTCGTCACCGACTTCGCGCCATGAGTGCATCGTCGATATTTCTGTATCTGTAATGTTGCCAGATCCGAACAGAACTTTTCTAGTTTCCTTTGGAAACGATTTGTCAGTTAATACTTCTTCTAAGTCATCAATGAATACATCAAGTTTTAGCTCTGCAATCTTATTAATTTTCTCATCACGAGTTTCAGCGTAAAAAACATTCTGCAATTTAATATTTAAATCAGAGTCACCAACGAGTTTCTGATTAATCAGCCAATTTGTTGCCGCTTGACGAAGTGGCGTGCGCGATTCGTCAAAGTGTCCAAGTTGCGTTTTATGACTGACGATGAAAACTTGATTATCGCCTGACAATGCTCGCAATACAAACTCGAATACACCGGGATATAGAGACGCAAGATTAATGTATTTTCCGTAGACCAGACCTTGAACTTTTTGCCATGCCGTATCACCGTCGGGCTGTTTAAGCAGATCAAGTTTTAGGTCACGCTTATTTAGAGTTTTAGTTTCGTAACCAAGAATTCGTGCAACTTCTGGAAACGCTTGGTCGTAATTAGCAATCGTGTTATCAAAATCGAGGCCGATCCTCAATATCACGCCAACTTTTCAGATTGGATTCGCTTGATGTTGAAGTATTTATCATCGGTCAACGAGTCTGGCAACAAACCACCTTCAAGTGCATTCTTCATGTCAACAATTGCATCTCTAATTGTGTGCTGTGGCACGAAACCAAGCGTTTCAGAAATCTTTTTAGATGAAATGTGGTACGAACGGTTGTCGTCTGAAGGTGACGTAACTAGTTCAACATCATCGCCCATTACATCTCGAACCGAAAGTGCGAGTTCTTCAACGCTTTGATTTTCGTAACCAGCGTTGAAAATCTCGCCAGCGATCAATTCTTTCGGAGCGTTCAATAACACGACGTACGCTTCGACCATGTCGGCGATGTGAATATTTGGGCGAAGCTGCTGACCACCAAATACGGTAATTTTTCGCTTGTGAAAAGCCAAGTTTGAAAGGATATTGACAACAACATCAAGTCGCTGGCGGCGTGAATAGCCACAGACTGTTGCTGGACGGATTGTGACAGTCGTGAAATCATCTGACTGATATTCCGCGATAATTTTTTCGCAGTCGGCCTTGAACTTTGAATAATCAGTTAAAGGCTCAAGCGACATGTCTTCTGAAACATTCGGCTCACTCTTAACGCCATAAACAGACGACGATGAAGCGTAAATAAACCGACTGACACCACTTGACTTGCTGATCTCAACCAATGGCCTAAACGCATCAAGGTTTATCGAGCGACCGAGTTCTGGGTCTAAATCAACACTTGGGTCGTTCGAAATACAAGCCAAGTGAATTACAACATCATGCCCAGGAATTTCGGCTTTCAATAGTTTCTGATCACGAATATCGCCCTTAACCAATTTCAAATTTGGGTGGGCATCAATTACATCATCACCAAACCACATCAAGTCAATTACTGTCACCGAGTGACCGTCTTTAAGAAGTCGTGGCACCAACATTGAGCCCACGTATCCGGCGCCGCCAGTTATAAATATTTTATTTGTCATTGCTACCAAGATACTTGAACCAGTCTTCTGTCGCCGTAGCAATCGTTGCGGGCGTCCAAACTGGTGCCGACTTCCAATAATCAATATTCGCTAGAACATTGTCAACGCCTTGCTTAATGTCTACCTTTGGCTGCCATTTCAACTCACGACGAATTTTCGTGATATCAGCAAACGTGCAGTCTGGCTCACCAGGACGCTTGGGGATATACGTAACTTCTCCGCCAAGAAGTTCAACCAGGCGATTCACAGAAACTGTTTCACCGCTACCGACATTAAAGATTTCTTCGCAAACCGAACTCTGTGCTGCCGTCAAAAACGCATTAGCAACATCAGTTACATAGGTGAAGTCTCTTGTTTGCGTTCCATCGCCAACAACCGTAAACGGCTTGTTCGCTAATTTTTGCGCGAGGAACACACCTAAAACGGCACCGTAGGTGCCGGAAGTTCGCGACCTCGGACCGTAGACGTTAAACAATCGCAATGCAATTGCTGGCAAGTTATACAACTGCGCCCAATGCATCACAAGTTCTTCACCTAGGCGTTTTGTTAACGCGTACGGGTACTGCGGCGAAATCTCAGCGGCCTCTGAAGTCGGATACTTATCCGGAATTCCGTAACACGACGACGAGGCGGCATAGACAAATCGTTTGACGCCAGCATTTTTTGCAGCCTCCAAAACATTAAATGTGCCGTCGACATTGGCCTGAAAATAATCTGTTGGCCGTTGAATACTTGGCACGATGTCGGCAAGAGCGCCGAGGTGAAACACCCAATCAGTATCTTGAAATAGTTTTTGCCAACTACCTGGTTTCGCAAAATCTGCCTCGACTAACTCAACTTGTCCAGCAACATGTGCAAGATTTTCTGGTCGACCAGTTGAATAATTATCAATTACTCGAACTGCGATATTTTCGGCGAGTAAAGCATCTACGAGATGGCTACCGATGAAGCCCGCTCCGCCTGTAACGATTGCAGTCGTCATGATAAGTCCTGACTATCTACTTGGCGCTATTTGCGCTATCGCAAAGCCACTGCATGATCATGTGACCAATTATTAACTGCAAGTCTTCGGCGATTTGCATATCATCAATTGCGAAATGCAATGGATGCTTTGCGACATCTTTGCACTTTCCGCCGGAGAAACCAAGAATGGCAAAAGTTTCCATTCCGAGTTTGTTGCCCATTTCAAGAGCACGAACAATATTTGGCGAATTGCCGCTACCTGAAAACACCAACAACACGTCACCAGAGTTTGCCTTAACACGGAGTTGTTCGGCGTAAACCTCTTCGTATCCGATGTCGTTGGCAAGACATGTCAACACTGCCGAGTTTGCGGCGAGAGATTCAATACGTAAACCGATACCCCGCGTTAAACCCGCCCCGTAAATGAAATCATTTGCTAGGTGAATTGCATTGCCAGCGCTTCCGCCATTGCCGCAAAGGTAAATAGTTTTCTTAGTGTCCCACGCTTGCTTAAAAGCAGCTGCCAGATCAGGAACTTTATTAATCGCTGGAAGTGTCAATGCACCTGCGAGTCGTGCCGAATAGTCAGTGATGTGTTGTTGCATAATTTATATCCAATCAGCCTTAAGTCGGATGAAATTCTACTCTACGATCGACGAAACCCGAGATGCGATCGCATCACCAATTGCGAGAGATGCAGTCGCCGCAGGCGACGGAGCATTACAAACGTGCACGACTCGTCCTTTTTGTCGAATTTCAAAGTCGTCTAACAAACTTCCTGAACGACTACAGGCTTGGGCTCGAACACCAGCGCCAGTGGGTTGCAGATCATTAGCCGTGATTTCTGGCACAAGTTTCTGCAGCGCAGCAACAAACGCGTTTTTGCTAAACGAGCGATGATATTCACCGAGTCCAGTGCGCCAATATTTGAGAGCAATCTTCCGAAAACCCGGCCACGCCAAAGTTTGAGCAAACTCACGAATCGAAATATCAGTCTTACGATACCCCTCACGCGCAAAAGCCAAGACCGCATTTGGGCCGCACTCGATAGTGCCATCAATTCGTCTCGTGAAGTGCACACCCAAAAAAGGAAAGTTTGGATCAGGCACAGGGTAAATCAAGCTACGAACAAGATGTTTTGCAGATTCTTTTAGTTCGAAATATTCACCACGAAACGGAATAATTCTCAAATCAAGATCTGGTTGAGTTTGCATCGCAAGCCGATCAGAATGCAATCCGCCGCAAGTTATTAAAGCTCGTGTTGTAAATTGCTGTCGCGTTGTACAAACCCGAACTGTATTTGCTGATTCAGTAATTTCAATTACTTCATTATTCGCAAGAATTTGTCCACCGAAGTTTTGAATTCGCTCGGCGAGACGCACTGTCATTGCCCCGTAGTCGACGATGCCTGTTTGCGGAACAAATAAGCCGTCAATGCCAGTGCAGTGTGGCTCAATTTCGATTATTTCTGTTTTGCTTAACCGACGGATACCAGTTAATCCATTTTGTTCGCCACGCTGGCGAAGCATCTCGAGCTGTGAACGCTCTTGCTCAGATAATGCGACAACGATCTTTCCGCAAATTTCGTGGGCGATATCATGCTCGCGACAAAACTCGATTAATTTCGAATATCCCTCAATGCAGTTTTTCGCCTTCAGTGAGCCTGGCTTGTAGTACAAACCAGAATGAATAACTCCGCTGTTATGGCCTGTCTGGTGTGCACCTAGTGACGATTCTTTTTCTAGAACTACTAATTTCAAGTTTGGATTACTTGAGAGCAACGAGTTTGCGGTAGCAAGGCCAACTATCCCACCACCAACGATTACAACATCAAATTGAGAATCTCCCGTCACTTGGGTTATCCCTTGAGCGCAGCACGTTTAACGACTTCGTCAAAAGTGCCCTGTTCAGTCATTCGCGAATCTTCGATTCGGTACAAACGATCGCAGTATTCAACGGTGCTCAATCGATGCGCCACAATGATCACCGTCTTTGTGCCTTGCAGAGCTTGCACCGCCTGCATAACTCCATGTTCGGTTGGCGTGTCTAGAGAACTCGTCGCTTCGTCAAGAACTAAAACACTTGGGTTGTGATACAGCGCTCGAGCGATACCGATTCGTTGACGCTGACCGCCCGAAAGTCTTACCCCGCGCTCGCCGACAACCGTGCCAAGCTTGTCTGGTAACGACGCGACAAAGTCTTCAAGTTGCGCAAGGCGAATTGCGTCGACGACTGCTTGTTCATCGATATTTTCATCACCTAGACCAAAGGCAACATTACGCCGCAAAGTGTCATCTGTGAGATAAATAGTTTGTGGCACATAGCCGATTTGGTTTTGCCAATTTCTTAGGTTGTCTTGAATGTCACGACCGTCAACCAATACCGTGCCGGATGTCGGCGCAAAAAGCCCAAGAATTACGTCGACAAGTGTGCTCTTACCGGCACCACTTGGCCCAACGAAACCCACTGCTTCGCCACGGCGCACAACCAGCGAAACATCTTGCAACGAAGGCCTAATTGCAGTCGGATATTGAAAACTAAGATTTCTTAACTCGAGTTGATCTTTAAACGGTGTAACGGTTTTATTTTCCGGCGCATCTGGCGCATCAAGTTTGAAGTCTTCGTAAACGGAACTAATAATCGCGCGACTGAAAATTAGCGTTTGAAGAGAACCAAGTAAACGATTGATCGACGGCATGACTCGAAATGCTGCAGCAGCAAATAAACCGAGTGTTGGAATTATCTCGGTGAATGACTGTTTTTGCAAAACCATACTGATGACAAGTGCACTCAACCCGGTGATTGTAAGGATCTCCATCCAAACTCGCGGCACACTTTGCAACACTGTGTATACACGACTAATTCGCAAACTTTCGTTTAGATGTTTTTCGTGTTGTGCGAGAAATTCACTTTCGCGACCAAGAATCTTGACATCCTTTGCACCTCCAAGGCCCTGCTGAAGATGTTGCAGAATCATTCCGTCATGGGTATTTTTCTCATCACCCCATTTATCAATTCGCTTTCTAGTTAACTTTTGAAATGTCAAAGCGCCAACGCCAAAAGTGACAATCGTGATAAGTGTGCCAACTGGTTCGATCACAATTAAAAGTGAGAACAAGGCAACTGCTACCAGCCCATCGGTGAGTAAAACGAGTGTCGGATCAATACCACCCGACACGACAACATTTGCATTACGCGAGTTTCGCATCAAGGTTGACGAGTTGTGTTGCAAGTGAAACATGTACGGCTGACGCAAATAAATCGTAAATAGCCGTTGCGATAGTCGACCAGATAACGCTGCGCTGAAACCTTTTTGAATCCAAGAACTCCAAAGCAAAAATATGCTTCTCACGATGTAAACACCAACCATCGCCACCATCACAAAAATAATTAGGTCTTCACGACTTGGCGAACCTAGCCAGTCGCTAAGCCATTGATATTTTGTTGCGTAATCGTCTTGCGTCAAAATCGCTACGACTGGCACCACAATGCCCAAACTTAAAGTTTCAAGAACCATGCCAACCAAAATCAGAAAGATGATTCCAATTAAAGCTCTACGCTCTGTCAAAGTGAGTAATCGCCAGACAACAAACGAGTTGCGTGCCTTTGAATCTTCTTGGTTCATACGATATTTCACTCTACTTTGCACGTGATTCTTCACTTGTAGCGACGATCGGACTCGAACCGATGACCTTCCGATTATGAGCCGGATGCTCTAACCAACTGAGCTACGTCGCCTTGTATTACTGAGCCCTCTGTGGGAATCGAACCCACCACCTCTTCCTTACCATGGAAGTGCTCTACCGAATGAGCTAAGAGGGCGAACACTGCTTGGTTCACCCTTACAGATTTCGCATTCAATATAGCGGGAACTGACTACGCCCCGAAAGATAGTGTTTTAACAATGTCAACTTTGACTATTCGTGAAGCCAATAGCGATGATTCGCAAGCTATTCAAGCGATCTACAACCACGAAGTCGAAAATGAAACTTCAACAATGGATCTCGTGCCGCGCACACTTGAAGTTCAGCAAGAGTGGATAGCTGCACGCAGTGGAGCATTTTGTGCGGTTGTTGCAGTTGACTCTGCTGGGATGGTTTTAGGTTTCGGTGCACTAAGCGAATACAAAGACCGATCTGGGTATCGAACAACTGTCGAGAATTCTGTTTATGTACGACGTGATGTTGCCCGACGTGGCATTGGTCGACAAGTACTCGCGCATTTAATTGACGTTGCGACAGTCTCAGGATTTCACAGCATCATTGCCCGAATTGAGTCAACCAGCATTGCGTCACGAGAACTGCATACGGCTTGCGGGTTCAAACTTGTTGGCATCGAGCAGCAAGTCGCACGTAAATTCGGTAAATGGTTAGATATTGCCGTGATGCAAATCATCCTGTAGGACAACTCACCGTCATTCAAGTGCTTAACAAAGTATCTAGTTTCTAAACACCCAACGCGATGCAAAGCGACGAGCAAATGTTCGAATAAAACATTTCAAGCGTCCCTTAATAGAGTCAAGTCTTGTAACAATATTTGGATGTTTAGCTCGCATTCTCAGATTAAAGTCATGCATCATTTCAAACTGCTGCTTGGAAAGTTCAGTTCCCCAAGAGTTGCTGTTGACTCTAAACGCAGAGAGCACCTTTCCTAACGCCAAACCGTTTCCAACCTCCAGCAGACTCACCCACATATCTAGGTCAATTGCAAACTCACCGTGAAAGCAACCAGCCTTTTGAAATGAGTCTTTTCTGAAAGTTACTGCCATTGGCTGCCCAATTGGATTGCCACCACTTCGAACTATCTGCGGCAAAAGATCTTTCAGTGAATATTTTCGATTCGGAAAATCACTTCGAATTGGATCCCACATATATTTGCCACTTGCCGTAACCAAGTCTCTCGTGTGAAAGCAGAATGAACAATCAGCATTAAGGTCACTAGATAAAGCGGCGACTTCACTCTCTAGACAGTTTTCGTAAATGATGTCATCCTGACAAAGAAGTTTTATCAAACTGCTATTGGCTATAGAAACAGCATTGTTCCAATTTGCTTCTGCACCAACTCTCTGCAAGCAATCAATTTTTGTGATCCGCCCATCTTTGAAGCTTTTAATAATTTTGATTGTTTCGTCAGTTGACCCATCGTCAGAAACAACTATTTCAAAATCTTGGAGAGATTGCCTCAACACACTTTTAATAGTTTCCGAAATGAACTCTGCACCGTTATAAGTCGGGATGCAAACGGAGATAAGCGGACTTTTTGTTGGAATGACTATGTCCTACCTGTTATTGAAATATTAAAAACTCCTGAAGTCTAATTAATCTGCAAACCTACCAAATGGTGGGCCGGGAAGGATTTGAACCTTCGTAGGCGTAAGCCGGCAGATTTACAGTCTGCTCCCTTTGGCCGCTCGGGCACCGACCCCACATCATTTGACACCAAGACACTATCTCTACTGTGTATCGTTTCCCCATGCCAAGTTTTGACGTCGTATCTGAAGTTGACCGCCAAGAATTGCGAAATGCAATTGATCAAGCTCAGCGTGAGCTCGCAACTCGTTATGACTTTAAGGACACAGATTCTGAAATTGAACAGAAAGATCTAGTGCTCACCCTGCGCACAGCAAGCGAAGACCGCCTTCGAGCTCTCAAAGTCTTACTTGAAGAGCGCTTTGTTAAAAGAAATATTTCTTTAAAAAGTTTGGACTGGGGGAAAATTGAGCAAGCGACCGGCGAAAGCGTCCGCCAAATCGTGACAATCAAAGTTGGCGTTCCAGCGGATAAGGCACGCGAGATCAATAAGTTGATCAAAGAGAAAGCGCCAAAGGGAGTCGGCGGTCAAACCCAAGGCGATCAGCTTCGCATTACCGCAAAAAAACGAGATGACCTGCAAGAGACTATGGCGATGTTGCGCGGCGCAAATTTAGACTTGCCGTTGCAATTTATTAATTTCCGCGATTAATCCTCGGTTGGTGACTCGGTCGCACGACGCTGAAGTTCACTAACCACAGATGCATCCGCAAGAGTTGTTGTATCGCCAATGTTTCTACCTTCAGCAACATCGCGCAACAATCGTCGCATAATCTTGCCGCTTCGTGTTTTAGGCAAATCAGGCGTGAAGAAAATCATCTTTGGTTTTGCTATCGGTCCAATTTCTTTAGCAACATGTTCACGAAGAGCTTTTTCGTCAACTTCTAACCCTCCACGAAGAGTTACATAAGCAATAATTGCTTGACCTGTCATTGCATCGTTTGCTCCAACAACCGCAGCCTCAGCAACACTTGGATGTGAAACTAGTGCAGACTCAACTTCAGTTGTTGAAATACGGTGTCCTGAAACGTTCATTACGTCATCAACACGACCGAGTAACCACAAATATCCTTCGCTGTCAAGCTTTGCGCCATCACCAGCAAAGTATCGACCTGGGAATTTACTCCAATAAGTTTCTCGATATCGCTTTTGGTCTTTCCAAATTCCGCGCAACATTCCTGGCCATGGAGTTGTCAGAGTCAAGTATCCTCCGCCCGACATCACGCGATTACCTTGTTCATCGACAAGTTCGGCGCCAATGCCTGGTAGCGGAAGCGTAGCCGAGCCTGGCTTAGTAACCGTCACACCTGGCAAAGGAGTAATCATCATGCCGCCGGTTTCGGTTTGCCACCAAGTGTCAATAATTGGGCAACGTGAATGACCGATATGTTCGTTATACCAAATCCATGCTTCAGGATTTATCGGCTCACCCACCGTGCCGATTAATCGCAACGAAGTTAGATCATGTTTGGCTGGCTCTTGCGCACCCCACTTCATGTATGTACGAATTGCGGTCGGTGCAGTATAAAAAATAGTTGCTTTATACTTTTCGATAATTTGCCAAATGCGATCGTTGGCTGGAAAGTTCGGAACACCTTCATACATAATTTGCGTCGCGCAATTTGCGAGTGGTCCGTAGACGATGTAACTATGACCAGTAACCCAACCAACATCGGCCGTACACCAAAAAATATCTGTCTCAGGTTTATGGTCAAAAACGTATTTGAAAGTGGTCGTGACATGTGCCAAATAGCCAGCAGTTGTGTGCATGATGCCTTTCGGCTTGCCGGTTGTGCCAGACGTATAAAGCAAAAATAATAAGTGCTCGGCTTCCATTGGTTCGGCTTCGCAAATTGCATCAGCCGTCAACATCGCTTCGTGATACCAAACATCACGACCAGGAGTCATCGAAACTTCGTTATTGCCGCGTTTTACGACGACAACATGTTCGATTGTCGTAGTCGTCTTTAAGGCCTCGTCAGCTTGAGACTTAAGCGGAAAAACTTCTCCACGACGCCAACCACCGTCTGCTGTGATCAAGAGTTTTGCTTCAGCATCATTGATTCGATCAGACAGTGCTTGTGCGGAAAAACCACCAAACACGACACTGTGTGCTGCACCGATTCGAGCGCACGCCAACATCGCCACCGCCGCCTCAGGAATCATTGGTAGATATATATTTACTCGATCGCCTTTTTCAACTCCAAGGCTTTTCAAAACATTGGCAAACTTTTGCACCTCATCTAACAACTGAGAGTAAGTAATCGTTCGCGAGTCGCCAGGCTCACCTTCCCAATAGAACGCGACTTTGTCTCCTCGGCCAGCGATCACATGGCGGTCGAGACAGTTGTATGAAACGTTGAGTGTTCCGTCACTAAACCACTCGGAGTATGGCAAATCCCATTCAAGTGTTTTCGTAAATGGTTGCGACCAAGTGAGGAGCTCTCGCGCATGACGTGCCCAATACTCGGCGAAGTCTTGCTCACCTTCTTCATACAGACTTTGATCAGAAATAATTGCAGCCGCTTTAAACTCTGCCGACGGCGGAAACTTTCGTTGTTCATATGAAAGTGCATCAATTGCGCTAGATTCTTGGTTCATGTTCTTTGCCTTTAACTTTGTGTTAGTTGCACCTCAATAATCTCACACCAATGGATGTACCACAAATCACCGTCGCAATGCCTGTCTACAATGGCGAAGGCTACGTGCACTTGGCAATACAATCAGTTCTTGACCAGTCATATTCAGATTTTGAGTTACTGATAGTCGATAACTGTTCAACCGATGGAACATTAGAAGTTGTCAAGGCATTTTCAGACCCGCGAATTCGCCTACATGTCAATCCGACGAATTTAGGAATGGTTGGGAATTGGAATAGGTCGGTTGATTTAGCAACTGGCGAATACATCAAATTTTTGAGTCACGATGATCTTTTGGACCCGACTTGCTTAGAGGAGCAAATAAATGGCTTCTTGCAACACAAACACGAAAATATCGGCATTGTGACTTGCAAGAAAAGAGTTATCAACCAAAATGGCAAAACCGTAATGCCTGGTTTTGGTCTGCGGGGCCAAAGCAGAGTTATTTCTGGAAGTGTTGCAATACGAAAGTCAATGAGGTCTGGGCGCAACGTTATTGGTGAGCCTTCTGTTGTGCTCATAAAAACAAGTGTCCTAAAAGCGTCTGGATCTTTCGAACTGCCTGAATTCACCCCAGACATAAAGATGTGGTTCAAAATTTTACAAAAAAAAGATTTGTACTTTATAGATAAAACCCTCGCGAGTTATCGAATTTCTGAGCAATCCACAAGTTCGTCGGTGTCAAAGTCTCAAGGTGCGCAATTTGTTGAGTTAATCCACGAGATCTTAGAAACTGATTCAACGATCATCGGAAACTTAAATGCGAAAATTGGCGTAATTCGAAGTCATCTAAACTCGCAACTTCGCAGACTAATTACCCGGATTTCATCTAGTTAGCTATTGTCCGAGCAAGGATTTCAAGCCAGTTTCTAAATCAATGAGTGGCTCATAGTTGGGTAACTTTTTTAGACCTTCAATTGGCGCATAAATCTCACGTTTGCGATCGCGTGACGCATCAAATGTGCAACACATTGATTTGCCGGAAATTCTTTCAATTCGAGCTACTAACTCTCGGACTGAAATATTTTCCGTCGGTTGCATTTGAACTCGCCAAACCTCTTTAGATTGAATTGACTGATGATCCTCAACGACTTGGGAAATACCGCGAGCGACATCAGTGATGTGCATCAATGACATGTTCTGCCGACCACTTCCAAGCTTCAAAGTATCCTTCGATCCAACATGGGTTATAAGTAAATCTATTAATTTTCGTCTGACATCGTTTGCGCCGTACGTATCACCGATTGTGATGTCAGCGACTTTTAGTGATTCAGATTCAGCGTAAAAGTCAAGAATTTTCAAAAAAGACTCTTTAGTCGCGCCGTAAAGTGAAAGTGGAGAATATTCTTTACTTTCGAAGTGTTGAAAAAGTGTTGAAATATTAATCACAGTTGAATTCGGTTTTGCACGTGCAAGCGCGTCAATGAGTCGCGTAGGAAAGTGAATATTTGACTCAACAAGCATCGATACGTCACCTGCTGAATGCAGATTTGAGTAATGCGCCGCTAGGTGAACTAGGACAACTGGACCATCAACTGATGCAAAAAATTCTTCGAATTCGTCGACTGTGGAACTGCTAGTAACTTCTGCAATTTCATTTAGTTGAAGATTGGGTGGGTTGTTCAAGTTGTTTCGACAAATTGCAATAATCGAGTTATTTGATTTTCTGATTTCTTCGACGACATGTCGCCCCAAAAAACCCGATGCACCGGTAACTACAACAGTTAAGCCTTTACTCACCTGCACTAGTCTAAATGCCTTCACTCAGACTGGCTAAATAAACACAAAACTCATGGACCGTAATATTTCTGACTCAAATTTGCAATTTGGTGTAACCGACTGGTTACTGGCCCTTGGTATGGCGCTTACATGGGGATCATCTTTTTTACTTATCGACATAATCATTCGTGATGCACCAACGAGTTTTGTTCCCTTTGGACGATCATTTTTTGGAATGGTCGCGTTATTCCTCGTGCCTGGTTCACGAAACAAAATTGCGCGCGAACATTGGTCCAAAATATGGGTTCTAGGGCTAATTTGGATGGCTTTGCCGTTTATTCTGTTTCCAATTGCGGAGCGTACCGTCGCCAGCAGCATTGCTGGAATGATGAACGGCGCGCTACCAGTAGTTGTGATCGTTGTGACTTCAGTGTGGATGCGAACCAAACCGACTGCTCAACGCATCTTTGCAGTTCTGGTCGGATTTCTTGGCATCGTGTTGATTGCTGTGCCATCAATTAATGACGGCACATCTGCCGACGCCAAAGGTATTTTTTACTTACTGGCTGCATTGATGTGTTATGCAGTTGCGCTGAACATAGCACGGCCACTGCAGGCGATTTACTCGCCTGCAACTTTGATGCTCAGAGTTGTTTCGATTTCAACTGTCTTATCTGCCCCTCTTGGGCTGTGTGCGCTAAGAACTACAACGTTCACCTTTGCGTTATTCGGAGCAACATTAATGCTGGGTGCCCTAGGTTCGGGGATTGCATTTCTGCTGTTTGGCACACTTTTGAGACGTACTGGAACTGTTCGGGCAATGATACCGACATACTTTACGCCAATCGTTGGAACTTTTCTTGGCGTGGTATTCAATGATGAAAAAGTACTGTCACTATCGCTGGTCGGAATGTTGATTGTTATTTATGGAGCATGGCTAACAAGCAGACCCGACTCGACTACTTAGCGATAAATTTACATTTCACTACAACTGGTGCATCTACCCAGATATCGGTTTTCTGAGAAATTATTATAATTGCATCAGGAGACATAGTGTCGCACTTTTTTCGCGCGATTTTTAACGCTGGGCGCCACAATTCTTTTTCTTCGTAGCGTCCGTTGCCAACTAGCGGCAACTTCACATCAAGAGGATCTCGAAAGTTTTGTTTTGTGAGAATCCCAAAAACCAGCAATAGCGACACAACGCCAATTGAAAGAGCATATTGAAAATTCAGTTTTGTTTTCAATGTCTGTGGTAACAACAAAAAAACTGCAAGCCAATAGCAACAAATCGGCGCAAAAAGTAACTGCCGCGTCTGAACTACTCCACCAATTAGATAAATCTGTAGGGCTTCAACGAGCACAAAAATGACACTTAGGCGTAACACAATTTGAGGTACGCGCGAGTCTGGGTTTCGGCGGCGAAGTAACAAGACCGCACCCATTGGAACCATGAAAAATAGTGCAGCCAATAGAAATACGTGAAACAAATTACTCAATACGGATTCGGTCAAAATCCACCTTGATGCAAACGGCTCAGGGGCCATCTGTGTTAGAAAATATTTAATTGAGCCTGGTATTCCGCGAACGATATTAGAAATATCAAACGGTGGCACACCACGAATTCTGTCACCACCTGCATCTTCTATCCAGCCAAAAGTTTGCGACGTCTGCGCTAGTTCTTGAGTCCAGTCGCCGAGATAGCGATATGAAGGCTCTTGACGAAGTTGCACAAACAACGAGAACAACAACCCTGTGAAAAAACTGGAAGCGAGAAGCAGAATTTTTTTGCGAGAAAATTCATTACACCAATAATCGAAAACTATGAGGACAAGTAAAACTGCGGTAACTGGATTAGATGCAGCAGTGAAGAATGCAAGAATTGACAGTCCGATCATTGCAGAATTTGATAATTCGTATGCACTGCAGCAAACAACTACGGTCAGCGCCGTAAACATCGGCCAAAATGAGTTCCAAACAACACCTTGCATGCCGAGCCCTGGGAGCGGCACAAGTATCAATAGAAGCCCTGCAAGAGTCGCGATTGAATATCTAT
>JBILAG010000118.1:0-4963 GCA_044354345.1 Ilumatobacteraceae bacterium | reverse complement strand
CGGTTGAGTCACGACCCTCACCCTTCAACACGGCTCGATGCTCGGCGTCATTGCGCTCTTGAAATATCGCTTGTCCACCAAATTTTGCGACAATCGGACCAACCTTCACTGTTACGTGGCCCTTATATATGTCTCCTTCAATGCTCGTCAAAGTTGCCCCCGGCAAGCACGGCGCGATTCGCGCCAGGTCAGTCAATGTCTGCCAAGCAACATCAAGTGGGGCTTTTACTTCAAACGAATTATTGATTTCCATAGTTGGTTTTCCTCCGTGCTGATCATACTTACGCATCTAGGCTTGGCGCATGGCAACAACTGTGATTCGAGATGCATCACTTGTAGATGGCACGGGTGCGCCACAAAGACCTGCTGACGTCGTGATCAATGACGGACGCATCGTCGAAATTACTCCCGCACTTAAAGCATCGACCAGTCACGCATCGCATGTAATTAACGCAGACGCGATGCTTGTGGCGCCTGGATGGGTTGATGTGCACACGCATTACGATGCGCAAGCAACTTGGGATTCTTGGCTAACGCCAAGCAGTTGGCATGGTGTAACAACAGCGGTGATGGGAAACTGTGGCGTCGGTTTTGCGCCAGCGCTCCCCGAGCGACACGAATGGTTAATTGAATTAATGGAAGGCGTCGAAGATATTCCTGGTGCGGCGATGACTGAAGGCATCAAATGGGATTGGCAATCGTTTCCCGAATATCTTGATGCACTTGACAAGCGCCAGCGAGTAATCGATCTTGGCGCGCAAATCGGCCACGGTGCGTTGCGTGCATTTGTTATGGGTGATCGCGGTGCAAACAACGAGAACGCAACACCAGACGACATCAGCAAAATGGCTGAACTAACTGAACAGGCTTTACGTGCTGGTGCTCTCGGCTTTTCAACTTCGCGAACTTCGTTACACAAAAGCAAAAGTGGAGAATTCGTGCCGGGTACTAGTGCTCAACCGGATGAGTTGTACGGCATCGCTGACGGAATTCGTCGTGCTGGTCACGGAATTTTTCAGATGGCCGCCGAACACTGGCGCGTACCTGGTGACGAGTGGGGTTGGATGCGCGAATTAACTCGACGCACTGGTGTGAAGATGAGTATCAATTTGAATCAACCCGCAGACGACGCTGAGCTTTGGCGCGAAACTTTAACTTTGATCGAAGAGTCTGCAAAGTTGGGTGAAAAAATCGAAGCACAAGTTGCTGGGCGCAGCATCGGTTTGATTATGTTCTTGCAGGGCACTGTGCACCCATTAATGATGCATCAGGCTTACATTGAAGTTGCCAATTTGCCGATCGCGCAACGCGCTGCTGCTCTGGCCGATCCTGCACGTCGTGCGCGATTGATTCAAGAACAACCGACACATCGCTTTTTCAAACAATTCGTCGGCGATAATTTTCATACAATGTTTCCGATTACTTCTGCGACAATCGACTATGAACCAACACGAGAACAATCAGTTGCCGGTATCTCCGCTCGAACTGGCAAAGCACCGTTCGAAGTAATCGTTGATCACTTGCTCACGAATAATGGCACTGGAATGATTTATCGTCCATTTTTAAACTACGCATATGGTGATTTGTCAATGACTTACAAATTATTGCAACACCCGAACACGCGAAACGGGTTGAGCGACGCCGGCGCACACTGCGGCGTGATATGCGACGGCGGCATGCCGACATTTATGCTCACGCACTGGGTGCGCGATCGAAAGCGTGGGCCGAGGCTTGAACTTGAACATATGGTAAAACGACAAACTCGTGACACTGCCGAGTTGCATGGTCTATGCGACCGTGGCGCAATTTTGCCAGGCTTGCGTGCCGACATAAATGTGATTGATTTTGATTCACTCGGATTTGACAACCCAAAAGTTGCATTTGATTTGCCGGCAAGTGGTCGCCGACTGGTGCAAACTGCGCACGGTTATGTGGCGACACTTGTCAACGGTGTGCAAACAGTTGATCACGACGAATTTACTGGTGAATTACCAGGCAAACTTGTGCGTGGTCCGCAGAGTTAAACCCGCAGGCTCAGTCAACTATTTTCAAAATTATTGCGAGTGCACTTGCGACGATTGATTAGATTCTGCGTAATTGTTTTTGCACTGGAGGCCTGCGCGTCAGGTTCAACAGATTCAATTACTAACGCAACTACTAAAACTTCGACTGTTACCACTAACACGTCTGGTGCTCCAACAGAGCTTTCATTCACACTTGCAGTTAGCGGTGACATACTGCCGCATAGCCGATTATGGCAAGGCGCAAAACGCAATGCGGTAGCGAACGGCACCGTAAACAATGTTGGCGAAGGTTACGACTTTCGCCCGATGTTTGCGCTTGTCAAACCAATACTTTCAAACGTTGATCTTGCAATCTGTCACCTCGAAACCCCAATCGCTCCGCCAGATGAAGAATTATCTACTTTTCCATTTTTCGGTGTGCCTAGTGAAATTAGCGACGCACTTGCCTACGCCGGATTCGACCGTTGCAGCACTGCAAGCAATCATGCAATGGATCGCGGCACACGTGGCATTGACGCAACCTTGAATGCTCTTGACCGAGTTGGGATTTCTCATACTGGAATGGCGCGCATGCCCGACGAAATAAATCCAAAATTAATTTATTTAAGTGGCATCACGATTTCACATATGTCCTACACATTTAGTTACAACGGCTTGCCTGCAGCTAACGGCGAAACTTGGCGCTCAGCGCTAATCGACACAGATCGCATCTTGAACGATGTACGTCAAGCCCGCAAACTCGGCGCTCAAGTTGTATTGCTAAGTATGCATTGGGGTAATGAAAGAGAATCCACTCCAAGTTCTTATCAGACAAAAATTGCGGATGCGATCACAAAATCAGGTGAAGTTGATTTAATAATCGGTAGCCATGCCCATGTGCTTCAGCCAATAAATATGGTTAACGGCACATGGGTGATCTATGGACTCGGCAACTTTTTATCTGACATGCCTACAACACCGAAAGATCCACCATGGCCAGCCAGCACTCAAGATGGCGCAATCGTTACTATAAAAATTTCAGTTGTGTCTGATGGCAATGTTCAAGTCGCCAAACCAGTCGTCATACCAACTTGGGTTGATCGCAATTCAGGTTGGCAGATTCGCTCGGTCGTTAGCGATTTAAAATTTAAAGATATCAACAGCTTTACTCGTGCCGAACTTCAAGCCTCGCTTAAGCGAACCACTTCAGTACTCGGCGAATACATTCGCGAATAGTCACAAGATCCGAGAGCATATCGGGCGACCTTGTTACCAGCTTTAGATATAATCTGTTGATGTCAAATATTGTTGATAGATATAATCAAGCCGAGCGCGCAGGTCGGGCAACAGTTTCAAACAGAGCGATTGAATCATTCAGTCTTGAGGTTTTTAACGCGGTTGGGTACCCGTGCCGAATTGAAGATGAGTCGGAGTTATGGCGTTACCACGATGTGATGAACGAAGGCGGTTTCAAGGAGACTCTGAGATTAATTGGTAGTTATTCTGAACACGACTTTGACTTAATCACTAAAACTGCCAAGCAAATCCTGAGCTTTTCTGAGCGTCACCTACCAATACGAAACAGCGGCAAGCACGCACTTACGCGGTCGCTCTACCAGTATCAACTTTTAATGAAGTATCGACCACATAACGGACCGTTGCGTATACTTGAAATCGGTCCTGGTAGTGGGTACCTCGGTTTGTTGTTAGCAAATGATGGACACCAATACTTTGCAATGGATGCAGCACAGGCCTTTTACCTTTACCAAAAAAAACTTTGGTCAGACATTTACGGCGCAGATTATTTTGACTATTCAGAATCAACATCTCGACTAGACACGGCAAAAGTCACACACATTCCATGGTGGCAATTCGCAAATCTTTCAATACCAATCCCAGATGTTGATGTTGTAACCATCAATCACGCACTAACTGAGATGCACCCACAGGCAGTCAAGACAATTTTCGCCCGCCTCTACTCAGCATGGGGCGACACCGATAAAAAACTGGTGCTCGCAGAATCGATGGGATATGACTACTTCAAACGTAAGCATGCGACGTATGCGGACATTCGATCAGCGGGATTCTTTGGCGGAGAACTCATAGATACACACCGAACGTGGAAACCCAGCATCAAAAAAGCATCGCTTGAGTCAAAAAAACTAAGTGAGAAACAGACATTCGAGACTCGTGCATCAAAAAGATTGTCAAAAAGAAAAGACAAATTGATAGCAAAACTTCTTCGCAACCAGATCGGGCAGCAACTCGCAAAACTAATAAATCGTGGACCTATTCATCAAAACAAAATAGATTCTGATTCAATCGCCAAAACCATAGTTCGGACTCAGACACTGCACGACTTCTTCGAAAATCTAATCGCAGACGAACGCACGCAAGACGAAATATTCCTCAAACCCCTAACCGGAGACATCAAATGAAATCGGAATTTGCGAACGTTACACCCGTTAGTGAGAGACTAAATCGCCTGATCGCGATATGAATACCTAGGTATAATCTTTAAATGTCCAATATCGTTGATACATACAATCAAGCTGAGCGTGCAGGTCGGGCAACAGTTTCGAACAGAGCGATTGAATCTTTCAGTCTTGAACTATGGAACACACTGGGTTATCCCTTCAAAGTTGATAGCGAGTCTGAGTTGTGGCGATACCACGACTCAATGCAAGACGGTCGGTTCAAAGAGAACTTGCAGATTATCGGTAGTTATTCTGAACACGACTTTGACTTAATCACTAAAACTGCCAAGCAAATCCTGAGCTTTTCTGAGCGTCACTTGCCGATTCGAAGTAGTGGTAAGCATGCTCTTACAAGATCGCTCTACCAGTATCAACTTTTAATGAAGTATCGACCACATAACGGACCGTTGCGTATACTTGAAATCGGTCCTGGTAGTGGGTACCTCGGTTTGTTGTTAGCAAATGATGGACACCAATACTTTG
>JBILAG010000117.1:0-4989 GCA_044354345.1 Ilumatobacteraceae bacterium | reverse complement strand
GTCGGGCCCGATATATCAGTTCGTCAATCGTCACCCGTCGGTGAAGGTGTTGGCACTCGCCTTCTTGCTGTTGATCGGCACGACGCTGATCGCCGAAGGTTTCGGACAGAAGATTCCAAAGGGCTATATCTACGGCAGCATGGCGTTTTCGATCTTCGTCGAGGCGCTCAACATTGGTGCTCGACGCAAAAAGTCGACGCCACCAGTGCTGTTGCACGACCGCCCCTCTGCTGAATAGTTTCGTTAGTGGCGTGTCGCTTTAGACAACAAAACTGCGCCACACCAACTGGCTAATGTCTGGTTATGGATCGTGACGAAATCATCGATGGCGAAATCTGCGACGGATGCGGTATCCCTATTTTCTTCTACGGCGAACAAACTACCGAATGCCCACAATGCGGTAGCGAATACAAACTCTCAGAGGATTAACCCCACGGCGCACCTCAGCCCCCGCGGTTTACTAACTTCCCCGCATTTAACTTCCCGACTATCCGGCAAGTTGACCTACTAAATTCATACTTATGTCTTTCGTAATCACACTTGATGTAAATAATCCAAAAATAATGATCAATTTTTGGTCAAGCATTTTGCGCTATGAACTTGACTCTTCGGATCAATTCGAAGACCCCGAGCAGGTCTATTGGTATCTCGTCGACCCGGCCGACAAAGGTACACGGTTATTGATCCAGCAGGTACCCGAGCCAGTAACTGCGAAGTCTCGAATACATATTGATGTGCATGTAGATGACATTGAGGCCGAAGCCGAGCGCGCGATCAACATGGGCGCGAAGCGTGTTGACACAACACCGATGACCGAATTTGGTGCAACTTGGATTCGCATGCTCGACCCCGAGGGTAATCACTTTTGCTTCGTATTGAATCGAGAAAAGTAGCGAAACTCGGGTCGCAGGCTTTGGTTGAAACGGGGCTCACCTTTTCTTCTACGGCGAACAAACTACCGAATGCCCACAATGCGGCAGCGAATACAAACTCTCAGAGGATTAACCCCACGGCGCACCTCGGCCCCCGCGCTATCCCTCTGGCTCGTCCTAATCGGACAATTTCGCAAACGCTAAAACTATCCTCGGAATATTTTGGTGCGGTGAAACTCTAAAAATTCTGATTGAGTATCGGTAAATTTACCGACCTTATGGTCAAGATCGATTCCCCATGCCGAGGGCAGGCCTGAAGTCAAATTCTTCGACACTATTATTTCTTCCTTATCACCAAATGAAATCCAACCCTTATCAAAAAGATGGTCGATGTGAGGTGACAACAAGAGCCCATTGCTACCACTTAATTTTTGTTTATCATCAGAGAGACTCCACGGTTGAATATGACTTGCCCTGAGGTGGCGGATATCCGTAACGTTGGTAACTCGGCAACCCTTCTCATGTAGCATGACATTTCGTTTGAAAACACCTTGCCCTCGACGCGAACGCAGTAATCGAATCTGTTCCACCGCGCCGATATCGGTGCGCTCAACAATTTGGGCGTCAAGATCATCGGACGGTCGCTCAAGAACGTTTTCTATATCAACTAAGTAATCAATTTTGTTTGAGGCTTCCGAGCCTATTAGCTGAATCAAAATAGTAGCCATCTCAGTTGGCACATTCGCCAAGTAAACACTCTGTATTCCGTTACCGTTTTGTTGTAGCGGTGAATATTTTGATGGCAGAAGATCCCGAATCTTGTCAATGTGATCTTTTGGTCTGATTTGATTATCAAGTTCAGCAAAGTCAGTTTCTACAAACCAACCCTCGGTTGACCAGCCCTCATTGTATTTTCGGAATTCGGGCTGAGGTTGAGTCTCGGCAGGCGATGTCACTCGGCCAATTGCCTTAATCTTCGTATCACAAAATGAAAAGATGACATCTCCTGGTTGTACTTCTTTCATATTGTCATAGAACTGATTTCTTGCACCGTTTGAGTTCTGTTTTGGTGACCACATAAAACCACCACCAACTTCTTCATCAAACGTTTGATTTTGATTAACCCACCAGAACTTTGGCTCCCGATAGAAATCATCAACGATGAAACCCAGTTCGCGCAATGGGCGCGCCACGGTTTGTTCGTTGCCATTAAATTCATTTGCATTCATGCCTGCGAGAGAAATATCTGACTTTCTGAGCGCACGAACAAGAATTGCTTTCGCATCGTAGATTTTGTCGCCACTTTTAATCCAGTATTTTTGCGCTGGGTACACCTTGTGAATCTCTAAAAACTTTTCACGCGATATCTGATCCCACTCAGTTAAGACTTCTTCAATCTGAGTCTTCGTGAGGCTTTGGATCGCAAGCATGACCTGACTTAGCTTCATAATTGAACGTTACTACTGATGCTCGGTGCCTAAGACGTGCGCGAGTGGGGGTTGAGGTGGCGTGATTAATCCATAAACAGATTGCGAGATGTACCTATATATAGGTATGAGCGGCGGGATGTCGGGGGTGCGCCTAGTCGGATGAAGCGGGGCGCGAACTAGCCGACCCGGGGCCGAGGCTTAGACAGGCAGTTTTGAACGTGACCCCGAGACCGATAGAAACGATCGGCCCGTAAATCGATGTCACAGTTCTGTGCTAAGCATGTGCTTGGTACCAATTGGGGTATCTCAAAAAATGGGGGAAATATGGATCAAGCAACTTGGTTGCAAATGTCAGCGAATACTGGTCAGTCAATTCGATCAGCACAGCTCAACTATTCATTAGGAACAATGGCAGGTTTGGCAATATTGGTTTTTGGTGACACTGCCGACTTTAAGTTGCCAGTAGCGGTTGGGATAATTTCTATGGCAATTTACGGACTTCTTGTGCCAATCTCTGGCATGCAAAATTGGAAAATCCTTATCGGTGATATGCCAGAATCAATGGCATCAACTGCAAGTGGTGCTGCTGCAAAGAAAGCACCAATTGGCATGTACATCATCGTCACTGCGGTACTTACAATTGCGGCTGCTGCTGCACAACTCTCAGTTCTCTACTAAGAGCTTTAACTAACAGCAGAGTTTTTGCACCGCGTTGTGCTTGGCGCAGCGCGGTGCGGAACTTGTCTAAGAGAGTTTGAGAAAGAGTTTCTCGACTTCGGTAACCGAATAGCCGGCAGCTGCAGCCTTCTTTGGATGTGAGAGACAGTCGGTGAGACCGGCTGCCAACATTCGAAAGCCGACGGTTTCGAGGGCTTTGGTTGCTGCGGCGATTTGTGTAACAACGTCGCGACACTCGCGATCTTCGCTGAGCATCTTTTCGATGCCGCGAATTTGTCCTTCGATGCGATTCAATCGTTTTGAGAGTTCATCTTTAACAGCTGGTTTGATTTGCATCTCGGCGCCTAGTTGCGTGCGAACCAGCGGCGCTTGGGTTTATCGTCGCTCGAACACTGGCATCGCTCGTTCGGTGGCACATGGCCGAGAACCTGCTCGACGTGGGCGCCACAACCTGCCCAAGATGGACGACTACATTTCTTGCAATTGATTTGTCTGCACATACCCCCTAGGGTATCATAGAGATATGGAAAATACAAGCACCCCGCACCTTTTCTTTCAGCAGTACTACTTGCAGTGTTTATCGCACGCCAGTTATTTGGTCGGTGACACATCGAGTGGGCTTGCAGTCGTTGTTGACCCACAACGCGATATCACGCAATATCTGAATGATGCGCGTGCGAATAATTTGAAGATTGTAAAAATTATTGAAACACACTTTCACGCTGACTTTCTGTCTGGCCACCTTGAACTTGCTTCGGCAACTGGCGCGACAATTGTCTATGGCGCGGCTGCCGAGGGTCGCGTCGACTTTGCAATTGAGACATACCGAAATGGTGAAAAGATAAATCTTGGGGCCGTCGAACTAGAAATACTTGAAACCCCTGGCCACACACCCGAGTCGATCAGCGTTGTGATTCGCAGTGATCGAGACGCAGAGCCGACTGCAGTGCTGACTGGCGACACACTATTTATTGGCGACGTCGGACGCCCCGACTTGTTGGCAACAGTTGGCGTGTCGGCTGATTCGCTTGCACGTGATCTCTACAACTCGTTGCACAACAAATTGTTGAAACTGCCCGACGCGACAAAGGTCTACCCTGCTCACGGGGCTGGCTCGTCGTGCGGCAGAAATTTATCCACTGAGACTGTTTCGACGATCGGCGAACAGCGTCGTGATAACTATGCATTGGCACCGATGAGTGTTGAACAATTTATCGAAGCAGTGACGCAAGGACAATCTGTTGCGCCTCTCTACTTTTTGTTTGCGGCGACAAAAAATCGTGCGGTGCGTGAATTGTTTGACGAGAGCGAGGCTGTGACCTGGTTGACAATTGAACAGTTACTCAAAGCCAAAGCCGAGGGTGCGGTGTTGATCGACTCACGGGATGATTTATCTTTTGCTGCCGGCCACATTCGCGGCTCAATCAACGTTGGTCTTGGCGGGCGTTTTGCCGAATATGTTGGCGCAGTCGTCAAGCCAGACACACCAATTGTGATGATTAGTGACGCGGGTGTCGAGGCAGAAGCCAAAACTCGACTTGCGCGAATTGGCTTTGATAACTATGTGGGCACGCTGACAGAACCGATTCGCGTGATGTCGCAACACCCCGAACTCGTTGAACAGCAATCGCGACTTTCGGCTGCGGCGATGGCAGAGCGCGTCGAATCTGTAAAAGATTTAGTGATCATTGATGTGCGTAACCCGGGCGAAGTTGAGAGCGGTGCGATTGCTGGTGCAAAGCTAATTAGCTTGCCGGCGTTGATTAAGAACCTCGACGGGTTAGATAAGAATGCACCGACGATTGTTTATTGCGCTGGCGGATATCGCTCATCGATTGCGTCAAGCCTGCTCAAGTCGCACGGGTTCAAAGATGTTTCAGATTTGCTTGGCGGATTTCAAGCTTGGCAACTCGCCGCCGAACTATCCTAGAAACTTGCCACTTAACGCTCTCGGGTTTTTAACTGTCGTTGCATACGGCACTTGGTTCTATGGGTTTGGTGTGCTGTTC
>JBILAG010000034.1:0-18868 GCA_044354345.1 Ilumatobacteraceae bacterium | reverse complement strand
CAAACAACTACGGTCAGCGCCGTAAACATCGGCCAAAATGAGTTCCAAACAACACCTTGCATGCCGAGCCCTGGGAGCGGCACAAGTATCAATAGAAGCCCTGCAAGAGTCGCGATTGAATATCTATTGGTGGCACGGAAGAATAACCAAAAAATTATTAACGAATAAAGTGCCCACAATAATGTCGCGACAGCAAATAAAGTGATCGGTAGATACTCAAGAGGTGACTTAACTGCAAACTGAATTAAAATTCTCGGAAACAAAGTCCCATATGACCAATCGTTAAGACTTAAGAACAAATTCTGTGAAAGTGCGCTTCCGACTGCGATTCGTTCTTCGTTGTTCAGCATTCGGTGTGCTCCCCAACCGCGTCCGACAAGCAGGACCAAGTAAACAAGAAAATTTGCTAATGAGACATAGCGAAACTTGTTCTCTGACGACAAACCCTGAAAATAACTTTTTACTTTGATATCTGAATCCTAATCTTTATTACTTTTTCCACTCAAGAACCGCAAAGTTTCCAAGTCCGTCTAGCGCACAAAGTGATTCAGACTCACTAATACGACTGCGCATTAGCATCGCTTGTAAATCAGGCTTTGAGGCGTGTGCCTGCCAATGATTTCTACCCTCATCTACCAAAGAAATTAAGCCATGTTTTATTAGCCAATCCACTTGCCGAGAGACACTGGTTGGTTCACTGATCACTGCAAGTTGGTCAATCATCACATGACTCGTGATGTCTTGCTCGCCGGGCTGGCTTAGATAGTGCCCACCAAGTTCGTGCTGACGATATGTTCTGAGCCAATCACGCCATGGCTTCGTTGGCGCAACTTCAGTTGTCATGCAGTAATCAAAAATAATTACTGAGCCGTGTTCAAGTATTTGCAAACTTGAGGCCAACCATTTTTGTGCCTGTTGTTGCACCGGCAATCGCGTTCCAAGCGGCAGATTTTGTGGCAACCATCCTGGAATGTCATCGACTGTGTGCAGGACTTCTAAATACTTTCCGTCACGCTCAATTACAAATGCTTCTTGCCATTGACTGTCAAATACGAACAACCTGAACGGCAAATTATCCACAAGTTCATTGGCAATAATCATGCCCACAAATCTTTCAGTTGGCATCTGTGACTGAGAGATCACTTCTACCGGGTGCAGATTTCGTTGCGCCAAACTAGTTTCAACTGCAACATACGAAATGGCGTGACGACACTTGAGATTCGCCTTCAGCACGCTTCGCGCCAGTGTGCCTGGACCAGCACCGACCTCTACAATCGTGAATTTTTCTGGGCAATCTAGTTCGTGCCATCTTGCATCAATGGCTTGCGCGACGACTGCCCCAAATAATGGTCCAATTTCTGGGCTGGTTATGAAATCTCCGCGTCGACCTGCTTTGCCAATTGTGTTGTAAAAGCCACATTCTGAATAGAGAGAAAGTTCCATGAACTTTTCAAACGAAATTGAATTAGTCACTGCCGCCGCAATAGCAGCAGAAATTTGTTTAGCGGCTGATGGCACCGGCGATTTCGGCAAGGTCAGCGAAATGCAAACCAACTCCAGGCAATATTCCGAAAATCAAAGTTGCAGTGCTTGTAATCGCCAGAGCAATTAAAAGTGAACCTGGTGTCTTAATTGGTGTCAAGTCACCATCAGGTGCTGGACGCATCCAAATTTCGCGCATCACGTTTCCGTAATATCCAAATGCAATTACCGAGTTTACTGCACCAACTAAAGCCAAGGTATAACCCCACGAAGACTGTGACTGCACAAGCGATTGAAAGGCCACAAATTTTGCAATCCATCCACCAAGTGGTGGAATACCTGCGAGCGACGCCATGAATAATGTCATCAATATGCCGAGCGCAGGTGCATATGAAAACAATCCACCAAAACTTGAAATTTCACCGCTTCGTGTTTTACGCGACACCGACAAAATGACCGCAAAGACTCCGAGGTTAGTTGCGGCATAAATAATCATGTAGAGCACAACTGAACGCAACGCCGATTCACCAGCACCTGGCATTCCGGCAACCGCAAGTGGCATCAGTACGAAACCACCCTGACTAATGGACGAGTAAGCGATCATTCGCACGATGTTGTGTTGTTTGAGTGCGAGCACGTTTCCGATTGTCATTGTGAGTGCAGATAACACCCAAATAAATGGCTGCCAGACATCTTGAGCCAGCGGAAAAGCCGTGTAGATCAAAACGACTAACGCCACGAAACCAGCAGCTTTTGATGCAACTGATAAAAACGCTGTGACTGGTGTTGGTGCACCTTCGTACGTGTCTGGTGCCCAAGTATGAAATGGAACTGCTGAAACTTTAAATGCAAAACCAACAACAACGAAAACAACTGCAAGTGCATGCATGGCGGAGAATTCGCCGTCAACGGTAATTTTTGAAGCAATGTCAACCAACAGTGTTGAATTGGTTACTCCGTAAAGGAGTGACATTCCATAAAGCATCACCGCGGATGCAAAAACTCCAAGCATGAAATATTTAACCCCTGCCTCATTGCTTTTTGCATCACGTTTGCGCCATGCCGCCAACATGTAAGCAGGAATCGAAAGAAACTCAAGTGCGACAAAAATACTTACAAGGTCACGCGATGATGTCATCATCAGCATTCCGAGCAAACTTGTCAACAACAAAAACCAATATTCGCCCCGCCAGTATTCGCCTTCTTCTACGTGCGAACTTGATAATAGAACTACTACATATCCAGAGAGTAAAAACAGACCTTTCATGACGAGGCTGAAATTGTCGACGACATATCTTCCATCAAACATTGAACGAACTTGAAGGTCTGACAATGCGAGCGTCAGAACCGGAATCATTGCTGCAAGCAAAGTGAACGAAGAGATTGCCGACAACAGCCATTTTTTGCGATCATCAATAAACAGATCCAAAATCAACACAAGACAAAGCCCGCCGGCTAGAACCAACTCGGGTGCCAGCCCGTAATAATCAATAGTCGGCGCAACCCACTGCGCAGCAAGGTTGTTCAGATTTTGCAACTCAGCCCCCGAAAGCACTCAAAGTTACTTGCACTGCGGGGTCAAGCACTTTGAACAATAAATTTGGCACGATGCCTAACACGAGAATTGCAATTAGCAACGGTGTCCACGCAACCCATTCGTAGACAGTGACGTCATGAAGTTCATCGTGACTTGAGTGACCGTCATCTGCCGCACTTTTCGGTGTGCCGAATGCGATGCGCTGATAGAGCCACAACAAGTACGCAGCGGCCAGCACTGTGCCAAGAGCGGCGATCACCATGAATACTCGAAACACTGTTTCGTTTAATCCAGCAGCTGGGCTGTAGGCGGAAAGAATTGCGGGAAACTCGCCCCAGAAGCCGGCCAAGCCAGGCAAACCGAGCGATGCCATCGTACAAAACCCAAAGATCCAACCTAGGTGAGGCATTTGTGTCAGCATTCCGCCCAGTTTTGAAATTTCAAGTGTGTGATAGCGCTCTTTCACGCTTCCAGCGACGAAGAACAACATTCCGGTTATCAAACCGTGAGCGACCATACCAAACATTGCTGCGTTGATTCCAAAACTTGTCAGAGTTGAGATACCGAGCATGACGAAACCCATGTGAGCAACAGATGAGAACGCAATTAGCCGCTTCATATCTGTTTGCGCAAGACACCCGAGTGCGCCGTAGATGATGCCGATGACGGCAAGACCACCGATGTATGGCGCCCACTCGCGTGCAGCGATCGGCAAAATCGGTAGTGCGATTCGAACAAATCCGTACGTTCCTAATTTGAGCAAAATCGCCGCAAGAATCACTGAGCCCTGCGTCGGGGCTTGAGTGTGTGCATCGGGTAGCCAGGTGTGAAATGGAAACATTGGTACTTTGACTGCAAAGCCAACAAACATTCCGGCGAAAATCCAAATTTGAATGTTCTTTGCGATACTGCCACCGTTCTCAATTAGGTATGGAATGCTGAAACTCTCCGCTCCTGTTTTGAAAAACAACGCTAAAAATGCGATCAGCATCAGTGCCGAGCCGAACATTGTGTATAGGAAGAACTTGATTGATGCATATTGGCGTTGCTCGCCACCCCATACACCGATCATAAAAAACATCGGCAACAATACGAGTTCGAAGAACACGAAGAACAAAATCAAATCTTGAGCGATGAATGTTCCAGCCATGCCGGTTTGTAAGACGAGTAAAAGTGAAAAGAAAGCCTTTGGCTTGCCTGGGCTCGGCACGTGATCAAGCGAATAAATCACAACCAGCAGGGTGATGACCATGCTTAATAGATAAAGCGGAAGACTGATGCCATCGACACCAATAAAATACGAACTCTTGATTACTGAAATCCAATTTTCATTGGCTACGAATTGCATCTTTTCGGCCTGGTTGAAGTCAAACTTAAAAGCCGTATAGACACCAACTGCGAGCGTCGCAATAGACGTGACTAGAGCAACCAGTTTCACCGACTGGTCTTGGGCTTTTGGCATCAGCATCATCAATACAACGCCAACCAATGGCAGGAATGTGCCGAGGCTCAGCAGCCAGTTGTTCTCCTGCAACATGTTCATATCTGTATTCTCCCTTTTCCGACTAGTTACGTATTAATAATGACGAGGACGAGTGCAGCAACTGCGGCTGCACTAAACAATAAAGCTCCATATTGACCCACTTTGCCTGATTGAGTTGGTTGTGCAGCGGTGCCGACTGACTTCGTAAAAGTTGCTGAGTTATTTACAGTGCCATCAACAACACGTTGATCAATATTTTTATACACCCAACCTGAGAGTTTTTTTGTTGAGTTCGCTAAACCATGCAGAACACCGTCTAAAACTTTTTGGTTGAACCAGTACGCAGCGCTCGCAATTGGATGCGCAATGCTTCGAACAATTACTTTCTCGTAGAGGACATCCAAATAGTATTTATTGACCAAGAATTTGTGACCGAGTCCGAGTAACTTAACCCGCTGTGTGAGCCCAACAAGTCTGGGGTCACGCTTGGTGAAAACAAGCAAACTCAAAATCCACGAAAGTGCAACACCTAAAAAGACGATAAACATCGACATAATCGCTTTCGACCATTTGAATGGAGCGTGTTTTAGTTGTGGTGCATAACAAATACCACTCTCAGGTATAGCCGAGCCACAAACAGACTTTGAATGTGATTCTTCGGCGCTTGGCACTTTGATAATTAGCGCTTCACCAGGCCCGCCCGAGTGAGTTGCGTCAGCCACTTCAACCGCTCGAGGCTCAACCCATAATTTCATTCGCTCCCAACTTTCACCAAATGGAGTGGCATTGAGAAAACCAGAACTAAGGGCGAGTACAGACAAAATCATCAACGGAACCGTGATTAACAGACCAGATTCGTGTGGTCCGTGGGATCCGCCAGAATCATGCGCATCATGCGTTGCGTGCGCGTCGTGCGAATCATGAACTGTGTGACCAGCTGATGCCCCACGCGGTTCACCAAAGAAAGTCAAATAAGTTGCTCGCGTCATATAGGCAGCTGTCATGAATGCGCCAATCAGACCGATAATCATGAAGTTGGTGTAGCCATTATGTCCAACATTGTCAATGATCTCGTCTTTAGAAAAGAACCCCGAGAATGGAAACACTCCGCACAACGCGAGAGTCGAAATGACCCAAGTAACAAATGTGATCGGCATAACTTTGCGCAATCCACCCATATCGCGTTTCATATCAAATGAGTGATGCGATGCGCTATGGCTAATTGAGCCGGCCCCTAAGAATAAACACGCTTTGAAAAACGCATGAGTGAAAATATGAAATACCGCTGGCAACCACGCTCCAGCGCCAAGGCCGAGCATCATGTAACCGAGTTGCGAGACTGTTGAATATGCAAGCACGCGTTTAATATCGTTTTGCACAAACGCGAGTGCTGCAGAAATCACAATTGTGATTGCGCCAATAAACATGATCAGGTTTCCGCCGCTACCGAGAATATCTAAACCGACAAAAAATACTGGATACAAACGGGCAACTAAATAAACGCCAGCCACGACCATCGTCGACGAATGCAATAGCGAACTAACCGGTGTTGGGCCAGCCATTGCGTCGGGCAACCAAGTGTGCAATGGAAATTGACCACTCTTGCCAATACACGCGATAAACAGTGCAACAGCAGCAATTGTGATCACGGTGCTATTTGGTTCACCCGAAAGTGCCCAAGCCGAGATTCCGCGAATTGAGAAACCTGAAACACCAAGGTTCTCTTGTGTCCAGTCGTTGGCCGAGAAATAAAGCATCGTGATACCAACAAGCAAGCCAGCGTCACCAGTGCGAACCGTGAAAAATGCTTTCAACGCTGCTTTGCTATTTGCGTCTTCTTCCCACCAATGACCAATCAACATGAAACTGCACAAGCCCATGACTTCCCAGCCGAGTAAAAACAAAATCATGTTGTCGGCCAAAACCATCGCCAACATCCCACCGGAAAACAATGTCAGCGCTGCAAAAAAATGTGTATACCGGCGATCACCGCGAAGATATTCAAGTGAATAAATTTGCACAAGCGTTGAAATAAATGCAACGACAATTAGAACGAGAACTGAAAGCCCGTCGATGTGTTGACCAATACCAAAATCAAAGCCACCACTGCGCCACCACGACCAAGATTTGATTACAGGTTTAACGAACTGCTCTTCTGTCGCGCTATTCGTGCGTTGGATCCATTGGTATCCCGCGCCAACTGCCAGCACAAGAGATGAAAACATTGAAAGCACACCAAGTTCGCTGCCTTTCATTGGCATGCGCTTGCCGAACAAAATGATCAGCGCAAAAGCGATTATCGGCACAATAGGGATTAGCCATGCATGCTCAAGAAACCATCCAGACACAAGTGGCGCAAGAACTTCAGATTTTGAGGCAAACAAGTTCATCCGCGCATCTCCGAAAGGTCATCGACTGAAATTGTTTTCTTATTGCGATAGACGAGCAGAACTAGGCCAAGACCAACTCCGACTTCGGCTGCGGCAACCGCAATGATGTACAAAGCAAAAACATGACCGTCTGTTGACCCGTTACGTAAAGCAAATGTCAACAAGTTGATATTCACCGAATTTAAAATCAATTCGATTGACATCAGCATCAATACAGCGTTTTTACGAGCGATAACGCCGTAAACGCCAATACAAAATAAAACTGCGGCCAAAAATAAGAACTGATTGACAAACATCAGGTCAGTCCTTTCTCGCCAAAACGATCGCACCTACGACCGCAGCCAAAAGCACAAATGAAAGTGCCCAGAATGGCAACAAGTACGGGCCAAAAATCTGATCAGAAATTTCTTGAGTAGATACAACTGTTGCCGTCTGAGGCAGTTTCTCGTCGCCAAACGAACTAACGAGTGCCAAACCCATGGCGACGAACATTACTAAACCAACAGGAATACCGAGCTTCTTATAACTATTGTTTAAGTCAGACTCTGTGCCGATTCTGGCCCGGGTAAGCATTGTGCCGAAGAGAAACAACACCATCACTGCACCTATATATACGAGTACCTGAGTCACAGCCACAAACTCAGCTGCCAACAAAATGTACTGGGCGGCAGCACCAGCGAGCACGACAACAAGCCAAAGCGCTGCATGCACAACGTTGTTTGTAGTGACGACACGCAAGGCAGCGACGATCATCACAATTGCAATAATCCAGAAGCCGATATTTTGTGCGATCACGATTTACTTACTAAGCCTTTCAAATTTAAGTTCATTTCTTTTTTTTGTCCGCGCCAGCTTCGAGTTCTGGTGCTTCTGGGACGGTTTCCATCCACTCACTTAATTTTGACTTGTCGTGCAACAAATCTGAGATATTTGGCTCGGAGTATTCATACTCTGGGCTCCAGAACAATGCATCAAATGGGCAGACTTCAACACAAATCCCGCAATACATGCACAATGCGTAATCAATGTCAAAGCGATCTAACAAATTAACTTGACGAGGTTTTCCGCCTTCACGACGAGGTGGTGCAAGTTCTTTGTGTGCCTCGATGTAGATGCACCAGTCTGGGCAAGAACGCGAACACAACATGCACGAAGTGCAATTGTCTTGATGTAAAGCAATTACCCCACGAGAACGAATCGGCGGGGTTTCTTTTTCGTGCGGATACTGCACGGTATTTGAACCGTTGACAGTTGTTTTAAACAACGTACCGAGAGTAACGCCGAGTCCTTTAACGAGTCCTGGAACTTTTGCCACTTAGAACACCACCTTTAAAATTGCTGTGACCATAATGTTGATAAGTGCAACCGGGATTAAGCCCTTCCATGCGAACCTTTGCAGTTGATCTTCGCGAAGTCGTGGATAGCTAAATCGAATCCACATGATAATGAACACGAGCAACATCATTTTCGTGAACATAATTAGCGGACCGACAAAGTTCATCCAGTTGGCAACATCATCAATTGATGTCCAACCAAACCATGTGAACGGCACTCCCCAACCACCAAGAAACAGAACTGAAGCAATCATCGCAAAAACACCAGCTGTGGCGAATTCTCCGATAAAAAATATCAGGAAACGAAAACCCGAATATTCGGTCATGTAACCAGAAACAAGTTCACTTTCGGCAATTGGCATATCAAATGGCGCTTGGGTGAGCTCTGCTTGAATTGCAATCATGAAAATAATGAAACCGAAAAACTGACTGATCACATAAGGATGACCGATTGCGTCAATGCCAAACATTGAACCAGTATTCTGGGCGACAACAATCTTCTGTAGGTTCATTGTGCCTGCTTGAATGACGACACCCATTACTGCGAGCACCATCGGCAACTCGTAGGCGATTAACTGACCAGCAGCACGTAATCCACCAAGCAACGAATATTTATTGGCACTTGACCAGCCGGCAATCAGAATTCCGAGAACTGAAACCGATGAAACTGCAAGTGCATAAAACACCCCTGTTTCAAAATCTGTGAACCAAGCCTCAGGACCAAACGGCACCACGACGACGAGCAAGAACGTACTGAGCAAGACAATGATTGGCGCCATTTTGAAAATTCGTGCATCGGCTCGGTCTGGCACGATGTCTTCTTTTTGCAACCATTTGCCAACTTCAGCGAAAAGTTGCATCGAACCATACGGACCGGCTTCCATTGGCCCAAGGCGACTTTGCATGAACGACATCATCTTGAACAAAAATACATAAACAATTGTTCCTGCTGGAAGCAACACAGCAACCAAACCGCCCAGCACACGCAACAACGACTGTCCCCAGTATGGGACTTCAGCCAACAATGCGATCATCGGTCAATGTCTCCGAGAATGAAATATAGAGAAGCGAGTATCGTCACGATGTCAGGAACATAGACACCGCGCAACAACCACGGCGTGATTGAAATATTATTGAAACTCGCTGAGCGAATTTTTACTCTGAACGGACCAAGATCACCGCGCGAGACAACGTAGTAACCCATTTCGCCAAGAGGATTTTCTGTTGAAACCCAGGCTTCGCCTTCAGGGACTTTAATAATCTTCGGAACTTTTGCCATCACGGGCCCAGATGGAATATCGCCGAGAAGTTGATCTACGATTTTTGTTGATTCACGCGTTTCTTGCAGACGAACCCAACAACGGGCAAAACTGTCGCCGTCTGGATGCGTCCAAACCTTCCAATCCGCTTTGTTCCACATCATTGGCAAAGTTTGATCACGACGCAAATCCCAATCGACACCGCTTGCCCGAAGGTTGGCACCTGATAAACCATATTGCAATGCAACCTCGCGAGGGATAACGCCAATGCCCCGAGTTCGTGACTGGAAGATCTCGTTACCAAATAATAAGTCTTCGATTTGGTCACAAAAACCGCGAAGTTTTTTCATTACTGCACGAGTTTCATCTATCCAGCCGGCAGGTAGGTCATCTTTTAGTCCACCGATTCGGTCAAAGTTTGGATGAAACCGACCGCCGGTGGCTGATTCGATCAAATTTAAAACATATTCACGATCGCGAAATGCCAAAAACACTGGCGTAATCGCACCAAGTTGTACGCCCAGGTCACCTAAAAATAGCGAAACGTTTGCGATGCGCGAAAGTTCAAACAAAATGGTACGGATATATTGCGCACGTGTTGGTGCTTCGACACCCATCAATTTTTCTGCAGCCAAAATAAATGGAACTTCATTTGCAAAGCTTCCAAGCCAGTCAATGCGGTTGACGAGTGTTGTTACTTGAGGGAAGGTTCGAACTTCGGTGAGTTTTTCGTATCCACGATGCATGTATCCACATGCCGGCTCGGCCCAAACAACTTGTTCACCGTCTAGTCGGGCAATGATTCGCAAAGTTCCGTGCGTTGCGGGGTGCTGCGGACCAATATTTAAAGTCATTCCCTCGGTTTCAAGCTCGAGATTTAAACGAGCATCAGCGGCTTGTGATGCAATGTACGAAAGTTGTTGTCGATCACCGAGCATTGTCATGAGGCTTCACTGCTTTTTGATTGGGCTGAATCTTCGTCATCGCCGCCCGGCAGTGGCTCGACATCAACAATTCCCGGCCAAGGTTTGACCATTCTTGCCAACAACGGGAAGTCTTTGCGCAATGGATGGCCTTCGAAGTCAACTGGTAGATACATATTTCGTAAATCATTATGACCGATGAAATCAATACCGAACATCTCATGAGTTTCACGTTCGTGCCAATTTGCACCAGCAAAAATCGTAATCAACGACTCGACTGATGGTGACGAGTCTGCGACATCAACTTTTACTGTGATGCCCAGGTGTGTTTTTGAATTTACCAATCGGATAAAAACTTGCATCCGAGTATCGCCACCCGCGTACCCAGAGCGAATAGTCGTATCGCGCACTGGCGCTGGCTCGGTTGGATCATCTTCTCCGCGTCCGAATGGGGACGGCATCCAATCAATCGCTGACAAAAAACCAAAATAGTCGAACGAGTGCTGATCGCGAAGTTTTTGCACACTGCCTAGCCACGCATCTGTGCGCACACGAATCCACAAATCGTCGCCGGGTTTAAGATGCGAATCAACAAGTGCGTCGCCAAGGTTTAGCTTGATTGCTTCAAGCATTTGCTCTCGACCAAGATCGACAACTGGTGTCACGGTTTCGCTGCTAGACGACAACTGTCTCACCTCGACGTTCGGCGATTTCGGCAGCGTCCACAGATGCATCCATTGATTTTGTTCCCTCGCCACGCCATCTTGCGCCCATGTCTTCGTTCTTAATGCGTTGTTGCAATAACACAATGCCCTCAAGAAGTGCCTCTGGACGAGGAGGACAACCAGGTACATAAACATCAACAGGAATAATTTGATCAACACCTTTTGTGACCGAGTAACTATCCCAATATGGACCACCACAATTTGCACAACTGCCCATGCTGATTACATATTTTGGCTCAGGCATCTGCTCGTAGAGTCGACGAATTACAGGCGCCATCTTGTCGGTTACTGTTCCTGAAATTACAACTAAATCTGCTTGACGCGGACTAGCCGGCAATGGAATGACACCAAGACGCATCACGTCGTAACGAGGTGATCCGAATGCGGCGCCCATTTCGATTGCGCAACACGCGAGACCCCACTGGTAAACCCACAGTGAATACGAGCGACCAAGATTAAATAGCGTCGTCAATGGTTTTGGTAAACGACCCCTATCAACTAAACCCATCGCAACACACCTTTTCTCCAGGCGTAAATTAATCCAAGTAACAATATAAATACGAATGCGCCCATCTCGATTAACCCAAATACGCCATATCGCTCAAGTTGAGTTGCCCACGGAAAAATAAAAACGGCTTCAACATCGAATACAACAAACAACAACGCAAAGATGTAATAGCGAACTTGGCTTTGCGACCAACCGTGACCAACTGGATCAACACCACTTTCGTAAGTCAACATCTTTTCTCTGTTCGGACGATTCGGACGAAGCAAAGATGAGATCCAAAGAAGTAAACCAGCGATTGCAACCGCAGCCCCACCGAACCAAATAACGTTCAAATACGACCGAATGAAGATTGACATACCCTGTAAAACTAGTCTGCGAAATGCTCGTTGCTTTAACTCACTACCACTTTGATCGCTTGTGAAAGAACTATCTAGAACCAATATCTAATCGATAGGTACGAGGACCAACTAGCTAATTAACTCGCTAACTCACGAGCTGAACTTTCAATAAACCAGTCAACTAATCGCGCGGCTGCAGGTGCACTTCTTTTAACTTCAAAAATCGTCTGATTGATTAGTTCGTTGGCAGTCATACCTAGTTTGGCTAGTTCTGCTTCACCAGATTCACTCGCCCAACGCCGCACGATCGCCTCGGTTATTTCAGGATGAAACTGTGTCGCAAATGAACGGCCTTTGCGAATTGCCTGTGGACCAGCCGGACTTGTGGCTAGAACTTCTACATCTGATGTTGTGGTGAAAGTGTCATAGTGCCACTGCAACCAGGTGCCACCGATTACTTGATTAGGGGCTTTCGCGTCAACTTGGTGCCATCCGACTTCGTGCTGTGTTGCGCGTTGAACGGTGCCGCCGAATGCCTTTGCCATTATTTGAGAGCCGTAACAAATACCAAATATTGGGATTCTGCGGCGGTGTGCTTCAAGAATCAATTCGCACTCCGCACGAACATTTTTTTCAATATCCGGCCAATACACCGACCACCAGCTTCCTAATAAAACGACTAAGTCTGCGCCATCTAACGATGGCCATTGGTTGGGATACTCACGCTCGCAATGATCAAAAACGCTGCCATGGTCCTTGAAGCGCTCCCCAACAAAACCTTGCTCAGCGAATCGTTGGCCAATGCAACCGGGGTCGGCATCATTGGCATTGGCAACAAGTAGTGACCGCACAACTAAATATTAATCAACTATCGAGTTGATCATTGTCAGTAGAAAATGGCTCAACCCAAAGTTCAACATTTAGCAAGTTAATTGACTCGTCATATTTCAAAATGGCTAATGGAAATTTGGGCTGATAAAGGTTGATCAGTTTTTCAACAGACTCGTCATCGCGAAGACGACGCACAAAAAAAACTAACTCGTTAGATCCAGAATCAAAGTCTGGCGTGTAAACAACAACTGGATATACCTCAGATTTACCCGAATCGGCGTTGGTTGCAACGATTAATGCCTTTGATCCACCAACATAAATATCATCCCAGCGATCAAACAAATCGCCTTGGTGAGAGAAATACATTTGTTCGTCTGAGCCGACTTTAGTCAGCGTACTGAAGCTAGACAGTCCACTCAAAAACATATTAAATATTCCGTTATCTAAGTAATCAATCCCCGCGACCCCGGCTGTTAGGGATATCTCGATTTCCGAAGTACCCGAATTTTTGCTTTGACCATCAAAAAGCTTTTTAATGTCGCTCACTCGCCAATAACCAACCGGGGTTTGAGTTTGACTTGTCGGATTTTCAAAGTTTTTCTCAGCCCAAAAAATAGCACCACTAGTTATCGCTAATAATGAAAACGCGCTTACTACCCAAAACCGTTTCATGCCGCGACTCGATCATTGTTAGTCATCAACAGCACAATAAAAAGTGCAGCACTAAATGCGACAGAACCAATCATCCAAATTGACAGCGGAGATGGCCCATGTGTCCACCACCACTGCGCACCATTGTTTAAATTCCAGCCAGAGATATTTGTTCCGGTCACATATCTTCTGATTGATTGGTGCAGAGATAATGATTGACCTAGTGAAATAGTCAGAAATATTGTTACCAGCGACGATTTTGAGAACTTGAAATTAGCCAATCTGCGACTTGTGACAGCGCTTGCGCTAAACGTAACCAGTGAAACTAAATAGATTGCCATGATATAACGACTCGCCAAACCAATAGCGCCCAGTGAAAACCAATACGGTAAAAAAAATAACAAACTAAGTCCAAACCCCGAACTGATTTTTACTCTTAACGGAACAAATCTTGCCGTAATCACTATAAAAGTTACAAATCCGACACTCATCAAAATCAATACAACTGGTGTGGGAGCAAAATCGGCAGAACCCAGCTGGATTGAGCCGCCAAGAAACCCAAGAAACGCTTGTGGTGAATCATTTGAAAGTGAATAAAAAGATCCACCCAGAATAAAACTCATTATTTGCCAGGGATACAACGAAAATACCTTGAAGTGAATGTACAAGAGCCCAGGAGCGGCAAGAAAAGCCAATCTGACGAGCTTTACTCGATCAAACTTTAACGAGCGATCAGACTCTCTGATTACAAATCCGGATACGAGTCCTAATGTTGCGCAAATCGCCATCATTATATTTATGTCTGTTCTTACATTTCGAGTAAAGAGCAGCGCCATGATAAAACCAAATACAGCGGTAACTTGATGACTTTTTTTCGATGAAATGAAAAAGTTCATTACGCAAATGCCTGCCGACGCAACTCCGGCAATTGCCCAGCTGCTTGGACTAGTTGACGGAATTATGAACAAGCCGACCGGAACCATGCCGACAAACAGCGCAAGAAGAACGGCCCATTTACGTTCACCGGAAGAATAGATTGCAAAACTAATCAACGCGAAAAAAATGAAAATTTGCAAAAATCTCATCGTCAAGATGGATTGATTGACATTTTGCGAGACAAGAAACCCATTTGACTTGTAAAAATTACCAGCAATGCTCGATGTGTTAAATCGTTTCGATGATTCAAGTTTCGTTACAGCTTCGGCATCTAGACCGCGAATACAACTCGCGCTGATTTTGCTATCCCCGGCATAACAAAAAATTGTTCGTGGTCCGCCATTTCGATGCAGTTGCAAAGGGATTTTAGCCTCATAGATTGACGTACTCTTTTCGCAAAACTGAATTCGATATCCACGCGAACACCAGATAGACGAAAGATGATATTCGTCATCTGGGCCGGAACCTGGAGGACTTGCTAGTGCCCATGAACCCAACGTGATAATTGTGCCTAACAAAAGAAGAAAACCTAAACCAATTGATTTAAGTTTCTTATTTTGAAACTCAGACACAATTGACGTCACAACTTCAGTATAACGATTAGTAATTTATTGATCAGTCGCTAGTTACCTGCTTCTACTAATACGGCTAAGATCTTTGGCGATTCAACATGAAGAAACAAGACCTTCGTCAACCTGAGGCGAAAATTAATCAGACTAATGAGCCAATCGTTTCAGATGCGTCCATCAATACCGTAATGCAGCTCGCAAGTGGAGTTTTTGTCGCACTGCTGATTTCAGGAGTGCCACTAAAAATTGCGACGATTGCGCTCTTAATCGTTGTCCTGCAGATACTTGCTGGTGGTTCGTTTCTGTCATTGTTTGTTCGCAAATTGCATCTCACATGGAAAGAGTTCTGCGGAGTTGGACTAGCTCTTGGAAGTCTTCTTACATTTGGCTTCGATCAGATATTTCGCAATACTGATATTTCTAGTTTTGCATGGACATTACCAATATTGTTTTTGCCATTGTCTATCTGGAAATCTCGGCTAAAGATAGATGTAACGATTGCGCGAAATGACTTAATCACCACCGATTTGTTGGCAATTTTGGCAACGATGTTATTAATTCTTTCGCCAGAGTGGTTTTGGCCGTTGCCATTGGCGCTTTTGGGGATCGCGGTAGTTATTTGGCGCGAAATACCAAAATGGCGCAAACATTCAGCAATAATCGCCACATGCCTAATTCCGATTTCGATTCTTTCAATACTCAAACGACCAATTGGTTGGTGGATCGAAGACACCGATGTCGCTTTATACGAATCAATATCACAAACACTGGGTCATTGGGGTTTTCGCGACAACATAAACGGCGCTGGCACCTCAACTAACTATCACTGGTTCGCTTACGCCTGGTCTGGTTTGATTGACAGAGTAAGTGGGTCTCCTAACTGGGTTTCAAACACTCGCACTATCCCACTGTTGATCACTATTGGAACCGTCCTAATAATTTGGGCAATTCTCGAACGATTGTCGCATAGTCGGCTAATTGTAATTTTTTCACTTTTTGCTATCGGTGGCTTTGACACAGTTCAAACTTGGGGCAGAGGTTTCAAACTCGGAATCATTGCGAGTCCAAGTCAGATGTACGGACTATTTCTGCTACTGGCTTTTCTGTTCGTCTTTATTTTGGATACAGATAATCTTCTCAAGAAACCTCTGCCAATATTTTTTCTACTTGCGTTTGGAGTTATTGGGTCAAAAGTTGCTCATGGAGCAGTTCTCGCTGGAGCAGTTGGATTTTTTTGGCTGGCTAATTTTGTTAAAGATAAAAGATTTAGTTGGCACCATACTTGGCTGACTACTGCGACCATCTTGGGCGTAGCAACTGGTTTTCATTTTATTATCAACGGTGGCGGTGGAAGTTCGCGAGGAATGTTATTTGATCAATTTGGATTTGTTGATGGAATAACTGGGGATTTTCGCCCTTTTGGACTTGCAATTCAGTGGATAGCGGGTCTCATATTTTTATTTGGCTTTCTTGGCCTTCAACTTTTAGGTTTAGTTGCACTCTGTACTTTTGCTAATAGTAATGCGCAGAAACAGGCAAGTTTTTTTGCAATTGGTATTGCGATGGCCGGCCTGCTCTCGGCAATGTTTCTTTCTGGTGAATTCGCAGTTGAACTATTTTTCACCCATGCCGCTTCAAGTGTTTTAGTTGTGTTGATAACTCCGATTGTCCTAAAACGAGTTACAAGTGATGACTTCAAATATCCGCGATCTGTCTTGAACATTGCTATCTTCGTCGGGCTAGGGTCGGCAATTTTTGCTAACTTGCTGCCGAATCTTGATTCAGCTTCACTAACTGCTATCGCACTACGAACTGCGCCTTCCCTTGTTGGTTTAATTCCATTGCTTAGCGCAGCTGTGTGCACTTTTTATACAGAAAAAGATAAAGATGTCGGCGAAGTTAAAAACCATACAAAGGTTTCGTTCTTCACTAAATTTACCGCGTTGGCCCTCGTTGGTCTGCTCGCCATGTCGCTTGGTTTTTATACGATTAACTACGTAAAAAACATCCGGGAAGAATATCCTCAATCAAATAGAAACTTTGCCTCACGAATTGGGCTGGACAGACCGGATTTACTAAGTGCGTCAGACTGGATCTCAACAAACACCAAGACGTCGGCAATTTTCGCAACTAATGACTTTTGTGGCGGCATCTCAAAAACGTGTAACTCAGAAACCGATTGGGATGCACTACTTGACTTCAGCATGAAGTGCACACAGTTTGAGGTCTTACGAACTGACAAATGTAATGCCGGTGGATATCAGTTGTTGACTGCGGTAGTTCATAGACGATTTCTTGCGGGCAATTACTATGTTGGCATCAGTGACGGATCTGCAATTAAGCCATGGGTTGTTAAACGAGTTCTAGATTCGGTCAATTTTGCAAAATCTCCAAGCAGCGAAACACTTACCAAGTTAAAAGACTCAAATGTAAGTTGGTATTTACTTAGACGAGAACTTACATCGGACAAAAACTGGGAGAAGTTCGGTAATATTCGCTACTCAAATTCTTCATACTTTGTAATCGAGTTGAATTAAGAGAATTTGCAGTTCTGCTAATTTGTGGTTGTGGCTTCACGACTAGTTTCAAACAATAAGTTTTTCTCCATGAAATTTCGGTCGATGGCGAATATTACTTCACCGTATTTCACTATTGCGCTAGTTGTCAGCACCCTGTTGATTCTTTCAAATGTGAGTCTGCTGACGAGTCTTAGAACAAGTGTTGTAATTATCTTAATTTCAACAACGGGTTTGATCACATGGTTGTTGGTAATGCGCGAAGATCGAAAAATTTTGTTTCCAGAAGCGATTGGTATGGGGTTGGCTATCGGGTTTATTTTATGTTCTGGGTTTCAACTGGTGCTAAGACGATACGGGTTTAATATTTTTGGCGGACTGATCCCCGTAATTATTGCCCACTCATCACTGTTATTTAAAAAAGCCCGAGACCTGATTAATTATCAGCGGTTAAGTTTTTCGGTAAGTGAAACCGCCGCTGTATTGTTCGCAATGTTTTTTGGACTTTACTTAAATGCCCCTCTACTTCTATTGCCGGCAGCGATTTTTGCCTATATTGCTTTTGGACGCAAAGTGTCGATTCCCAAAAAATTTAGTCAATTGTCGATACAAATCAATTACTTCAGTATTTGGTCAGCAGTAATACTCGGCTTTATTTTGATCGCATTGACAACCACTGCGGCGGCGCCATACATTTTTGGCGAAAGTTCAGAATCGATACCTCGCGAAGCCTGGTCAAACTCACTAGTTACGTGGGGCCCAAATGAGAACATTCCACTATTTGGTAATCCACTTAGATACCACTGGTTTTCGTTTGCAGTCTTTGGTCTCGTAACCCGCTTATCCGGTCTAGCACCAATGGTGCTTTTCAATAGTGGTCTTTCGGGTGTACTTGATTGTCTATGCGTTGGCTCGATTGTTTGGTCACTAACTTTTTATCTTTCAAAAAATCGTCGCACAGCGCTACTTAGCGTTGCAATTCTCTATGGCACAGTTTCTCTAAATCAGCCATATGCAATACTGGCTGATTCGAGCCCAGACGCAACTTCTTGGCTCGTTTGGGTTGCAGCTTTCGGTTTCGCTCTTGCACTTCATACGAAATTCTCAATTCGGTTCGCACCACTGGTCTTTTCATTACTTGGTGTGGCGGCGATTCTCTCTAACGGTCCACATGGTGCAGTAATTCTTGTCGGATTATCTGGTTGGGTAATCGGACGATGGCTACAAAACGAAAAAATTTTTGACCAAAATTTAAAATCAGAGTTGATAGTTTTCGTGGCTACCTCCGCGTCGATGCTTCTTGCTTACTATTTATTCCTGACACCGTCTGATTACTCGGCGTCAACAATCGACTTCTCTCTACGGTTCCTCAAATCATGGACGGGT
>JBILAG010000116.1:0-5107 GCA_044354345.1 Ilumatobacteraceae bacterium | reverse complement strand
AAGCGAATTGCTTGGTCACGCGTTCTATAACTACCGAAATATCTTTGACCTGCGTATTGATCTCGCCGCTACCCGCGTACTTCTCAAATGGCGCCCGCAACTCAGACAACGTTTTACCTGTTCGGCTAATTTCACCAAGAACGACCATTGTCGCGATCAGACCACTGTCTGCTCGGTAGTTGTCAGCAAAGTAATAATGACCAGAATGCTCGCCCGCAAAAACTGCGCCTGTTTGAGCCATCACTTGTTTCATATAACTGTGGCCATTTTTGGTTCGAATCGGTTTGCCACCCATCTCGGTAATCGTCTCAGGCACGATTCGAGAACAAATCAAATTATACAGAATTGTTGCGTTTGGATTTTCGCGCAAAAAAACCGAAGCCAACAACGCTGTGGTTGTACTGCCCGAGACACTGTTACCTAATTCATCGACCAAAAAAACGCGGTCAGCATCTCCGTCAAATGCCAAGCCCACATCAAACTTGCCTGAAATCACGCGCGCCTGAAGGTCACGCTGGTTGGCTGGCTGAATTGGGTCGGCAGGATGATTCGGAAATGTGCCATCAAGTTCGCCGTACATCACTTCAAGTTCAAATTCGCTGAGGCGATCAAACACGGCCGGGGCAACAAGCCCGCCCATGCCATTAGCGGTGTCAGCGACGATCTTTAATTTTCGAAGTGACTTCGTGTCAATGAAACTCACGACATGATCAACAAATTCTGCAAGCATATTTTTATGAGACACTTCACCGAGTTTTTTTGCGACTGCCGGTCCTTTGCCATCTAAAACGTCTTGAGCAATCGCCTTCATCTCGCGCAGACCATTATCAATACCAATAGATCGCGCACCCGAGAGGCAACACTTGATGCCGTTATATTGCGCAGGATTATGCGAGGCGGTGAACATCGCGCCAGGTGCGTCAAGTACTCCTGATGCGAAATAAAGCAAGTCGGTACTTGCCAGACCAAGATTGATTACATCAACACCTTGCTCAGTTAACCCTCTCTGAAATGCCTCAACAAGGTCTGGACCACTCGGGCGCATGTCGTGCGCGACGACGATCATCTTCGCTTCAGAGAATTTTGCAAACGCCACGCCAAGCGCGTGAGTCAAAGTTGCATCGAGTTGGTCGGGCACGGTGCCCCGAATGTCATAAGCCTTGACGATTGCATCTAAGTTTGACACGACTTGAAATGCTAGTTGATTGAAGTCTCAATAATTCGTGCGCTAATTTGACGTCGCCATCGCATGAACATAACTGCGACACCGACTGCCGTTAATACGTAGGCAAAAATATCTAACTTCGTATAGCCATAATGCAAACGAACATCTAATTGCGTTGGCACTACCACCATCATGTTGGGCGCAACACGAAATGGTCCTTTTGCGCCAGAAACTTTCCAATTCGGAAAGAAACTCATCCGCACAAGAATTGGTTGACCGATCTGGTCAACGCTAAACGAAATCGCCGAATCTTGAAGCACAAGATTTGTAACTTTTGTTGGTTTTGTTTCGACAATATCTATTGCTTGAGTCGGGGTGACAATATCGACACGTCGACTTGATATACCCGGCTCGCCGTCACGACGATTCAGATCAACAGCCACATCAACTTGTTGCCAAGTGTCTAATCCTTTTTCGACTGGCACCGCTGACCAATCTTCAGGATGCTGAAACCAACTTGTTCCAATTTCTAACCAGCGTTCTTTTGCATCACCAGTGCGACTATTGACGATCACTGGTTGCGCTTTGAGTGGCACAACCAATTCGCTATTGCCAACTTGATAAATAACCCATGGTCCACTTCGTTTCACTTCAACAAGTGCTGCTTGCAAGTTGGCTTGAGCAATCGCTTCTTTAGTAAATGCCAAAAAATACTTGACACCAAGTTCTTGCATATATCGAACACCGAGACCAGCGTCATTATTGTCGTAACGCAGCTCGCGGACAGGGTTGCTGCTTTGCTTTGACATCGCTGCCGAAGTAATGAAGTGATACGGGGTCGTACCAGACGCTTCGAAGTTCAAACCTTCCATCGAGCCGATGCAACCTTTTGTCCAATGAGGCAACAACATCAACGACATCGTCGTGCCATATTTATTCAATTCGCCACTGCTCTCCCAAAGTGCGCGACCACAACCGTGCGCGGTGTCGTTGCCCAGCGACTTCATCGCTTCAACAAGGTCGTGATATTCGGCGTAGGCACTCTTGCCTTCGTAGCCGGTGAAGTTCCATCGTGCCCAACCGTCTACGAAACCATCGTTTGACGCTTTGGTTGATATCGGTCCCCACTTGTATTGCATTGCCCCAGCAGAATCTGAAACAAGTTTTCCGAACGGAAGTTCTTGAAATCTAAAACCAATTACGCCGACCACGAATATCGCCATTGCGGTTGCCCACCACAAATTGAACTGAGCAATATTTCGTAGCGAGACAACTGGCTTCAGTGATTCATAACTTTCTTGAGCGAGTGCATTTTTTGCAACTCGCAGAAGCCCAAAGACACGCCATAGACCAACAACTAGTTCGTACAGTCCGATCATCATCAGCATGTAGCGAAGCAAAAAAAGAAACGGCAACAGTCTTGGGTTCCATAACATTCCGATTACTGGTAGACCGCCACGACTTACAAAAACACCAACTACGAGTGCTAGGCAATAAACACCTATCCAAATACCAACTCGATTGCGTCGCAAAACGCAAGCGATGAATCCGACGACTGCAAACAGTGTGATGAAAATATTCCAATAAAGCGGTAATGGGAAAAACATCTTCCAAAACGAGTCGGCTGTGCCACTCGGACGAGGTTCGTATTTCATATCGGTCATAAACGCATGACTCGTCAAAAATGGGACTACCCAAAACGCAGACAGCAAAATTGCCGTACCAATAATCAAACTTGCCGAATTCAAAATTCGGCGACCAGTATTTAACGCCTGCCACAAAATTGCAATCAATGCGACGCCACCAAAAACAAATAGCAAAACGATTCCGTGAGAAAGTGCGCTAAGCGCCAGCACGCAAGCCGTGATCATGTGACCTCGACCTTCGTTGAGTGTTCGAATGAACAATCCAAATGTCAGCACTGCGAGCGATAGTGATATCGAGAAAGAAAATTCGCCAGCCATTGTTGACGCAATGTTTCCGCCGTAGATCGTAAAACTTTCGTCATACAAGAAAACAACCGAAGCCAAAGTCAGAATCTCCGGGATTGGAAATAGCAATCGAGAAAACTTTCCGAATAGCCATGTGCAGACGGGCAATGTCAAAATGCCGATTACCGCAATAATTTTCAGAGCAATTCCATAAGGTGCGATTAGATCAATAACCAGTACCAATAAAGCCGGAATCAACATATAGAACCGATACATCGGAAAGCCCGCGTACCAGTCGTTGCTCCATCCATTTAGACGAAAGTGCGGCAACATGAAATCTCGCAAGAATGCGGGACCATAAACATGTGCGCCCATGTCGCCACCCGTTGGTGTGTTGTTTGAAAAAATCAATTCTGGCTGCAAAGTCAAGAACAGCATCAAAGTTGAACCACCGACAATTAACGCCGATATAACTTGCTGAGGGCTCCAATTAGCGACGCTCTTAATCTTCATTACTTTAAAACTCTACTATTTTATTTATAGCGCTAGTTTTTAAAGCAAGGCGACGAAGATTAACCCTGTTGCATTAAACGCAACGTGCGCAACAACTGACATACCCAGTCGTTTCGTAAAGTGAAAACAACTGCCAAGAACAATTGCAAACGCAAATAATCCCGGAAACTCAACAATTTGCAAGTGAATACCAGCAAACCAAACCGCAGTTATAAACAGCGCAGCGATTTCATTGATTGACCCACGCAAATGACCCTGGATTAATCCTCGATAAACCAATTCTTCGATGATTGGCGCACCAATTACGACAACAATTACAAGAACAACTAGCCAGATGCCCTGGGCATTATCAAAAAGATCACGAGCCCGCTTCTCAACATTTTCTGGATCAAATTTTTCTGGAAACAAAACACGAAATGGCCAGGTCACTAGTCCGACGAGAACCACTTGACTTACCACACCTATTGGAATTCCCAGTAAATCAATTAATCGAAAACTCAAGAAATAATCTTTGGCAAAATTGTCACTACCAATGCGCCGTGAAGCAATACTCAAGGCGATAGTAAACGGCCCCCACAAGAAAACTGCAGAGACACCCACAAGCCAATTCGGTTCAGCAATTTTCTCACCAACTTTGTCAGCAAGGTTGCCTGACGACGCTAAAGCAAGTGTCGTCAGCAGAATTGCAATTGCATAACTTGCTGTCCAGATACCAAGAATCGCGCGCACCGAGTACTTTTTCGTAACCAGCTTGCTTTGTTGATCGTGCCCGCTCAACGGCTCCTGCCCATAGGGCGGAGCCCACGGAGACTGACTCATCCCGCTAGGCGGTTTGGTGTAGCAACTTGAAAGCGACTTCGACGATCTTCAAGACGCCAACCAGACGGTGCGCTTATTCGTGTGCCGTGCCGCTCGCACAAGTCGTAGGCATGCGGGTCACGATCCTCTGTCAAATCATCCACCCAAATCAAGGCACGACTGTATTGATAAGTCAATGTAATAGTGGCGACTTCGTTGCACGTAGAACGAGAACATCGTCGAGCCATATATATAAGGTAATTCATTGACATGCAGTCACGGTGGATTACCTAACGGCAGCGAGTTTTCCGACACACTGCGAAACACAGCACGAAACACGGCACGAAATTAACGGTCGGTTAGAGACTTGGCTGTGCTCGGTGTTACAGGCTGGTCGTATCATTACTTCCGTGACCAAACTTCCCCCGCCACCACCACCAGCAAAGCCATCTTCTTCAAAGCGTCCAAATCCATCTCAAAAAAAATCTAAAAACAAATTTGGTTCGTTCGCAGGCTTTGGCTCGGGCAAGAATTCAAGCAACAAAACACCCAATTCGACTGGTCCAAAAAAAGACGGCGAAAAGTCAGGTATGCCACGCTGGGCGACATGGGCGATAGTCGCCGTTGTTGTTCTACTTATCGCGGGTCCTCGAATTTGGCCAGCTTCACAAGCAGTCAAGCTCAGTTACACCGAGTTCTT
>JBILAG010000033.1:0-19175 GCA_044354345.1 Ilumatobacteraceae bacterium | reverse complement strand
AAAAACGTTGTGATATTTTGCTTAGTGAACCGGAAGTATCTGATCGCCAATCTGATGATGTCGAGTTTATTTTGGATATTGCCGAGCGCGTTCGGCTCGGTGACAAACCTGCTCAGTGGGCGAGTGATGTCGCCGTCGCAGCCGAAAAAGTTATCAAGCGTTGCGCTCGAAAAAAAGCTGTGCAATGGGATGAAGATCGTGCGATCTTGGCTGCCGGCATGGTTCTTGACCGCGCCGGCGAGAACCGCGGGCGCGACGACGTGGCGCGAGTTTGGGCAAACCTGCCAGAGTCTGATGTGTCGCGCGAAATGACTGCGTTTACGAAATCAAGTTCGCGTTGCTCATCATGGATTGAATCGCAACTTGTAGCGCAACGTCGCGACGGCAATATTGATATTTGCCCACGCGGGATCGATGAATCTTGGCTTGGAGTCAACTTTGAATGTCACAAACTGATGGCAACACCGCTTCACACAATTTCGTATGCAGTTCGCTGGCATGGTGAGCGACCTGCATTGTTATGGGATATTGACGGACCAACCGGGGTTCGTGTCGTGGCTAGCGCCATCGACAAAACTTTTTCAAGTACTGATATTCGCGGTGAAACTTTACTCAGTGGATTTGAAAATGTCAGCACGAAATAGTGTGATGATATGACCTCGGCGAGCGCACAGTTTTCTGTGCCGATCAAATTAACAGAGTGGACATCGTGTGGCGGGTGCGCCGCTAAATGGGGTGCATCATTACTGACAGATCTCGTCACCGAACTTGCAAATGGTGTTCAGCCATCACTTGATCCGGCACTATTAATTGGCTTAGCGCCGTTTGACGATGCTGCGGTTTATCAAGTCACTGAAGATGTTGCTTTAGTTAGCACGACAGATTTTTTTCCACCGCTTGTTGATGACCCAGATGATTTTGGTGCGATCTCGGCAGCCAACGCATGTAGCGATGTTTTTGCAATGGGTGGACGAGTTGTGATGGCTGTAAACATCGCTGCTTTCCCCGAGCATTTTCCGCGCGAGGCAATCTCAACTATTTTTGCCGCCGCCGCCCGAGTGGTGGCACTAGCAGGTGGCTCTGTTGCTGGTGGTCACACAATTCGCAACCCAGAGCCAATCTTCGGGCTTGCCGTGCAGGGAGTTGTTGATCCTAAAAAAATATTTCGTAAAGCCGGAGCCAAGGCTGGTGACGTCGCACTTCTTTCTAAACCACTTGGCACCGGTTTGACGCTTGCCGCCGGCACCGACGCAGAAAAACTTGTGGCAATTACTGGCATGCGCCAATTGAATCGCCAAGCCTCTGAGCAACTGCAACAACTTGGTGCCGCGGTGCATGGCGTTACGGATGTGACTGGTTACGGGCTCGCAGGTCACGGATGGGAGATGGCGCAACGATCAGGAGTGCAGTTGGTGCTTGACTCGTCGGCGTTTCGCGCATACCCAGGTGCACTTGAAGCCGCGCAACGCGGTGTGCGCACTGGTGGCGACCCACGTAATCGAACTTATGTAGACGGTCACTTTTTTGTAGATGATAAAAACTTTGATGATGACGCACACGTTGCATTATGTATGGATCCGCAAACTAGTGGCGGGTTGCTAGCCGCCGTAACATCAGAGGCTGCTGAGAAACTTTTGCAAGACAAAATGTGGTGGCAAGTTGGCGAGTTCGCTGCAGCGAGTGCGAGCGTACGGCTGCGTTAATGTGAAAAATAGCTAGTGAAAAAAAATAAGCCGTGGCCCGATACGTCGCGTGAACGTGCGTTACATCAAAATGGTGCAAGAACAATCGTCGGCATTGATGAAGTCGGTAAAGGTAGTTGGGCTGGGCCACTCGTAATTGGTATTGCAATGTTGAGTGACGAGGTGATCTTTGGTGATCAGCCGGCGGTTGCGCTTGGTGGTGTGCGCGACTCAAAACAACTTTTAGAAGCCAAGCGCGAAGCGATATTTGATGAAGTTTCAGCGAAGTGTCTTAAATGGTCAACCGGTTTAGCAACAGCCGCAGAGTGCGACGAACTCGGCATGGTTGCGGCTCAACGGTTGGCAACTACCCGCGGGTTCGCTGCGCTGGGTTTAAGTCTTGGGGTGTCTAATGATTTTGTAGTTGACGTAGCAATCGTCGACGGCCGTTGGGATTTTGTTTCACCGCACGCACGCAAAGTTGTTCTTGAAGTGAAAGCCGATGTCAGTTGTGTTTCTGTTTCGGCAGCATCAGTGTTGGCAAAAGTTACACGAGACCGAATGATGCGCGAGTCAGCAAATGATTATCCGCAGTGGCATTTTGAAACGAACAAGGGCTATCCGTGTCCTAAGCACCGCACCGCTTTGCAGGGATATGGTCCTTGCGCGATTCATCGCAAATCGTGGGCGTTCATGCCCAACTACGTGCCTTGGCTCGTGAACTAGCTAGTTTGCGTGCCGACTTTGATGTCACGAAACGCAGATTTTGAATCAATGCCCGTGTCTTTTGGTAAACCAAGCACGCGCTCACCGACAATATTGCGCATCACTTCATCTGATCCGCCTGCAATTCGCATGCCAGGTGCACCAAGTAAAAACTGACTCCACGAGTAGGTGCCCCACTCGCCAGTGTCGGCTTGCAGTTTGCTGCCCAAGACAAGGCATAAGAAATCATTCATCCGCTTTTGATTTTCGACCAATGCCATTTTGGCGATTGACATTTCAGGGCCAGGTGTTTGACCGGCACGAATTTTATCCATCGCTCGTTGGTTGTTGTAGCCAGCAACTTTGGTGCGAATGAAAAGATCAGCCATTTTTTCGCGCACGATCGGGTCTTTTGTCAAGCCAAAGTGTTGCACCATGGCTTGAATTCGCGTAAACGCAGAAACTTCACCACCACTTGAAGTGCCAATTGATGCACGCTCGTTCATTAAAGTTGTCAGCGCTACGCCCCAACCATTATTTACTTCGCCGAGACGATAGCTATCGGGCACGCGCACTTCGTTATAAAACACTTCGTTGAAACTTGCGCCACCAGTCATTTGGCGAAGCGGACGAATCTCTACGCCGGGTGCATGCATGTCGACGATAAAACCAGTAAGTCCCTTATGTTTTGGCAAACCTGGGTCAGTGCGACAAATTATTTCGCCGATGTCGCTGTATTGCGCGCCCGATGTCCAAACTTTTTGACCAGTGATAATCCATTCATCACCATCGCGTTCGGCTTTTGTTTGCAGTGATGCAAGATCGCTACCTGCTCCAGGCTCAGAAAATAATTGACACGCGACAATGTCGGCTCGCCACATTGCACGAAGAAACTTTTCGCGGGCTTCGTCGCTGGCATGCGCGAGAATTGTTGGCGCGACCATGCCTAATCCAATTTGAAATATTGATTGATTCGGAACCTTGTATTGCGACTCAGCTTTGTTGTATGCCTTTTCAAATTCGTTGGTTAGACCAGCGCCGCCATATTGAGTTGGTCCGGTTATCCAGCCGAAGCCGGCATCAAATTTTTGTTGACGCCACTTTTTGGCGCGCTCGACTAACTCGTCTTCGGATTGCTTGCTACGTTCTTCGAACATTGAAACATTGTCAGAGCCTTCGCCCCAGACGAAAGCCTTCTGAGATTCGCGCGATTCGGCGTTGGCGGTAAGAAACTTGTGGGCGTCGGCCGTGAATTGGTCGATAGTTTGTTTATCAGATGAATCCATGACGTTTAACCGTAGTTGTGATTTGGTAATTTTATGAAAGCGTAAAAATTCGCAGAAAATTCGCAGAAAATTTGCAGAAAACCAGTAAAAAACTGACAGAAACGTGCACCGTGCCTGAGTTTTGACTAGCCTGCGTCGGGTGGGTCAGCCAGTAGATGTCAAGCAAACAGTTGCCGGAGTGCCCGGCCGGATTCGGTTTGAACTGAATCGCACTCTGACTGGGCAAGGCCACGAGAGATTCACGAGTGCCTCGCAAGCGATCGGCCCGCGCCCGGCAGCAGAATTGGCGCGAAGGTTGTTTAGTAGCGGAGTCGTTACTGGGGTTCATTTGTTTGCAAACATCGTCACGGTTGATCTTGTGCCAGGTTCACGTGATGGCGATCTTGCTCAGATCGTTACTGATTTGCATCAATACTGGAAGCCGGGCATGAAACCGCCAAGTATCGAAGAGTTGATGGCCAAAGTCGCACCTGCAGTGGTTGAAGCTGTATCTAATGACGGTTCGGCGCCAGAACTCAGTGCTGCAGAAAAATTAATCCCACCACATTTATTGGCCAGAAGCAGAGCCGCACGCAGTAAGGCGCAAGCAAACTAGTTGCACGCAGTAAGGCTCAAGCAAACTAGTTGCACGCAGTAAGGCGCAACCTCACTGGACAGCTAACTGGATGCACGACGTAAAGTTTAAATTAACTAAGTGATTAGTTATTTTTATATTTGATAAATTTGTGAAGTAATTTTTCACAAGCGCTCATCACTGATGAAAAGTAAAGTACCATCAAAGTCTTGACATCAAATAACTTGACATTGCAAGAAGTTGCCGAAATTCTCGATGTTCACTACATGACGGTGTACCGATATGTTCGCGAGGGTATGTTGCCAGCAGATCAGATTAATCGGTCGTGGCAAATTAGTCGTGCTGACTTGAAAGAGTTTCAGGCAAGTCGTTTAAGTTCAAGCAAGAATAAGAAATCAATTTCGAAGTCTGGCATTGGTTCAATTAAGAAAGCACGGCATGGTGGTCGTGATGAAACTGTATGGTCTGACCGCGTTCTTGCCAGATTAATTGAAGGTGATGAAGCGGGCGTGACTAGCGTAATTAATTCGGCGCTTCGTAGTACTCATAATCTGCAAAGTATTTATTTGGATGTATTGATGCCAGCGCTTGTGACTATCGGTGCCAGATGGGAGCAAGGCAAGTTAGATATTTATGTTGAGCACCGCGCAACCGAAATTGTCTCTCGGCTAATTGGTCAATTGAGTTCAAAATTTTCGCGCCGCGGGGTTGACCGAGGCACTGTAATCATTGTGGCGCCTGAGGGTGAACGGCATTCACTTTCAATTGCGTTGACGGCAGATTTGCTTCGTGTTGAAGGTTGGAAGGTTATGAATCTCGGCGCAAATCTTCCTGCAAGCGAACTGGCCAAAGCAGCTAAAAGTGCTCAAAACCTAGTGAGTGTTTGTATTGCAACGACAATGTCTAGCTCTTTGCAAGAAACCGCTAAGTCAATTTTGGCGGTGCGTAGTGTTTCTGGGTCGAAAGTCAAATGCTTTGCTGCTGGATTGGCAATCAGGTCAGAAGACCAGGCTCAAGAACTTGGCGCGGATCTTTGGGTGGCGAGCCCTCGAGAATTGATTGTTGCACTCGATTCATTAAGTCAGAAGGCTAATTAATCGGCTTTAGTCCTCTAGTAGTTACTACGAACAGGTGTTCGCTACAGTGCTGGTATGCAACTAGACACCAAACAGCGCATTACAGAACTTTCAATTAAAGAACTTTTAGTCACACAGCAGTTAAATACAAAGCCTCAAGTCGTAGAACGTCTGGCAGTGGCCGACGACGTGCGCGAGTTGTTGCCAGATTCCGGTTTAGTGCGTGGGCGAATTGTGCGTTGCAGTGGCGATGCTGGTCTGTCGTTGGCGCTTTCTCTTTGTTCGCTTGCAACTCAGCAAGGGTCGTGGCTTGGCGTCGTTGGCGTTGATCATCTTGGTTTACTCGCTGCCGTTGAACATGGTGTTGCTTTAGAGCGAACAGTGTTAGTTCATCCGCCCAAGACTTCTCGTGAATGGTCGATCACAGTTGCTGCTGCGATTGAAGGTTTAGATTTGTTGATTGTTGCGGTTCCTGAACGGCTATCGGTTAACGATGCCAGGCGAGTACAAACGCGATTGCAATCTCGTCGTGCTGTGATGATCATTGTTGACAATACGGTGCTGTCGCAATCTAGATCTATGAACGGTTCGAATGAGGCGCAACAGTTTCTTGCTGACGTTGTTTTAGATACAAAAACAAAAAGCTGGAGCGGCGTCGACAAAGGTGCCGGATACTTGCAACATCGCGATGTGCGAATACGAGTTAGTGGACGACGAGTTGCACGAGAGCGCAATTATCTAATCACGCGCTCGTGCTGATTTAGCTGTACTTATTTAATAGCAACATGCCCGCGCCTAGGCGATTAGCGGTTTTGCGATGCCTCGATTGGTCAGCAGTCGTTGCTGCCAAAAATTCGACTACTCCGTGTGCGGTGATTCATGCACAACGAGTCATATCGCGAACGCCCGCAGCACTTCGTTACGGCGTACAAGTTGGCATGCGTCGTCGTCATGCTCAAGCGTTGTGTCCAGATATAGAAATTGTTGCGCATCAGCCGAGTCGTGATCGCACTGCTTTTGATGCAGTTGTTCGTGTAGTCAATGAACTCGTGCCGCTAATCGAAGTAAGCGAACCCGGGTTAATAGTTTTTGCTGCTCGCGGTCCATCTAGATATATGGGCGGCGATGGGCCAATGGCTTTAAAAATAGTTGAGGCGTTAAAAACTTCTGTTGCCGATAGTCGTTTGACAGCTCTGCTTGTTGGTGTTGGTGTTGCTGATAGTCGCTTAGCTGCTCAGATCGCATCTCATGCCAGCGCTATGGCGAGCAGCAGCGCAAATTTATTTGTGCCGTATGTTGTCGAGCCAGATAAAACCAACGAGTGGCTTGCCCCTCAGTCGGTGCGAGTACTCGGCGAATTTGCAAGCATCAATCGCGAAACAATTTCGTTACTTGAACGACTTGGGTTAAATGCATTGCGCGATGTTTGTGCTCTAAGCGAATCTGTTTTGGCTGGCAGATTCGGCGAGTTGGGCGTTGAGCTACATCGACTTTCTCGGGGTGATGAGCAGTATCCGCTTGCTGTGGTTCCGCATCCGCCAGAACATCTGTGCATCGAAAAGTTTGATGAGCCAGTTAGCGATCAGCAAATCATAATTAACAGTGTGCAGCGAATGGCAGTTGCGTTTACTGAGTATTACTCGGTTCATGGCAGCGTTTGTGTGCGAATTGTTATCTCGTTTGAGTCAGAGGCGGGCAAGCGTTCTGAGCGATTGTGGTATCGCCCGCAAGGTTTAACAACGAGTGCAATTATTGAAAATGCAAAGTGGCAACTTGAAGCTTGGCTCGCTAGTCAGCTCGCTAGTGACATCTCTGGTGATCCAGAAAGTCATGCTCTAGAAAATCATGCTCTAGAAAATTACGGACTGGTTCGTGTGCAGTTAATTGCTGACGAAGTTCGAACTGATACTGCACAACAACTCAGGTTGTGGGGAGGCAGCACACAAACTGACGAAACAGCAACACAAGCAATCAGTCGATTAAGTGAGTTGCTGGGTTCGTCTGCGGTACAAGTTGCTAAGTGGCAAGGTGGTCGCGATGTCTTAGATAGTTATGAACTTGTTTCAGCAACGCATGCTCAGACTATTGGTAGCGCTAGTAGCCACGAACAGGTACCAGCACATAAATGGCGTGGCGCATTACCGAACCCGTCGCCGAGTGTTGTTTATTCAGAGCCAATTCAAGTGCAGATAAATGATCAATTCGGAAAATTGCTCAGCGTTAGCGCACGTCATGAGTTGAGTGCTTCACCAGTTGTCGTGATTATTGGTGCAACACATTACAAAGTAAATTCATGGGCAGGGCCTTGGCCGGTCGAAGAGCGCTGGTGGGATTCAGCTCGTAGTCGGCGGTTAGTTCGACTACAACTAGTCTGCGAAAAAATCACAGTAGATAGCGCGTCGCAGATTTTGGCGATGCTGGCAATTCTTGAACATGGTGAGTGGACAGTTGCGGCGATATATAGCTAGTTGACTAATTGACTGGTGCGATATTGTGCAGTTGATGATTTCTGATGCTGGTGTTGAATTCGTAAAAAAGTTTTGTGAAGACTTGAAAACTCACAAGCCGATTGATGATCGAGAACGAGATTCAATCAAGGTTTTTTGCGAACTCGCACCAGCGTTGCGCGCACCATTTGATGAACACAGTGACACGACACATGTCACTGCTTCGGCAATTGTTGTTGGTGCGCCTGGTGTGGTGTTGCACTTACATAAACGCCTCAACATGTGGCTACAACCAGGTGGGCACATCGACGCCGGTGAGTCGGTTGATCAAGCAGCATTGCGTGAAGCGCGAGAAGAAACTGGCTTACAGCTACAACATTTTTTAAGCTTGCCGAGATTTATTCATCTTGATGTGCACCCTGGCCCCCGTGGGCATACACATTTAGATATTAGATATTTATTGGTTGCCGATAATGAAACATTTGCACCAGCCGAAGGTGAAAGCAAAGAAGTTAAATGGTTTGCTTGGGATCAAGTTCTAGACACGGCCGAAGATGGCGCAAGAGGTGCGATTCTCGCTGCTCGGCAAATAGTCAAGATATAACAGCAACTATTTGGCACTAGCTATTTGCTATAAGCCGGATCGCAAGATTTTTTCTATCGGTCGCCCTTTGGCGATTTCGTCAACTAATTTGTCGAGATAGCGAATTTTGAGCATCAGGGGATCCTCAATTTCTTGAATCTTCACACCGCAAATGGATCCTTTAATCAGTGACGCGTTTGGATTGATTTTGGCGGCATCAAAGAAGTCAATGAAATTACTCTGCTTCTTTATAAGTTGCTGCAACTTTTTCTCATTAAAACCTGTCAACCACCGAATCACTTGATGAAGCTCTTCGACCGTTCGTCCTTTTTTCTCTACTTTTTTCACGTAATGGGGATACACATCAGAAAATGGCATCAAAAATATCTTGTGCATGTCGCTAAGTGTAAAGAAGTCGCTTTATGAGTGGCCTTGAAAGCCAGTAATCGTCTTTGTTTTAGCAAAGACTAACGCTTTAGTATAGAGCGAACATATGTTCGCTAGCCTAGCTTGGGTGTCTGGTTACGCCGAACTGCATTGTCGTTCAAACTTTTCGTTCTTATATGGGGCTTCGCACCCTGAACAACTAGTTGAATCGGCAATCAAAATGCAACTGAATGCATTGGCGCTAACCGATCGCAATGGTCTTTATGGGGTTGTCCGGTTTTCTCAAGCGGCTCGCAGCCTTGGCTTACCAACTTTGTTTGGTGCCGAGTTGCAGTGCACAGAAAAACAAAATTCGCCTCAAGCACAGACGGCGCAGACAGCAGAGATAGTAGTTATCGCCGACGGGCCTTGTGGCTATGCACGCTTATCTCATGCGATAACACTTGGCCAATTAGCCGGAGCAAAATCTGCACCAGTTTTTACTACTACCAAAATTGCGGATGCTGTTGCTGACAGCTGCTGGGTTTTGACTGGCGCTAGCACTGGAGTACTTACTCAGGCGCTCGAGCAACACGGCCCAGAAAATGCTGCTCGGAGGTTGCAACAATTGATCAGTGAGTTTGGTCGCGATCGTGTATTAGTTGAATTATGGGATCACGGTGATCCGCTTGATTCGGTTCGCAATGATGCGCTCGTACAAATTGCAATGCGTTGCAATGTGCAATGCGTTGCGACTAACGATGTTAGTTATGCATCGTTGCGTGAGTATCGATTAGCAGTTGCGTTGGCAGCAGTTCGACAACGCGCAAGTCTTGATGAAATTGATTCGCAATTACCGCCGGCGCCAAGTGCGTATATTCGTAGCGGTGTTGAACAGTTTCGTCGGTTCGCTAGATATCCAGGTGTTGTTGAAATCACGGCAGAAATTGCAAAGTCATCTGCGTTTGATTTATCGCTTGTTGCACCAAAGTTGCCACCGTTTGAGTGCCCTAAAGGTCTAAACGAAATTTCGTATTTGCGACTATTGGCTGAGCAAGGTGCAACACGTAGGTATGGCGCACGACCAATAACTCAACTTGAAGATCTCTCACTTAGGTCTAAGGCCTGGCGAACAATTGATCACGAACTAGAAATAATCGAAAAACTTAATTTCGCTGGATACTTTTTAGTCGTCTGGGACATCGTGCAGTTTTGTGAGCGCTCAAACATTTTTTGTCAAGGCCGAGGCAGCGCGGCCAACAGCGCTGTGTGTTTCGCGCTTGATATAACCAAAGCTGATGCCGTATCGCTTGGCTTATTGTTTGAGAGATTTTTGTCAACCGAGCGTGATGGTCCACCAGATATCGACATTGATATTGAAAGCGGTCGACGCGAAGAAGTTATTCAATATGTTTTTAATCGTTACGACCGACATCATGCGGCGCAAGTAGCCAATGTGATTACATATCGCTCACGCTCGGCGATTCGCGACATGGCTCGGGCATTGGGTTTTGCGCCTGGTCAACAAGATGCATGGAGTAAGCAAGTCGGTGTGTTTGGCTCATTGGCGAGTGACTCTAAGACAGGCGAAGTAAATACTGGTCATGAGATTCCTGCCCAAGTTATAGAACTGGCTCGACAAGTTTTAGATGCACCGCGACATTTGGGTGTGCACTCTGGTGGCATGGTGATTTGCGATCGCCCAATCAGTGAGGTCTGCCCAGTTGAGTGGGCTCGAATGAAAGATCGCAGTGTGTTGCAGTGGGATAAAGACGACTGCGCGACGATCGGTCTGGTTAAGTTTGATTTACTTGGCTTGGGCATGCTTTCGGCTCTGCATAATGCAGTTGATTTAATCGCCGAGTTTCGTGGTAAAAAAATTGACCTTGCAACGATTCCTCAAGATGATGATGTCTATGCAATGTTGTGTCGCGCCGACACGGTCGGTGTTTTTCAAATTGAATCACGTGCTCAAATGGCGACGTTGCCACGCCTTAAGCCACGAAGATTTTATGATTTAGTCGTTGAAGTCGCATTGATTCGCCCTGGCCCAATTCAGGGTGGCTCGGTCCATCCATACATTCGTCGGCGCAATGGTGAAGAACCAGTTACGTATCTGCATCCATTGCTTGAAAATAGTTTGGGTAAAACTTTGGGTGTGCCACTGTTTCAAGAACAGTTGATGCAAATGGCGATCGATATTGCAGGGTTTACTGCAACACAAGCCGACGAATTGCGCCAAGCAATGGGCTCAAAGCGTTCGCATCTAAGAATGGAGCGACTTCGTCAACGACTTTATGACGGCATGTCGCAACGCGGGGTCGTCGGCCCAGTGGCTGATGAGATTTTCGAAAAAATGCAGGCGTTTTCGAATTATGGGTTTCCTGAAAGCCACTCTGTTTCTTTTGCATATCTTGTTTATGCCTCGTCGTGGATCAAATATCACGAGCCAGCGGCGTTTTATGCAGCATTGTTAAACGCACAGCCAATGGGTTTTTGGTCGCCGCACTCGCTTGTGCGCGATGCCCGTCGACACGGGGTGGTCGTACACAGCCCAGATTTGAATGCATCAAAGGCTGGTGCAACTTTGGAACCATGTCACGAGTCAACTGGTGGATTTGCATTGCGTCTTGGTATTTCAAGTGTGCGTGGAGTCGGTAGTGAACTGGCACAAGCGATAGAAGCAGCGAGGCCGTTTACGAGCATGGAAGATCTAGTTCGTCGTGTGCCACAACTAAATCTTTCACAGATTGAAACATTGGCAACAGCAGGTGTCTACACACAATGTTTTGATGTATCACGTCGAGATGCTTTATGGTCGGCAGGGGCAGTAATTCAGAGTCGACCAGACCGACTTGCTGGTGTTACAACTGGCAGTGAGTCGCCGCAACTGCCTGGTATGCAACCAATCGAAGAATCTATTTGCGATTTATGGTCAACTGGTGTTTCGCCAGATGGTCACCCGACTCAGTTCGTGCGCAATCAGTTAACAAAACTTGGTGTGCTTACCGCCATCGACTTGCCCAACATCGAGAGCGGCTCACGAATATTTGTAGGTGGCGTTGTGACACACCGTCAACGTCCGTCAACAGCACGTGGTGTGACCTTTATAAGTCTTGAAGATGAAACAGGTTTGATAAATGTGATTGTCTCGCAAGGTTGTTGGAAGCGTTTTCGCAATATTGCGATAAACGCATCTGCTTTAGTTGTGAGAGGTCGAATCGAGTCTGTTGAAGGAGTGGTAAATATCATTGCCGAACAATTGAGTGAACTGAAAATTAATGTTCGTGGCGTTGGTTCAAGAGATTTTCGCTAGAGAAGCGACTAATCCGAGAACAACAAAGACGACACCAGCAACATATCTCTGTACGAAAGGCAGAGTCTTTCCTTTTACGAGAACTTCGCGTAATGAACTCGCGGTAAGCGAGTAGATTCCATCGGTGAAAAAACCACAAATTACGAATACTGTGCCAAGCGTTAGTGCTTGAAGCGCGTTTGAACTTTTGTTTTGATCAATGAACTGAGGCAAAAATGAAAGAAAGAAAAGTGCAATTTTGGGATTAAGTGTGTTGATAATGAAACCCTGACGAAATGCTTGTGTTTTGGTCATTGAGCTGACAGATGCATCAATAATTGCCGGCCGACGAATCAGTGTGCGCAAGCCAATGAAAACTAGATACACCGCGCCTGAATATTTGACAGCGTTAAATGCACTAGGAGATGCAGCGAGAATTGCCGATAATCCTGCGGTGGCAGCCAACACATGCATGAATGTTCCGAGTTCAATGCCGAGCACACCTGCATATCCAATCGAGCGCCCATCAGACACACTGCGATTAATTATGTATAGAACAGCAGGACCAGGAATCACAAGAAGCGCAAGCGATGCAATTGCAAACGAGATCAGAGAGTTAATATCTGACATCTATTCGTTCGGCTGTTCGTTGAGTCCGTCGTTGAAGCCTCGGTACATTTCGTAAATCTCTTTACATGCCTGACACATCGGCAATTGTTTCGGGTCGCGCGACGGCACCCAGACATGTCCGCATAGCGCCTCAAGCGGCGTGCCGTTAATCCGTGCTTCTAAAACTTTGGCCGCGGCCGACTCGTCACGTTCTGTTTTAACAATATGGGCAACCAATGGTTTGCCGGTTTGTAAAACATGTTCTGTTTGACGATCAATGACCGTGCTTGGCGAAGTCTCAATTGAAGATGACGGCGCTGACATCACAGTCAATTTTACGGGTGAGTGCACGATTCATTAAACCATGTTTACTCGCATCTAGACTGCGACCATGCCCGTATACGAGTTTCGATGCCGAACATGTGATCAAACTTTTGAAGAGCGGCGTTCAATGTCGCAGGCGAATGAGCCAGCGAAATGTTCGCAAGGTCATGAGAACTCAGTGCGTTTACTTTCGGTGTTTGCTTCAGTTGGTGGCGGATCAAGCGCCAGTGCTGCGCCGTCAATGCCAGCCCCGAAAATGGGTGGTTGCGGCTCTGGTTGCGGCTGTCACTAGCTGGCTGCAACAAGTTAATTAGCAAATCAGCTAGTTGAGAACCTGAACGTCGCCGTGGGCAACCAACAACCAGTCAGTAAGTGTGATGCCGGCGTTTTGGCAACGATTTTTGGCAACAGAGAATTGTGATTTATCGGTTGCTAACTGACTGTCTCCGGCACGTGAGGAACATAATGAAATTGTTGCTACAGATTCGATTTTGATTGCCGAACCGATTATTCGGTCAATGATTTTGGTCAGTTTGAGTTTTGTATCAAAAGCAAAAATGCCGACACCGCGTTGGGATGAATCACAACATAAAACAATTGTTTCGTGACGAAGTGGCCGCATTAACGCTAATGAAAACACCGCCAATTTCTCAGACAGAGTGGTTATTGGATCTAAATTTGCGCGGGGTACGTCGATAGGTGGTGTAATAGTTTCAAGCATTGCCAAACAGTAGCGAAAGGGTGTTACGCGTTAACAAAATTAACGGCGAAATAAACTAACGCCGAACTAAGTAAGCACGGCACAACAATGCCTAGCCACTTTGGTAATCGCCAACTAACTGGTGCGAGCACAACGGCACCGCAGATGGCTCCAGCTATGGCGCCACCAAAATGACCGCCGATCGATATCCCTGGAATCGTGAGTGTGATTACCAAGTTGATTGCAAAAGTTATGCCGAGACCACTTTGCAATGGGTTGAGTCCTTCGTGTCGCATACCGACTATTGCTGCCGCCATTAATCCAAACACGGCTCCTGATGCACCACCTGTCACCGCATCAGGGCTCATTACAAGCGCTCCGACCGATCCACCTAAAAGCGATGCGAAGTAAAGCAATCCAAAACGTAAAGACCCGATTCTTGGTTCAAACATTTGGCCAAGTTGATACGCGAGCATCATGTTCATTGCGACATGAAATAAACCAAAGTGCACAAACCCGCAACTAATTAATCGATACCACTCACCTTGCTCAAGAAAATATCTTGAAATTACAAAATTATTTGAGGCCACACCAAAATTCGATACTGACATCCACAAATACAAGCCAACATTGATTGAGACGATTGCGTTAGTGAAACTAGTTTGGCTAGTTCTTGCGCTCCCTCGTGCGCTTCCTCGTGTTTTTCGACGTGACGACTTTTTAAATGACGGTCTGGGATTATTGACACTGTTTGAAGAGTTCTGCTCGCGCGTTGGCTCAGCACTTTTTGGTGCCGATTGACTGGCACGCGGTAGCGGAGGTGGAACTTGCGGCGGAGGAAAAGTCACAACAATTAAGTCGGTAGAAGTAACGCTTCTTGGCGATTGGCCAGAAACCACTTGACTGTTTCGCGTAATCCGTCTTCGAAATCCATTGTTGCGTGCCATCCGAGTTCGCGTTCGGCTCGAGATGCATCGACTCGTCTTCGCGGCTGACCGTCTGGTCGAGATGAATCCCAAACAAGTTCACCAGTAAAACCGACGATACGAGCAATTGTTTCTGCAGTTTCGCGGATTGTGATCTCGCGGTTGTTGCCAAGATTCAATGGCTCACTCGAATCGTGAAGTTCGCCAGCCAATAAAATTGCAAGGGCTGCATCTTTTACATATAAATAGTCTCGGCTTGCCGAACCAGTTCCCCAAACATCAATCTTGTCAAGATTTTGTTCTTTAGCCTCTACGCATTTCTTAATTAGCGCCGGAATAACATGCGAAACATCTGGATGAAACTTGTCTCCTGGCCCAAAAAGATTTGTCGGAATCAAAAATGCAAAACGCTGACCGTATTGTTGAGCATTGACTTGTGCATGAATTAGCAATGCCTTTTTGGCGATGCCGTAAGGAGCATTAGTTTCTTCGGGGTATCCATCCCAGATTGACTCTTCACGAAATGGCACAGGCGTGAATTTCGGATAACTGCAAACGGTGCCGAGCAAAATTGTTTTTTCAACGCCAACTGCCCGAGCAGCTTCGATCGTATGCGTGCCCATCATTAAGTTGTCGAGATAAAGCGGAGCAGGTGCAATTTGGTTGTATCCGATGCCGCCAACTCGAGCAGCAAGATGCACGACGTGACTCGGCTTATGTTTTGCAAATAACTCAAGGGCAACACCTGGTTGCGTTAAATCTGCTTCACGACGCCGCGGCGCGACTACTTTTGCGCCAGCCTGGCTGAAAGCATCAACGACATTTCGTCCGAGAAACCCGTTGCCGCCGGTTACTACAACGACACGGTCTTTCCAAAATTTCGGTGATGAAGACTTTTCGCTCATACAGGTATCTACATCGTACGACCCAAATTACTGTGCATATCAATATCGGCTGTTCACCCGATACGAAGCCAAGACGGGCAGAATAGAGGCGTGCGTGTGGCTTACTCTTTAGAGCAATGTTGGCACCGAGTGCCAGGGGGCACCGCCACATCGGCGATTGAAATTGCCAAGGCAATGTCGGTAGCGCGACCAGATGTGCAACTCATTGGTGTAGCAGGAAACAATAAAGGTGAGCCATCCACTTCGTACGCACCACCTATAAATGTGCAGCAACTTGCATTGCATGGCGCTGCACTTTACGAAGCATCACTACGATTTCGAGCTCCACGCGTTGAACGTGCGACTGGCGAAGTTGATCTTTTGCATTGCACATCGATTATTCCGTTTGCGTCTCGCGCAAAAATGGTCGCGACGGTTCATGATTTAGCATTTTTGAAGTATCCAGAATTCTTCAGCCGTCGTGGTAATTCGGTATTTCGGCGAAGTTTGAAAGTTTTACTGAAACGCGCAGAAATTTTGTTGTGTTCGTCACAAGCGACGCTAGAAGACTGTCTTGAGTTTGGTTTTTCGGCTGATCGTTTATGTCATGTTCCGCTCGGGGTAAATGCGCCGGTCGTTGCACCGAATGCAGCGCAAGTTCTTAATCGTTTGGGTGTTTCGGGCGATTATCTTTTGTTTGTTGGCACCTTAGAGCCACGGAAAAACCTTTCTCGGTTGGTGGCTGCGCTTGAAACTCTTGGTGACTCTGTACCGCAATTAGTTGTCGTTGGCGCTGATGGTTGGGGAGATATCGAACTTGAGTCAAGGCTAAACAATAAATCGAGAACGTCTACTCGAGTTAAATTTCTTGGTTTCGTCGCGACAAGTGATCTGGGTGTTCTTTATTCAAACGCGAGTGCATTTTGTTACCCATCACTTATGGAAGGTTTTGGTTTGCCAATTCTTGAAGCGATGAGTTGCGGCGTGCCAGTTGTAACTAGTCGCGGTTCATCAACCCAAGAGGTTGCGGGTGATGCCGCGGTACTTGTTGACCCACTTGATGTGTCAAGCATTGCCAATGGTGTCGTTACTGCTTTGAGCCAAAAAAATAGTTTTGTTGAACTTGGCTTTAAGCGTGCAGCCGAAATGACGTGGCATCAAACGGCGTTACGTACGGCGTCTATTTATGATCAGGTGATCGGGTGAAGAAAAAACAAATCGCCGTCAACCTACTGTGGTTGCGCACAGGCCAAGTTGGTGGGTCGCAAGAATATTTGATTCGTCAGTTGATGGGCGTGTCCTTAAACGAAGAAGCAAAAAGTGAATTTCAAATTACATTATTTGTGCAAAAAGGTTTTGCTCGGCACCACCCCGAACTTGCAGAGCTTTATAAGTGTGTAGAGGCCCCAGAACATCGCGGTGCTCGGTTGGCACGAATTGCACTTGAACAAACTTGGTTAGCGATTAAGACTCGCAAATTTGACGCAATTCATCACGGCGGTGGAACAATGCCGAGATTTGGTTTGCGGAACACAATTTTGACAATGCACGATGTGCAGTATCTTTCGTTTCCTGAAAATTTCAGTCGAATCAGGTTGACATATCTGCGCAAGGTTGTGCCGAGTTCACTAAATAGAGCCACAGTAATTACAACCCCAAGTAGCTACGTGCGCGACCGATTGATTAGCCAGTTCAATCTGCCAGTTGAAAAGGTTCGAGTGGTTAGACACGGTGTCGATTCTGCAATTGGTAAAGACTCAACTAGCGAAGCAGAGTTGCGCCAACGATTTAGGCTCGAATCGAAAAAAGTAATTTTTCTACCTGCAATCACTCATCCTCATAAAAATCATAAGTTTTTGCTTCAACTTATGAAGTTGCACTGGACAGAAAAAGACTTGGTACTGGTGTGTGCTGGAGGCAAGGGTCGCGCTGAAGAAGAGTTCATGCGTGAAATTCGTCGGCTAAATCTAGACAACCGAGTTATGCGCATGGGTCGTGTTAGCGATAGCGATCGCGATGGATTAATGAAACTTTCGCTTGCGCTGGTGTTTCCGAGTTTGTATGAAGGCTTCGGTGCGCCGGTGATCGAAGCAATGATCGTCGGTACGCCAGTAATTGCTAGCAATTGCGCATCGTTGCCTGAAGTTATTGGTGACGCTGGTTTAGTTTTGCCCCTCGAATTAGATGCGTGGTCAAGTGCACTTCAAATCGTTCAGGCGCAGCGAGAAAAATTTGTTGCTGCTGGCAAACTTCGTGCGATGCAATATTCGATTAGAAATTCAGGTGACGATTTAATTGAAGCCTATAAAGCAGTCACAATATGAGCCCGAATATGAGCCAGAAATCATGAGTTCGCGAAAATTGCGTCTGGTTGTTTTGTGTCCACATTTTGAGCCAGACATGGCACCAACTGGTGTGGTGATGACGCGAATTGTTCACGAACTTGCAAACCGCGGACACGAACTGCACGTAGTGACTTCGTTGCCGTGGTATCGCAAACATCAAGTTGAGCAAGGCTGGTCAGGCAAGCTTTGGCGTGTAGAGAAGACAAAGTGGGGTTCGATCACGAGAGTTCAGCCATTTGCGGGTAAGACTAAATTGAATTTATTGCGACGCGCAGTTGGATTTGTTTTGTTCAGCGCAATTGTCGGTCTGCGCAGTCTGGTTGCTGGTGGGTTTCCGCGTCGCGTAGATGGCGTTTTAGCAATGTCGCCACCGCTCACGCTCGGTCTCACCGGGTGGTTTACTAAATTGTTTCGTGGCGGAAAACTTATTTTTAATATTCAAGATGTTTTCCCTGATGCAGCGATTGAAACAGGTGCGATTTCGAATCAGAGAATAATTAAAGCGGCAAAGTGGCTAGAACGAGTTAGTTATCAGAAATCTGACTTAGTTGTGTTGCTGTCAGATGACCTTGCAAAAAATGTTCGGCAGAAACTTGATCAGAGATTTCATGAGCGTGTTCGTGTGATTCCAAACTTTGTTGACACACTTGCAATTACTCCGATGTCACGGATGACTAAATATCGCACCGAACTTGGCATCGGTGAAGAGATTGTCGTGATGTACGCCGGTAACGTCGGGTTCTCGCAATCACTTGAGATGTTGATTGCCGCAGCGCGAGAATTAACACAGTTAATTTTTGTGATCAATGGCGAAGGTGCTGCTCGTGAATCGTTGAAGACCGCTGCACAAGGGCTTGTCAACATTCGTTTTGGCGATTACCAAGATGTTTCGCGACTCAGTGAAGTTTTAGCAACGGGCGATATTCATGTGGTGCCTCTAAAGCGTGGTCTAGGTTCTGTGAGTGTCCCATCAAAAACTTATTCAGTTCTCGCAGCAGGTCGGCCAGTTTGCGCTGCAGTTGATTTGGATACGGAAGTTCCGCGAATCTTGGCGGCTGCAAAGGCAGGTGTTTGCGTTGAACCAGATGACACCTCAGCGTTCATCTCAGCACTTCGGGCAATGACGCAAGACCCTAAAACGCTTAGCGAAATGGGTGAGCGGGGACGAATCTGGGTTGAAGGTCATGCCTCTGCCGGCTCGGTTGCACAACGATACGAAGCCTTGTACGCGCCATAAGGCGGTAGGCTTTCTTCTTCGTGGGCACCTCATCTTCTGCTAAAAAAATCGCCAAACTTGCAGCTGTAAGTAAAAACAGCAAAGGTCGTAAGATTCGGATACAAGGTGGAACATTGTTTCCGACCATGATCTTCGT
>JBILAG010000032.1:0-19318 GCA_044354345.1 Ilumatobacteraceae bacterium | reverse complement strand
AGCAACTGTCTCGCACCAGCGTGACCGATTTTTGTCCATGACACTTGGATGTTGTCGATCAAACCGTGATACGCGATGCGAGCAATTGCGTGCATCAAGACGGTTTCTCTAAAAGTCGGTCCACGACGTGACTTATGTTGCAAATAAATCGGTGAAGCCATATGTACGAACGGCAGACCAACGAACTCGGTGAATCCACCGGTTTCTTTTTGCAAGTCTCGTGTGCGCACGATGTGCTTGGCCCAACTAATCGGGTGCTCAACCGAGCCGAACATAATCGTGATATTTGAACGCAACCCTGCTTTATGGGCAACTCGATGACACTCGAGCCATTCTTCGGTGTTTATTTTGTCAGAGCAGATAATCGCTCGAATATCATCGTCCAATATTTCGGCTGCTGTGCCTGGTAAAGAAGCCAAACCAGCATCTTTGAGTCGCAAAATATATTCGTGTAGCGGTTCGCCGAGTCTCTTTGCGCCCTCGGTGACTTCAAGCGCAGTAAAACCGTGAATGTGCATTTGCGGCACCGCATCTTTAACTGCACGCGCGACATCAATGTAATAGTCGCCATCGAAATCGGGATGAATACCACCTTGAAGGGTCACTTCAGTGGCGCCCTTATCCCATGCTTCGCTAGCTCGCAAAGCAATATCGTCAAGCGTTAATAAATAAGGTGTGCCACGCAAGTTCAAACTCAGCGGACCTTTAGAGAATCCACAAAATTTACATTTAAATGTGCAGACATTTGTGTAGTTGATGTTTCTGTTGTGCACCCAGGTGACTACATCACCGACAACCTGTTTTCGCAACTGGTCGGCGAGCGCAGCAACCGCGTTAACTTCAGGCCCGCGGGCACCAAACAGCGTGACTATTTGCTCTTGATCAACTTGTTGGCCGAGTTCAACACCGCGCAACACTTCGGCAATTGGGCCAGCTTTTGTTTTGTTGCCATCAACCCGCGCAGTAATTAAAACTGGTGGGGGATTATTCGCACCCGAATACCACTGCGTTGAGCGGTGACCGATCAAAATAACTTCGGCGCCATCTTGCACTACGTCAGCAGCCGTAACTTTTTCTGGCCAGACTTGACCTGGGTCATCGCGACCCAAACCTTCAGCGTCGCTACGATCCAGAACTTTGAAGTACAAAGACTCGTCGAGCCACTTTGTCGGGGCAGTTGCGAACTCAGGATAGATAGTAAGCCGCGGCGCAAGAACTTTGTCGCGTTTTTCTGTTGCTTCGCGCAACTTGTCAAGCGCAGGCCAAGGGCGCTCTGGGTTGACATGGTCTGCAGTAACTGGTGATACGCCACCCCAGTCGTCGATGCCAGCGTCGAGCAACACACCGAAGTCATCGCTTAAATTCGGTGGCGCTTGCAAATGAATTTCTGGCGGCAAGATGACTCTGGCTGCAGCGATTGTCCATAAGTATTCGTCTTGTGGGCAAGGCTTTTCACGTTGCATAATCGTTAATGGCTTCGGCAAAAAGTTTTGCACTATCACTTCTTGAACGTGCCCGTATTTTGCATGTGATGCAGCAATAGCTTCAAGTGCGACAATTCGGTCATGTCGAGTCTCGCCGATACCAACCAAGATGCCGGTAGTAAAAGCAATTTTAAGTTCACCGGCAAAATTCAATGTGTCAAGTCGGCGTTGTGGTTCTTTGTCGGGCGCGCCGCGATGACAGTCGAGGTCGTCGCGCAAAGTTTCGATCATCATTCCTTGTGATGGAGAAACGCGGCGTAACATCTCTAACTCGTCGCGATATAACGCGCCAGCATTTGCGTGTGGCAACAAACCAGTTTCTTTAAGCACGAGCGCTGCCATGTTGTGTAGATAGTGCACGGTGCTGTCGTATTTATTTTGCTTCAACCAGTCACGAGCAACTTCATATCTCAACTCGGGTCGCTCGCCGAGTGTGAAAAGTGCTTCGTGGCATCCGGCTTTAGCGCCTTGCTTAGCAATGGCGAGAACCTGTTCGGCTGACAGATAAGGATTTTCTAATTTCGCTGGTGGCTGAGCGAAAGTGCAGTATCCGCATTTATCTCGACACAACATCGTGAGAGGAATAAACACTTTCGGCGAGTAAGTAACTCGACTACCAAAAGTTTTGTCGCGAATCAAACGCGCCTCGCGCATTAAATCAGATGTGGGGATTTCGGCGACTGACGATTCAAGTACGCGACGGCTCTCTGACAACATGACCCTCCTAGGGTGACTGATGAAACTATGTTGAGAGCGCTCGACCAAGGTTCTTCACCGTGTTAGAGAGGTGATGAATCTTGTAACTGTCGTGCCCTCTAACCGTAGCGCCGATCTTCAGCTTGTTACAAACGCAATTTGCGTTGGTTTCGATTATTTAGCTAGGGCGCGAAATAGGGCTCGAACGTTTTGCCCAGAAATTGGCACGCGATGTCCGGTCCGCGAGATGAAACCCAGTTGCACCCCAGTAGATGGGTCAAGCACGGTGAAAACTTGTTCGTGGCCGTCAGCATCGACGATCACATCTGTCAGTAGAGGCACTTTTGCCTCAGCCAGTGCTTGTTGCACAAAACCAGCATTTAGGACTTCAATCGCAATGTGCTGAACACCTGAGCCGTGAGCTGATAGGTGAGCGTCAACTGCTGGGTCGCCTGGGCCAACCAAAACTACTGTGACGCCACCAGCATCTGCGGTCACTATCGCCGAATCTTGGGTGCGAGTGATTTTGAAACCCAGTGATGTTAGAAAAAGGATTGCAGAATCTAAGTTTGCTACGGCAACAACCACATGATCAATGCGGCAAGCAACTGTGTCAAGTGCGGATTGCGCGGCTGACCCTGAAGCGCCTGCGGTTTTACTCGGGGCAATTTCGTTGCGTTCTTCGGCAATTTCAATTCGATGAGTTTCAGAAAGCAAAATTCGAAAAAGTTGCTCTGTGAAATCCGGATCTACTTGACTATCGATTGCCCACTGACGACGCACAGTCAGAACTTCTCGCACTCGTTGTGGCTGAATAACTGCCGTGCCTGTACCAGCTTTGACTTCAGCAACTTGGCGACAAACATCCATGCGTTCGGCAAGTAACTTGACGATTGCTAAATCTATTTCATCAATTTTCTGACGTAGTTGAGATAGATCGCTCATCGTCGCCACCATCTTTTTTGAGCCGCACCATTAGCGCTGATTGCAGTTGAACTAACTCGTGCGATGTGCTTGGCGACCATATCCATTTCAATATTGACTTTGTCACCAACTTTGCGCACACCCAATGTCGTCACCTCTGTCGTGTGGGGTATCACCGCAACAGTAAATGTGTCGACTGTTAAGTCATAGGCAGTAAGGCTGATTCCATCAACAGTTACCGAACCTTTTTCTACGAGCAGGTGCATCAAGTCGCGCGGTATTCGCACCACCAAGTTTGGTACCTCTGAAACAATTTCGCCGACGGCATCAACATGGCCCAAAACAAGATGGCCGCCGAGCCGATCACCAAGCGCCATCGGTCGCTCAAGGTTGACGACATCGCCGACTTTTAGTGAGCCAAGATTTGTGCGCGAGAATGTTTCATCGCTGACGTCGGTCATCCATGAATTCTGATCAAGATCAACAACAGTCAGACAGCAACCATTTACGGCGATTGACGAGCCAATCTTTGAGCCATCCAGCACAATTTGGGATGAGAAACGCAGCCGCGAACCGCTTCGTTCGCCGACTTTGCCAAGCTCTTCAACGATTCCAGTGAACACGCCTTAAGACACTACTTATATGCGATGGCGCTTGCGAGGTGGTTTCGCTGAGAATGTGCCGTAGATTGAAGGGGTCGATTAGGGCTCATCCTCTGATTAGATGCCACTGACCAAAAGGTTGGGGCGACCAGTTATCTCGCTGGCTAGCAAATCTGCTGGTGAGACTTCGAAAGGCAAAATCAAAGTGGCGATCACTCCAACTAAAGATGTCATCAGCAAGCATGGACAGCACGCGACAGACTCGGGCTCACCAGAAGTACAAATTGCACTTCTAACTGAGCGAATTAACAGTCTCACCGAGCATCTCAAAAGTCATGTTAAAGACCACCACTCACGTCGTGGATTGTTGATGATGGTTGGTCGTCGTCGAAGAATGCTTGATTACATCCGAGATCGAAACATTGAGAAGTATCGAAAACTTCTTGAAGATCTTGGCTTGCGTCGTTAAACGTTCATCAACGATAAAAATATCGTTAATCAGTCACAAAGAAGTAAACAAAAATAACAACATAAACCAAACGAGCAATCTGTAGTTGGTTGTCAGTTGAGGATTTCGCGAACTGCTCTGAAAAGTTCCGCGCGTAATCCACGAAGTTCTCAACTGGGAACCGACAATTTGCTCGCTCCATAAGTCTGTAACTCCGTAAAGAACGGCTCAGACGCGAAAGGAATAATCATGGCCGAGGCCATTTCAGTAAGCGGTCTAATTTCAGGGACCGATAGAACACTCACATTTGAGACGGGCAAACTCGCTTTGCAGTCACAAGGAGCAGTAGTAGCAAAAATCGGTAAGACGACAGTTCTTGCAACAGCAAACGCCGCAAAGGGCGTGCGTGATGGCATCGACTTCTTTCCGTTGACAGTTGACGTTGAAGAGCGCGCTTACGCAGCCGGAAAAATTCCTGGCTCGTTCTTCCGCCGCGAAGGTCGTCCAAGTCAGCAAGCAATTCTCACATGCCGACTTACGGACCGTCCCTTGCGACCAGCTTTCCCAGATGGTTACCGCAACGAAACTCAAGTCGTAATCACCGTTATTGGTGCAGACCAAACTAACCCTCATGATGTGCTGGCAATTAACGCAGCCTCGGCATCGTTCATGATTTCAGGCATCCCGTTTGACGGCCCAATTGGTGCCGTGCGTTTGGCTTTCAGTCAAGAAGGAAACTGGATTGCGCATCCAACATTCGAAGAAGGTGAAGAGTCGACATTTGAATTAGTCGTTGCTGGTCGCGAACTTGATAACGGCGATGTTGCCGTGATGATGGTTGAAGCAGGTGGAACCGAGAAGAGTTTCTCGTATTACGAAGCCGGCGCACCAAAAGTTAACGAAGAAGTCATTGCAAGCGGGTTAGAAGCATGCAAGCCGTTCATCAAAGAGTCGATCAAGCTTCAGCGCCAACTTGTTGCAAGCGTGATTGCAACTCGTGGCGCAATCGAACCACTCAAGTACACACCAGTGCTTGACTACACCGAAGAATTGTTTGCAGCCGTTGAAGCTTCAGCAACAACAAAGTTGCAACCAGCAATTCGTATTGCGCTTAAGAGTGATCGCAACGAAGCAATTGATGCGGTAACAACTGCAACACTTGCTGAACTTGCAGAGAAGTTTCCTGCTCAAGAGAAGCAAATCAAAGAAGCAGTTCGCTCACTAACTAAAAAATTGGTGCGTAAGCGTGTCGTTGACGAAGGTATTCGTATCGATGGTCGTGGACCTGCTGATCTTCGACCGGTTTCGGCTGAAGTTGGTTTGATCTCAACTGCTCACGGCACAGGGTTGTTTCAACGCGGTGAGACACAAGTACTCAACGTTCTAACAATGGCAATGCCAAAGATGAACCAGATGATCGACTCGATCACGCCTGAGACATCAAAGCGTTACATGCACGACTACAACATGGCGCCTTGGGCAAACGGAGAAACTGGTCGTGTCGGTACGCCAAAGCGTCGCGAAATCGGTCACGGCGCACTCGCTGAGCGCGCATTGTTTCCAGTTGTACCGAGTCAAGAAAAGTTTGCGTACACACTTCGTTTAGTTAGCGAAGTTTTGTCGTCAAATGGTTCGACATCAATGGCGTCAGTTTGCGCATCAAGTCTTTCTTTGATGGATGCAGGTGTGCCGATTGTTGCGCCAGTCGCGGGTATTGCGATGGGTTTGATTTTTGATCAAGGCAAGTACACGGCGTTGACAGACATTCTCGGTGCAGAAGATGCATTCGGCGACATGGACTTCAAAGTTGCTGGCACCGCAGATGCAGTGACTGCATTGCAACTTGACACCAAAATCGAAGGCATCCCAAGTGATGTTTTGGCGAAAGCATTACAGCAGGCCAAAGAAGCACGCTTAAAGATTCTTGGTGTGATGAACGCAGCAATTAATGCGCCACGAGCAACGGTTAACGAAAGTGCGCCAAAGATTGTTACGTTCACAATTCCGCTTGACAAAGTTGGTGAAGTTATTGGGCCAAAGGGCAAGGTAATTAACACGATTCAACAAGAGACTGGTGCAGAAATCAATGTAAGCGATGACGGTGCAACTGGCATCATCACAATTGGTTCGCCAGACAACTCAAAAGTTGAAGATGCCAAGGCTCGTATTTTGGCAATTGTTGATCCACCGACTGCCGAACTCGGAGCTGTTTATACAGGTCGAGTTGTGAACACAGCGGCTTTTGGCGCGTTCGTAAACATTCTTCCTGGCAGAGATGGCCTTGTGCATATTTCGAAACTTGGCAATGGTCAACGAGTGGCTCGAGTCGAAGATGTTCTGAACATTGGCGACGAAGTGCAGGTGCGAGTTGACGACATCGACGATCGTGGCAAAGTCAGTCTCAGTCTGATTGGCCCAGATGGCGAAGTTATCAAGGGTTCTGCCGGCGGTTCGTCCGGTGATGGCGAGCGTGGTCCGCGTCCAGAAAGAAGTGATCGTCCGCGTTCGAATGATCGCCCGCGTTCAAATGATCGTGGTGGACGAAATGATCGCAATGATCGTCCGCGTTCGAATGATCGTCCGCGCAACGACCGTAACGATCGACCGCGTTCAAATGATCGCAGCACGCCGTCAGATGCAGTCAGTGTGAGTTTCGAAGAAGAGTTCGATCGCGATTTGCGAAACGATCAATAGGCATCTACTGACATGACAATTCGTGTCGGTGTTATTGGTGCCGCGGGGCGGATGGGACGAACAGTCTGTGCCGCAATTGTGGCCGACCAAAATCTAGAACTGGTTGCGGCAGTTGACTCTGCTGCTTCTGGTTCGACGGTTGAAGGCTTAACAATTGCCAAAGATTTGTCTGCGCTTGCAGAAGCAAAGGTTGAAGTTGTAGTTGACTTTACGGTCGCTGCTGCTTCTCGAATTAATTTGCCTTGGTTAGCAACGCACAGTGTTCATGCAGTGGTTGGTACGACGGGTTTTACCGATGCTGATATTTCAGAGTTTGCGAAGATGTTTACATCCAGCAACTGCATCGTCGCGCCGAATTTTGCAATCGGCGCAGTGCTGATGATGCGCTTTGCTGAAATCGCAGCACCATTTTTTGACACGGCAGAAATTATCGAGATTCACCACGACGGAAAAGCAGATTCGCCGTCAGGCACAGCAATTGCAACAGCAAATCGAATGGCTGCGGCCAGTAGCAAGTGGTCGAAAGACCCAACTACACATGAAGCTATTGCTGGCGCACGCGGTGCAAAATCGGCTGCCGGAATACCGATACATGCAGTTCGTATGCGTGGCGTTGTTGCCAATCAAGAAGTTGTGTTAGGCACACAAGGTCAAACACTTACAATTCGCCACGACTCTATTGACCGTGCAAGCTTTATGCCAGGCGTAGTATTGGCCTGCAAAAAAATTGCCGAGCACAAGGGATTCACCCTTGGACTCGACAAGTTTTTGAGTATCTAAGCAACTGCCAAGATCTAGCGGTTTATCAACTCAGCGAGTCAATCGCTGCGTCGTAATTTGGTTCGTTGGCGATTTCGCTGACGAGTTCGGTGTGCAGTATCTTGCCTTTTTCATCAGCGACGATAACTGCGCGAGCCAATACACCCTTTAGAACGCTGCTCGTTAAATTGACACCGAATGTTGCGCCAAAACTTGACCTGAAAGAAGATGCGGTTTTGACATTGCTCAAACCTTCAGCAGCGCAGAAGCGACCTTGAGCGAAGGGCAAGTCGGCTGACACGCAGTAGATCTCGGTGTTGCTAAGTGAAGATGCAATCTCATTGAATTTACGAGTGCTGGTCGCGCAAGTTGGAGTATCGATGCTCGGGAAGATGTTAAAGATCACACGCTTGCCTGCGATGTCTTTGTTAGTGATGTCTTGAAGTGCATTTGTAGTCAATGAAAACTTTGGAAGCGACTTGCCAGTGGCTGGCAATTTGCCACTCACTGAAACTGGATTGCCACCCAAAGTTACAGACGACCCAGATTTCTTCGCTGTTTTCTTAGCTAATTTTTTTGGACTCTTCTTCACAGATTTTTTCGCGATCTTTTTCGCAGTCTTTTTCGTAGCTTTTTTCTTTGTAGCCATTTTGTTCTCCTTGATTTTTGTGATTAGTTAGATTTTGGTCGACTTTTACGTGCCGACTGAAGTGAGGATACTACGAACAAAAGTCCGACTACCCACCATTGATACTTTTCTATGTAATTCAGAAAATCCTTAATTTCTTGTTCAAATAATTTTCCGCCGCGCCACAACACAGCAAGCTTTATTGCAATACCTAACATCAGAAGCGGCACAAATTTTTGTATCTTCATTTTGCGGTGTCCAACTAAAAGGCAAACGACATTGCTTCCAGGCATCAGCACAACCATTAGAGAGCCGGCTTTATCGACGGCATTTTCGGTCCACCTGTAAATGGCAGGCATTTCACCGACGTTTCCTAAAACCCAGCTGGTTGCTTTATCTCCGTACCAGCGGCCAACCAAAAATAATGCGATTCCCGCGATTAACACCCGAAAGAAACCGATAACTGAATAACTCAATAAATCGATATACGGCACGGAGCCAAATAAATTTCGATTTCGCGAGCTAAGTAAAAGCACAAGTTTTGGTCGTTCGTCGACGAGCGCTGGGCCGATATTTGTGCCGATTGTGCCGATCACAAACAACATCGTTGTCAATGTCAGTATGGCTTTTCGCATTCGTATCACGCTAGCCGACTTGCTAACTTTATTGAAAGCAACCAGCCATCTTTTGGGGGACACATGAAGGGTTTAATGCAGGACACACCACTAACCATGGTGCACATATTTGAGCGTGCCGAAAAGTACCACTCGGAAAAAACGATAACGACGGCGACTGCGGTTGGCAAAGATCGAATTAGTTATGGTGAGTGGGCAGCGCGCACGCGTCAACTTGGTGGCGCGCTAGACAAGCTCAAGATTTCAGCAGATGGGCGCGTGGCGACTTTTGGATGGAACACCGCACGACACCTTGAACTTTATTTTGCGGCACCATGCACGGGGCGAGTTGTTCATACTTTGAATATTCGTTTGTTCCCCGAGCAACTTACATATATAGCGAACCATGCTGAAGACGAAGTTGTCTTTGTCGACCGTTCGCTGTTCGGTTTGATCGCGCCACTTTTGCCAACATTCAAAACTGTGAAGCATCTTGTTGTGATGAACGATGGCAAAGGCGATGTGCCAGATTCTGTAGAAGGTATGCAGATGTATGACTACGAAGAATTAATCAAAGGTGTTTCAGGTGTTGAGTTTAAAATTACCGACGAAAATCGTGCAGCAAGTATGTGTTATACAAGCGGCACAACTGGTAACCCTAAGGGTGTTGTCTATAGTCACCGCTCAACATATATGCACACGATGGGAGCAATGACGGTTGATTCGCTCGGTGCACGTGAGAGCGACATCATTTTGCCTGTTGTGCCGATGTTTCATGCCAATGCATGGGGGCTCGCACACGCTGCAGTTGCATGTGGCGCAAATCTGGTGCTGCCTGGCCCAGATTTATCTGGCAAGGCAATAGCCGATTTAATTGTCGAAGAGAAAGTAACTGTGGCAGCAGGCGTGCCGACCATTTGGATGAGTGTGTTGCCTGAACTTAAGGGTCGCGATACTTCTGCGCTAAGGGTCATCCCAGTTGGCGGTAGCGCTGTGCCAAAAGCACTCAGCGAGGCATACCGCGAGACCGTTGGTCTGCCGATTTTGCAGGCATGGGGCATGACAGAGACGAGCCCAATCGCGGCGACTTGCAATTTGTCGCTTGCTGATCAGCAGAAATCAATTGAAGAGCAGGCTGAACTTCGTACAACTGTTGGCACAATAAATTTCGGCGTTGATTGTCGAGTTGTGCTTCCTGGTACGACTACTCCTGTGCCGTGGGATGGCGAGACGAGCGGTGAGTTGCAGTGTGCAGGTTCGTGGATTGCCTCAACTTATTACAACGACGCGCGCGCCAGCGAAAGTTTCACTGATGACGGTTGGTTGCGAACTGGTGATGTTGCGACAATGGATTCTTCAGGTCGCATTCGTCTTGTCGATCGCACAAAAGATCTAATTAAAACTGGTGGAGAATGGATCTCGTCTGTAGAGATTGAGAACGAACTGATGTCGCATCCAAAAATTAAGGAAGCGGCAGTCGTTGGTGTGCCGCATCCAAAGTGGTCAGAACGACCACTCGCGTGTGTTGTGCTCAACCCGGGTGAATCGTTGACTAAGGACGAAGTACTTGACTACATTCGACCAAGGCTCGCTAAGTGGCAAGTGCCAGATGATGTGGTTTTTATTGACGAAGTGCCAAAAACGAGTGTCGGTAAATTCTCTAAAAAAACTCTTCGCGAAAAATACGCAGATTACGTTTTGCCAACCGCCTGAACTCGGCGTAAGAATTGCTTAGTTCGATCATCTTTTGGGTTATTGAAAATCTGTTCAGGTCGACCTTGTTCGGCGATTTGACCTGAATCTAGAAAACAAACTCGATCACTTATTTCGCGGGCGAAGCTCATTTCGTGGGTTGCAATCAACATTGTGATACCGCTGCCTTTGAGTTCACGCACCACATCGAGCACTTCGCCGACAAGTTCGGGGTCAAGTGCCGAGGTTATTTCATCGAGCAATAACACTTCAGGGTTCATCGCCAGCGCACGAACTATGGCGACTCGTTGTTGTTGGCCGCCCGATAGTTGGTCTGGGTATGAGTCGATCTTTTCGTCTAAGTTAAAACGCTCAAGTAACAACTGAGCGGTTGCATTCGCTTCTTGGGTTGACTTGTCAAGAACTTCAGTTAGTGCGAGCGTGATGTTTCGGCGCACACTCATGTGCGGAAACAGATTAAAACTCTGAAACACGATGCCAATTCTGCGGCGAATTGGATCTGGGTCGCGACCAAGTTGCGAGATCTCATCGTCGTCGAGAAAAATCGCCCCAACATCAACTGGTTCAAGTAAATTGACGCATCTCAACAATGTTGTTTTGCCCGATCCACTAGAGCCGATAAACGAAACAACTTCTCCAGCGTTCACTTCAAGGTTGAGGCCAGCAAGCACTTTTCGCTCTGCGAAACTTTTGTGAACGTTATCTAGCCGAAGTTTCATCGAACCCTCGTCGCAGAAGTTCGTTTGCGCTCACGGGCCAGCAAATAATCTGTCGTTCGAGTTAGCGGAATCGTGATCATCAAAAAAATGATTGCCGCGCCGATATATGGCGTGAAGTTAGCAAATTTTGCTTTATCGATATTCGCTTGGCGCAAAATCTCGATCGGCCCAATCAAACTGACAAGCGCAACATCTTTTTGCAAACTCACGAGATCATTCATTAGCGGCGGTACGACTCGGCGAATTGCCTGCGGCAAAATCACAAAGCGCATAGTCTGCGAGTTTGAAAGTCCCAAACTTCGCGAAGCTGCGCGTTGCGATTCATGCACGCTGTCGATGCCAGCACGAAAAACTTCGGCAATATATGCACCATATGTGAGCACAAGTGCAACCGACCCCCAGAGAAGCGGCGAATTGAAAGGTCGTTCTAGGCCTACACCCGGCACGCCGAAACCAATTAGATAGATCCACAAAATAACTGGCACACCACGCATTATGTCGATATATCCGATGACGAAAATACGAATCGGAAACAGCGCTGGGTTACGCGAACTGCGGGCGATTGCCAAAACTAATGCCAAAGCAATAATTGCCGGCGTTGACCAAGCAAAAATCTTGATGTCTAAAACAAATGCGTCGAGTAATCTTGGCAATGAATCAATTAATCTCTCGCCGTTAAAAAAAGATTCTTTAACGCGGTCCCAACGGGGGAGGCGCGGCACCAGAAATATAAGTAGCGAAACAACAACGACAGTGCTCAGCGCAGCGATAATGCTGCTGCGCTGGCGCTGTCGTTGTTCGAACTTCTGGCGTTGAGTTTTTGTATCCGTATTAATTAGTTATTTGCTAGTCGAGACTGATGACTGGGGCGTTCGTTTTATCGGCCAGCCAAGTCTTTTCAATTTCTGCCAAGGCACCTGAATCTTTAATCGTTGCAAGTGCAGTGTTTACACAATCAACGAGTTTGTTGTCTTTATCAAACAACAAGCCAAAGTTGTCAGCGGCGACGGCATCACTCAGCGGAAACTGGCCGATAACTTTTGAACCTTCAATTTCAACAGCACTGATGTAGAACGCGGTTGGCAAGTCAACAACGATTGCATCAATTTGTTTTGCTTCGAGTGCTGCCTTGGCGCCAGCATTGTCGTCGTAAATAAAAGGCTCGTTTGTCGGCTTGATCACATTGAGAATAAAGTCAAGACTTGTCGTGCCAGATTGTGCGCCAAACTTCAGGTCTTTAAGTTCTGAAAGTTTAGTTGCGCTAGCGACAGGCGAGTCTTCGAAACCCACAACGGCTTGATTCGTTGAGTAGTAAGGTTCGCTGAAACTCACTGTTGCTTTTCGCTCATCGGTAATCGAATATTGCTGCAAGTTGAAGTCAAAGTTTTTTGTGCCAGGTTGAACTGCTTCGTCAAAGCCAGTACGCACCCAAACTACATCTTCGTTTTTGTAGCCGAGTTCAGTTGCAACTGCGTACGCAACTGCTGCTTCAAAACCTTCGCCAGACTCTGGGGAATCGCCAACAACCCATGGCTCAAATGCTGGTGTGCCGGTGGCGATGGTTAATTTGCCTTCGCTAATTGTTGGGCAGGCTGAACTTGATTCACTTCCACCGCAACTAGCAAGGCCCAAAGAAGCAATGCTGCCGAAGATAATTGCCAAGCGTTTGAGGCGTGATTTGTTGGTCATATTTGGGTTCCTTTCAAAAGAACATGAATTTACAAAATGCAAAACTAGCACTACTTGACACTGAGACGGTTAAAGTCCTAGTGTCTCACTATGGCTTCCGCAGTTGATGCAAACCAGTCGGCTTTCACCGTTGTAGAAACTCGCGTGCTGGATGCCACCAAGTTGGCGATCGAAAAGTGGGGAGTGTCAAGGTTCACTGTCGCCGATGTTTGCGAGTTGGCAGATGTCTCGCGAGCGACCCTATACAGAATGTTTCCAGGCGGAAAAGAAGTTTTGCTCGAAGTACTGCACGTTCGGTCGCTAGATGAGTTCTTTACCACGCTGTTAGATCGCGCCGATGGTGCAAAGTCACTTGAAGATCTTCTTGTTCGTTGCATCGTCTCAGCTACCACCCAATTGCGCAACGATCAGCACTTAGCGATGATGTTAGCCACAGAGCCAGGTACGACTTTGATGCAATTTACGATTGACGGCTTGTCACGCATCGTGCGTGTTGCAGCTTCGTATTTGGCGCCTCACGTCTCAAACTTCTTACCAAAGCGTGAAGCTGATGCGTTAGTTGAAGTTTTGGCTCGTCTTGTAATTTCATATTTCTTGACGCCTTCAGACCATTTTGATTTCACAGATAGCGCAAGCGCAGCAAAATTTTTGAACACGCATATCAATATCCACGAATTAACAAAAAAACAAAAATAGGAGAGACATGTCAATATCAGAAAAGCAAAATCAAGACATCATTGGTCGAGATCAAATCAACAATATCGAGGCGATCCTCAGTATTCCGGTTACGCCAACAAACGAAATTGAGCATGTTGTCAAAAACAATGCCGACACGATTTTTACTTGGGATTATTCACTCACTCGTCCACCGTTGCGCAAGCTTTATGAGAAAGCCAAGACCAGCCAATGGAATGGCACAACTGATTTGCCATGGGACACTGCAGTTGACATTGAAAAGACCGTTGCTGCCGATCAAGCAGCAATTGGCAACGGCGTAGACCCAAGTTGGTATGCCGATACAAAACTTGCAACATGGGGCGACAAAGAGTGGCTTGAGTTTGGTATTCAAAGTCGCAAATGGATGCTTTCGCAATTTCTTCACGGCGAACAGGGTGCATTGATTTGCACAGCCAAAATCGTTGAGACTGTGCCGTGGTACGACGCAAAGTTGTATGCCAGCACCCAAGTCGTAGACGAAGCTCGACATGTTGAAGTATTTGCACGTTACCTAGACGAAAAACTCGAAGGTGGATACCCAATTAACGCTCACCTTGGTTTGCTTCTTGACGACATTGTCAAAGACTCACGCTGGGACTTGACATATCTCGGAATGCAGATCATGGTTGAGGGTCTCGCTCTTGCAGCGTTTGGTTATTTGCACCAATTGACTGGCGAGCCGCTTCTTAAGAAACTTCTTCGCTATGTAATGAGTGACGAAGCTCGCCACGTTGCGTTCGGTGTGTTGAGCCTTAAAGAGGTTTACGACGGAATGAGTGATGCAGAAATCATGGAGCGACAAGAGTTTGCCTACGAGGCAAGCATTCGTATGCGTGACCGATTCTTGCAACAAGAAGTTTGGCAGTACATGGGTGTAGATCCGAAATCAGTTATCCCATTGTTGATCAACGACCCAACACGTAAAATATTTCAGCAGATGTTGTTCGCCAAGATTGTGCCGAACTGCAAGAAGCTTGGGTTGCTTGACCGCAATGATTTCTGGTTGCGCCATCGTTTTGAAGAAATGGGTGTTATTCAGTTCGAAGATTGGGAGAACACTGGTGATGAGTATCTCAAGTTCGAAATCGGCAAAGAAGTCGAAACAGCGAACTGATCTAGAGCATAAATCTATACAGCCGTGAGTTCTTGACTGGCTAGCATCTAAACATGCCAAGATTCGGTCAAGTACTCACAGCTATGGTCACCCCGTTTGATAAAAATGGTGAACTCGATCTTGACGGCGTGCGTCGTCTCGCAAGGTGGTTGCAAGAAAATGGCAACGACGGGCTCGTAGTAGGTGGCACAACAGGTGAAGCCTCAACGCTCACAGATGATGAGAAACTCGCGTTGTTTACGGCGACAGTTGAGGCAGTCACGATCCCAGTTATTGCTGGGACAGTCACGAATGACACACGCCATTCAATCCATCTAACGAAACAAGCGTCAAAACTCGGCATCGCCGGCGTGCTCGCGGTTGGTCCGTACTACAACCGTCCTTCACAAGCGGGAATTTTCGCTCATATGACAGCAGTTTGTGATGCAACAACTCTTCCGGTTGTTGTTTATGACATACCTGTGCGAACAGGTCGAAAGATTTCGACTGCGACACTCGCCAAACTCGCGAACGAAGTAAAAAATGTTGCTGCGTTGAAAGATGCGAGCGGCAACCCGGCCGAGACCGCGATGCTAATGACCCAAGTGCCAGAGAGTTTTGAACTTCTAAGTGGCGACGATGGTTTGACTTTGCCGCTGATGGCTATTGGTGCAGTCGGAGTAATCGGAGTTGCGACACATTGGACAGGCGTAGATCATCAAGAGATGTTTAAAAAATGGAATGCTGGAGATATCGCGGGCGCACGAGCAGTGAACGCACGAATGTTGGAAAGTTTTGTATATGAAACTGGCGACGAAAATCCAAATCCATTGCCTAGTAAAGCGATGATGAACCATCTTGGATTATCAGTTGGTGATGCGCGATTGCCAATGGGGCCACCACCGAGTGGTCTTGCCGAACGGGCTGCAAAAGTTTTTGGCAATTTGCAAGCAGCGCGTGCTACCGCAAGTCGCTAACAGATTTTTTAATGTCAAAACCAGTTCGTATCTCGTTTCTTGGCGGGCTCGGCGAAATCGGTCGTAATTGCATGGCGATTGAGCAAGATAAAAAAATCTTGCTAATTGACTGTGGTTTGATGTTTCCTAAAGCTGAGCACGGCGACGACATCGACGTGATAATTCCTGATTTCACGTGGTTGCTTCAAAACAAAGAGCGAATAGTTGGATGCGTGGCCACACACGGTCATGAAGATCACGTGGGGGCATTGCAGTATTTGTTACGAGATGCTTCGTTTCCGTTATACGGTTCAGCGATGACTCTAGGTTTGGCGCGAAATCGAATCGCTGAGGCTCGACTGACTGAGAAAACCAAGTTCATCGAAGTTGATGACAACGATCGAGTCAAGATTGGTCCATTTGAAGTCGAGTTCATACCAGTAACGCATTCTGTTCCGCATGCTCACGCGATCGCACTACACACATCGCAAGGTGTGATTATTCATTCGGGCGATTTCAAACTTGATCTGACCCCAGTTGACGATCGACGCACCGATCTGGCTCGGCTGGGTTCTCTGTCGTCCAATGAGGGTATTCGGTTGTTGATGCTTGACTCAACAAATGCGGGCGAACGCGGGCATGCACCGAGCGAATCAGATGTCGGCGTTGTATTGCGACAAATATTTAATGACCATCGAACTAAACGGATTATCACAGCAAGTTTTGCGAGCCATATTCACAGAATTCAACAAATTGCTAACGCGGCTATTGAGTCTGGTCGTGTTGTCGTGCCATTGGGTCGTTCAATGATCAACAACATTCGTCTCGCACGAGATCTAAAAGTTTTGACAATCCCAGAAAAAAGTTTGGTCAGTTCTGACTCGCTCGGCAAATATGACGATGAAGAAATTTGTATCATCTCGACTGGGTCTCAAGGCGAAACGATGTCTGCGCTGACTTTATTGGCCAAGGGTGATAGTCGATATGTAAAAGTCGGCGACAACGACACAGTTGTGTTCTCGAGCCATGCGATTCCGGGCAACGAGCACAATGTCAATAAAGTGATCGATGCATTGTTGCGTCGCGGTGCCACTGTTGTGCATTCGGGTATTGCCGATGTGCACGCGACGGGTCACGCTCAGGCTGAAGATTTAAAAATGTATTTGAACATAACTGAGCCCGAGTGGTTTATCCCGATTCATGGTGAGTATCGCCATATGGTTGCCAATACCGAGTTAGCGAAAATCATGGGAGTCGCGCCGAGCAAAGTTTTGTTATGCGAAGACGGTGACGTCGTTGAAATCACTGACAAGAATCTTGACTTTGATGGTCGCATACCAGCAGAGTTTGTCGTGCCAGCAAAACTACAACGGGGCAACAAGAGTAAAAAAGCCAAGCGTTAATAACTAGCCGGGTTAGTCCCTGACCGAGAGATGCCCGATTGGTAATCTTGTTTCGTGGCAAAAGCGGCGAAATCTAAATCTTCGCGGGCTAAATCGTCGCAGCCTAAATCTGGGTCGTCTGGGGCTAAACGAAAATCACCACGCTCAGCGTCACATTTGAGTACGTATCGAGAACATGAAACAGATGATGAACCAGTTAAGTACTACTACAGGTCAGAGCATCCACCAATGTTTGGTGGTGTGTTTCAGGGTCGTTCAAACGAATTTGCTGGTTTGGGATTAATTGCTTTTGGGATTTTGCTTGTTTTATCGGTCTATGTAGAGTCGGCTGGTCCGGTTGGTAAAGCTTTAAATGATGCACTGTTGTTTTTAATTGGTGGTGGTCGGTATTTTCTGCCAGCTTTGAGTTTTGGGCTTGGACTTGGTCTTGCAATTCAAAGAGATTGGCAATTGCGATCTCGTAGCGCAATTGGTTGGGCGTTATTTTCTGGGGTGCTGCTTGGTTTTGGGCATATTTATTCGAGCGATTCTGCAAAGAATCCGGGTGGATGGATCGGATGGATCTTTAGTGAGCCAATAACCAGTTCATTTTCTGACACTGGAGCAACTGCACTCTTAGCGATCTTGCTCGTCGGTTCAGCAATGCTGATCACCGGCAAATCGGTAATCGAGTTATGCATTTTGATTTGGAGATTTGTATCTGGAGCTAATTCATATGTTGCTCAAAAAAGCAAAATCCAAAATGATTCACTCGGCGCAAACGGATCAGATATCAGTTTTGAAAACTCTGAAGATTTTGATGGAGAGAGGGCCCAACTATTTGATTTTGCGCTTGATCCAGAACTTGAAAACATGGATGATGAAGAAGTAGTTGAGTCAGAATTAGTTGACGAACAACCGAAACCAAAACGTGGTCGCAAGCGACGCGAAAAGGCAAAAGCGAAACTTGCGCCAATTAAAGGCGAGTCGCAGGAGATACCACTGGGACCGTCTGGTCAGCCAAGTGCTTGGATGCTTCCAGAAATGGAATTTCTTTCGTTAACTACAAATAAAAAAGCTAACGAGCAAACAATTCGGGATCGTGGCGATCAACTTGTCGCTGCACTTGCATCGCATGGTGTCGAGACTGTACTCGTCGGTTACACCCGTGGGCCAACTGTTACGCGCTACGAACTCTCACTAGGCGACGGTGTAAAAGTTGCCAAAGTTACTTCGTTGTCTCGCGACATCGCTTACACAATGGCTGCGACTGATGTGCGAATTCTTGCACCAATACCTGGTCGTTCGGCGATTGGCATTGAGGTGCCTAATGAACTTCGAGAACTTGTTTCAATTGGAGACCTTTTAGTTTCGCAAGAAGCGCGTACAGCAAATCATCCACTTGATGTTGCTGTCGGCAAAGATATTTCGGGTCGCTCGGTTTTCTTAAATATTTCTACGACACCCCACTTATTGATTGCAGGTGCAACAGGTGCGGGTAAGTCAAGCGCGATCAACTGCATCATCACATCAGTATTGATGCGAGCAACGCCTGATCAGGTCAAGATGATTCTTATTGACCCTAAACAAGTTGAGATGGGACAGTACGCACGCTTGCCGCATTTGCTGACCGCTCCAGTTACGAACCCGAAAAAAGCCGCAAACGCACTTGGCTGGGCGGTTAAAGAAATGGAGCGACGATACGACGTTCTAGTTGAAGCTGGATTCCGCGATATTGCTGGTTACAACGCTGCGTATGATCGCGGCGAAATGACGGTTGAGGCGGGTCAACCTGCAGATAAAAAGTTTGAGCGGATTCCGTACGTTTTGATTGTTGTTGATGAGTTAAACGATTTGATGATGGTGGCTGCACGCGATGTTGAAGATTGCATCACGCGAATCGCGCAAAAAGCACGCGCAGTCGGAATCCACTTAATAGTTGCAACACAGAGGCCAAGCGTGAACGTAATAACGGGTGTAATCAAAGCGAATATTCCGGCGCGTATGGCCTTCGCTGTCTCGAGTCTTACTGATAGCCGAGTAATTTTAGATCAGCCGGGTGCTGAAAAATTAATTGGTATGGGCGACATGTTGATGTTGCCTGGCAACACATCTGTATCGCAACGATTGCAATCAGCATGGGTCAGTGAAAATGAAGTGAAGAAAGTTGTCGGACACTGGCGTCGACAAGCCCCAGAAG
>JBILAG010000031.1:0-19369 GCA_044354345.1 Ilumatobacteraceae bacterium | reverse complement strand
TCACCGCACTGCGCCGACGAGCCAGTCGAAAAATCGCCTTGGCTTTGGTAAAGCAATCTTGCTGCACGCAATACAACTTCGATAGATGCTTGGGCTTCTTTGTCGTAAGAGTTGTTACGCGAACCCAAAAAACTAGGTATCGCAATACTGGCCAAAACACCAAGAACCAGCATCGTGATAACCAACTCAGTCAACGTAAAACCAACATCACGAACAACCCGACTTTTTAGACAACGACCAACCCCAAGATCTAGCCGACGACTAATGCGACGACTAGTCCGACGCAGATAATAGGTTGTAAACGACACATACAATTATCTACTAATTAACCTGCCGGGTCAAGGATTTGACACTAAACCGCTATTTTGTGATTAACCAAACGCCCGCACGGGACGAACAAAAAATGCGTAGTACTTGCTACTAGTGATCTGAGCACCAGTGTTAAACGACTGAAAACGTGCAGGGTACGGTCGAACACTTTCAGAAGAACTCCAATAATAACCAGAAGAAAAACCAGAACGAAGTTCTCCACGAACGCAAGATGTTGTGCCAGTGTCGACTTCAAGATTTTGCGCATATCGACACAACTGGTTGAGTTCAAGTTGTGACGGCAAAAACCAATCTACGAACCCGCCACCTTGATAGCCGCGTGCAGCAGTTGCAGCCTTGCCCGCGAGACTTGATTGAGCGATAATCGCCGATGTGTTTGCATATCCCGTGCCAATTTCAATACCTTGAGCGGATAACCCAATCAATTTTGCAGTCACGCCCGACCACACACATTTTGGATCTGTCGTCGCAGTACCAGCAGTAACACATGCTGTTTGAGCCGGTTTTTGAATACGAGTACTCCATGAGACTGGTGCCGCCTCAAGATATTTGCATTTCGTATTACAAATTGAACCCACTGAAGTAAAAAAACTAGGCCCATCTGCGACATAAAAAACTTGTCCGCCACCAGGGCCGATATCGCCAAGAACACACTTTGCGCCAGTTGCACAAGTCAACGACTGCGAACTCGATGTCGTGGTCACACGAGAGCGAAACTTGCTTGCTATGACACGAACACCTTCGGATGTCGAATCTAATTTCGCATTAGCCACACCCGTCGATAAAACACCAGTTACCAACACGACAGCCGATAACACTGCAACTACAACTATGCGATTAAAAGATTTCATCTCACTGCCCTATCAGCAATAAGCACACACGAAAACGTTCAGCAAGTGCAATCAACGGCGACATCTACAAAACTCTACCGATCATCACTCGTATCGTTGCTCAGTTGCCTGTCAAGCGCTCAACGTCCAGAAGATCCTTCGGTCGCCCAGTCGCCCGTTTGTTCTTTAACAAATCATCGCGCCCTATAAACGGCACATTCAGCCCGTCAACATCAACTACCAGTCGATTCGCCCACACCCACGCATCAAAGTCGTCGGTGGCGCGAGGGTAACCATGTGCAGCGAGCGCATAGCCACCAACAACTAAAAATCGAACACCGTTAGCGACGAATAATTCGACAAACTCGTTGAAGTCCTTGTCGAGTTTCATCAGTACCCCCAAATACTCTTTGACGAATAATCTCTACTGCAGCGATTCTCTCTGCCGGATCACGACTCAGCCAATATTGAAGCTCAGAATCACCTTCTTGCAATTTGACTCGATTCACCACCAAAGCCATCTGACCATTACGGCGAAGCGGTACCGACATATCCATATTGTACTGAAGATACGGCGACGCTGGGCCGCAACACAATCTTTGAAACGTCCCATCACACTAAGTGCAAGTTGATTTGCAACCAGTTCGCGAGCGCACGCAACTCGTCGCGCAATGCATCGTTGATAGAGGCTCGCTTGATGCCCTTTTCGGTGTGCACGCTTAGCACGAGCAACTTCGAGTTCGCGCGATCGGCTTTGAGATCAACTCTGCCGACTATTTGCCCATTCATCATGAAAGGCAAGACGTAATAGCCGAACTTGCGTTTTTCTTTTGGCGTATATATCTCGATGCGGTAGTGAAAATCAAACAGCCGCTCGTTACGCGGACGACACCAAACAAGCGAATCAAACGGCGACAATAACGCTGTGGCGTGAATTTCTTTAGGTAACTTCGCGTTGCGATGTATGAAGGCTTTTTCTTGCCAACCAGCAACGGTGACGGCGCGCAACTCGCCTTGTTCGACGAGTTCGCTGACTAACGGTTTTATAACAGATGTTTTTTGTCGGTAATAATCAGCGAGATCGGTCAGAGTTGCCACGCCTTGTGCTTTTGCCGCACGCACGAGCAATTGTTTGCGCGCTTCGTTTTCGGTTGGTGTGGGTGTGTTAAGGATCTTTGATGGCAATACGCGCTCAGTGACATCGTAAATGCGAGCAAAATCAGTGCCACGACGGCAGGACATCAGTTGCCCAGTGAGAAATAAATATTCGAGGGCGGTTTTTGCTTCGTCCCAATCCCACCACGATGATTTCTTTTCGGTGCGTGTCGAAAGTTCGCGCGCCGAAACCGGCCCGTTTATCTCGACATGCTTCAAGATGCGTGTTACAAACGCTTTGTTGTCGGCATAAAAACTCGTCAATCCCCAGTGTTTGATTTTGCCTGTGCGAGCCGCGTTCATCTTCCAGCGAAACAACGGCTGAATTTCGACCGGCAGTATTGCTGCTTCGTGCCCCCAGTATTCAAAGATTTTGCTTTGTGCCGTGGCTTTATTTATTGCATTTCGATCGTGATCGCCGAGTCGCGAGAACAACGGCAACTCTTGGCTACGCACGAGAACATTAACCGAGTCAATCTGAATAACGCCAAGTTTTTTGATCACTTGAACTGCATCAGCAGTCGATGATTTAGATTTTGAACGAGGTTTATCAAAACCCTGAGCAGCAAGTGCCAACGAACGAGCCTCAACGATCGTTAGTTCGTCGAGCCGTTTTGGCATCGCGGATTATTTGCTAGTCAGCGACAGTAATTGTGATCGATTTAATTACAACATCTTCAACAGGTCGATCGCCAGGTCGCGTCGCAACATTTTGCATCGCATCAACTATTTCGAGCCCCTTGACAACTTGGCCAAACAACGAATATTGCGGTGGCAGACCAACGCCACTTGAGCCGCTGACGATAAAAAATTGTGAACCGTTTGTGTTCGGCCCAGCATTAGCCATCGCCAAGCTTCCGATTTGATATTTGCCCGGCTTCGGCAATTCATCCCCAAATTTATAGCCAGGGCCGCCGCGACCAGAGCCTTCAGGGTCTCCACCTTGGCACATAAAGTTTTTAATAATTCGATGAAAAATCACGCCGTCGTAATAATGATGCGCGGCGAGAAAAATAAAGTTGTTTACAGTCAGCGGAGCAGCCGCCGCGTCAAGTGCAATCACGAGCGTGCCTAGAGTCGTCTCCATTGACACGCTATAACGCTTGGTCGGGTCAATGCCCATCGGTGGCATGCTGGCGAATTTTTTGATTGTTACGGCCGAACCGTCGAGAGCCGGAAATTCTGAAGGTTGTGTTGTTGACATAGCCCTGAACCCTACACTCGTGTCATGACAGAAACGACTGGTTACGGCAATTTAGATATCGCGCTGATTGATGCGATTGAACTTGATTTAAACGGCGTAGATGCCGCCATGGAGCGACTTGAAAAAGGCACTTACTTTACTGACGAAGTCACTGGCGCACCGCTTGAAACTAATTTTCTGATCTCGAATCCGCTTGCCCGCCGCAACCCATAGGTTACAAATAGCGGATTAGATAGTTCGCAAATCTCTAGCGTGTCGTAATCGCATCCATTGATGCATCGAGTGTCATAACAAAACTCGAGCCAGGCAAACAATCTTTTAGCGACGCTGCAATTTCGTCTGCTTGTGCCTGAGTATCAAATGCTTTGAATTGCACTGTGTCCCACATTCGGCCGTCACCGATTATCGTTCCTTCTGCCGCAAAATTTGTCGCACTGTCAATTTGAGCAAATGCGCTGTTGCGATTGTCTGTTTGACGTACAACCATTAATACAGACCGTGAATTGCCAACAGTTGGTCGACCGGTTTTATCAAGTGCGAGATCTTCTGGTCGACAGCACACGATAATCGTGCGTTGCATACCAGCCGCCTTGTGCTTGTGTTTTTCACTGAAATCTTTTCGTGACTGCATTTCAATAAACGATTTACGGGTGGCGTAGCGCACGATCGCAATTCGATCCCAATCTTCACTGCCGACGTGACTCTTTTTTACGTCTGCCACAAAAACCATGTCGGCGCCAATTTTGCTGAGAACGCTGGCTGGGTTGTAACGATCATCAGCCTCACGACCACTAATAGATTTATCCATGCCGTCATCGCTCTGGTACTGCGCGACTTCGTGATACTTCATCAAATTGACCATATATATTGGCCCGTCATTTTCTGGGGCTCGCGTCGCTAATTCAATACCGTATTCTTTGTTGATCGTTCCGTAGTTGTGTTTAAGATTCGGCTTGTCGCTCATGCCCAAAGCATATTCTTTATTCAGTAACTCAAACGACCCGAATCCACCCCGGCGTCCAACAAAGTAGTTAGTTTTTGCGAAAGAGGCCAGTAAAGAACCCGGGGAAGTATTTGCCTTCTGAAATTCGCTGATGCGAAACTGCTTCGTATGTAAGTTCTTGCTCAAATAATTCAGACTCTGATTTGAAATCTTTGAATTGATTAATCGAAGTTGATACTAATTTTGCTCCCAAATTTGCACAAACTTCAGTGATCTCGCGCAAAGTATGTTGCGTTTCATGTGGATGTAAAACTTGATCGCGAAACCATGAGTACAGATGCGTGTCGTCGGTCTTGACATTGCTTAAACGCGAATACTCTTTCAATAAATCGCCCTCAGAAGCACCACTTGCAGCCAATTTCTCGAAATGCTGGAGAAATGGGCGGCGTCCGTAGAGGTGATACAAACCAACATAAAAATATCCACCTGGTTTGACATAATTTTCTACACAGCGCTGAATTGCAGCAATGCAATTGTTCGTGTGGTGAAGAACACCGAGCGAGATACAAATATCAAACTTCTCTTTTGGTTCAAACTTAAAAAGATCAGCCACTTCATATTTGACATTCAATCCGAGTGAGTCTGCAGCTTTCTGAGCGGTATCAATAGCAACCTGGTTGAAATCAATTGATGTGACCGTCGCTTGAAAACGATCTGCGATTTGAGCCGAAAGCCAACCAACGCCACAGCCAACTTCTAGAACTTTCATTTTTTTCGTGAGGATGTTTGTAACCACCGGGTGATTATTCAGCGAGACACCAGACTTAGTGTTTTTCTGATGCTCTTGAATGTCACCACAAATATTAAACGGCAACTCTTTGTAAAACTTAAGTACATCTTCGTTAGCGAAACTCATTGAGTTTGAATCCTCGCTTAGAACATTGGGTAGTTGTCGTCGGCGACTTGGCCTGACGAGCCTTTACCACCAAACAGTTTTTTAAAGAATCTTTTGATTCGAGACATTAAACTCATAGCGATAATTCTCGCATAAGTATCTTGGCAACAGTGTCATAGCCAGCATCATTTAAATGGGCCCGATCAACAAATAACCAATCAGGTCGCTGAAGATCTGGTTCTTCATTGAGATCTAAATACTTAATACCAACTCTTGAGCAAATTATTTGTAGGTCTTGACTGTATCTTTTCTTGTACTCAGTTAATTCTTTTAATACTGGCGAAAACCCACCACCCTCTTGATCTAATAGCGCGAACAACTGCGTCTCTTGTGCAATCAAAGATTTACTCATCCATGGCACAAACGGTTGCATTGCAAAAGTCGCAGTAGTGCCATGATGCTGTGCAAACATTTGCAAGTATTCACAATCACGTTCAAATACTTTCAACATCGCAGAATACGAATCGGCTTTAGTTATCTTCTCTGAGTTTGATGACGGTACGGCACCTCTACCGGCACCGAACTTTTTCAATAATCCGTCAATCAACATTCGCAAAAGTTCGCGGTTTCCAATTGCAGCGGTCGCCATTTGTTTTTCAAAAAATGACTGCTGAAAAAAGGCTCCATACATTGGCGAAAAACTCCCTGGCAGTAGCAATCGAGTCAAATTATTAATCCCAGACATCACGACGATTGGCCCATCAATCTTTTCTAAATTCGCAAGATGCACCAGCATCGCCTCTTGAGTCGAGTTAAAAGCCCGACCACCAAAGTTAAGCCAATTATGTTCTGTCAACTCATTAAGTCGACTCGTGATTGTTGCGCCGTCTGATGTCGCTCCGATTCCAAAGACCGTGCTTCCACCGATTAGAAGTGCTGTTGATCTTTTGCTTTGGCTACCGGTTGTATTTCGAAAACCTCGCTCGTCAGTTGAAACAGACTTATAGACAGCATTACGAGGATTAAAGTACATCAGATATGGCACCCATTGTTGTCGCGTCCCAAGATCGTCGTAGTCGACCATCTGCGGGACAATGACATTGCGCTGCTCAACTGCAGAGCGAGAGTTTTTAGCGTTGGCGCTCAAAATGATCCTTTGGTAACTGGGCTTTATCAACCCAATAACTTTGCGCCGATTTTTTTGAAGTTAATCGACCCAAGCCAAAGATTCTTCGCGTAACGCCAACCATAACTATCGCGCACCAAACAACAAACACGAAACTGCGCTTAATCAAGTGCGAACTCTTTTTGCCAGTCAGAGTCATGTTCAAACGCCGGTTGTTCAGATTTTGATAACAGCAATGAACCGATCACAAGATAATCCATATCGGTGCGCATGAAACATGTGTATGCCTCTTCTGGCGTGCAAACTGGCGGCTCACCACGAACATTAAACGACGTGTTCAGCAATACCGAACAACCGTGGCGTTTTTTGAACTCAGAAAGCAAACTATGAAATTCTGGATTTGTTTCTTGATGCACTGTTTGTACTCGCGCCGAAAAATCAACGTGTGTAACGGCCGGAATCTCTGATCGCACAACATTCAATTTGTCGATGCCAAAAAGTTTCGACATATCAGCGTGATCTTTGCTGCGTCGATGCTGCGCGACTGGCGCAACGATCAACATATAAGGGCTCGACTGAGCTAGATCAAACCAATCAGCGACATCTTCTGCCAAGACCGCAGGCGCAAAAGGTCGGAAGCCCTCACGGAATTTAATTTTGAGGTTCATCTTTTTTTGCATATCTGGATGACGGGCATCACCCAAAATTGTGCGATTGCCGAGCGCGCGTGGCCCGAACTCCATCCGACCTTGAAACCACCCGACGACTGAACCGTCATTTAATAAATCCGCGACACGCGTGTTTAGTTCTGCTGTGGCAAGTTTTTTATAAGGAACTGCTTTGGTATCTAAAAATGTCGAAACTTCAGCATCAGAGAATTTCGGCCCAAGATAACTGCCGCGCATCGCGTCACTCTTTTTCGCAGTCCGCGGATTGCCAAGATATTTGTGCCATACACCTAGCGCGGCGCCAAGTGCCCCACCGGCATCTCCAGCCGCAGGCTGTATCCATACATTTTCAAAAATGTTTTCACGAATTAGTTTTCCATTGGCAACACAGTTCAACGCAACACCACCGGCAAGACATAGATTTTTTGAGCCGGTTGTTACGCGCGCGTATCGTGCAAGACGGCCGACAACGAGTTCGGTGACTTCTTGCATCGAACGTGATAGATCCATTTCGCGTTGCGAAAGTTCTGACTCTGGGTTTCGCGCTGGACCACCAAATAGACCTGCGAATCGTTGACTCGTCATTCGGTTGCTAACCGGGAAGTCGAAATACTCCATGTTCAAACGAAAACTTCCGTCTTGTTGAACTTCAATCAAATGCTCAAGAATCGTGTCAACATATTTTGGTTCGCCATACGGTGCGAGTCCCATCATTTTGTATTCGCCAGAGTTGACTTTGAAGCCAGTGAAACTTGTGAACGCCGAATAGAGCAAACCAAGTGAATGTGGAAACTTAATTTCTTTAATCACTTCTAGCGAGTTGTCACGGCCGACCGACAAACTTGTTGTCGCCCACTCACCGACACCATCAATCGTCAGTACTGCTGCTTCTTGATACGGCGAAGGATAAAAAGCCGACATCGCATGCGCTTCGTGGTGTTCAGCAAATAATACTTCTCCAGAGAAGTTCAAAAACTTTTGAATCTGTTCTTTCGTTTGCAACTTTCCGCCGAACCAGAGCCTGCCAGCAGCGGCAAAAGACTTACGGCCACGCGGCGCATACGCCATGTGGGTTTTAACGATTCGATTAAATTTGAGCATCGGCTTGTCGTAGAACACCACGTAGTCGATTTCGCTTTCTGAGATTTTCGCTTCAGCCAAGCAAAAGTCAGTTGCGAGACGAGGCAACCGAGAGTCATGCTTTCTGCGCGAGAACCGCTCTTCTTGGGCGGCAGCCACGATCTCACCGTCACGCACAAGGCATGCGGCACTGTCGTGATAAAGCGCGGAGATTCCGAGAATGTTCGTCATCGGCGCTTTTTATTCTACAGTTTGACCGTGGCTAAGCAGTTGACAAGAGATTTAAATCCTCCCGCGTGGATGGGTTCAAAAGGTCGGTTGGTTTGGAAAATCCTGCCAATGTTGATGAAGTCAAAACTGATGCGACTAATTGCACAAACAATTACACGGTTCACCATCGAAAGTACATCCGAAAGCAAAATCGGGAATCATGTTTTCATACTCAGTTCTGCGAACCCAAGACTTGATATGAGGATTAAAACTTATGCGACTAAAGAACCCGAGACTCTGAAATGGATTGATGGGCTTGAGCAAGGATCTGTACTTTGGGATATTGGAGCAAACATTGGTTTGTACTCGCTTTATGCAGCCAAGTCTCGACAATGCAAAGTAGTTGCTTTTGAGCCTTCGGTTTTCTGCCTTGAGTTCTTAGCACGAAATATTTGGATGAATGATTTGCAAAATCTAATTTCAATAGTCCCTAATCCGCTTAGCAATGAAACCAAAATAAATTTGTTGACCCTCAGTTCACGTGAGTGGGGGGAGTCTTCGAATTCGTTCGGTACAAAACTAAATCAAGACGGCGTTGAGATTCACCAGAGTCTCGATTATCAAGTTTTAGGCATGACGTTAGATCACATGATCACAAAATTAGGTTTACAAAAACCAAATCACATCAAGATTGATGTGGATGGCATAGAACCGATAATTCTTTCGGGTGGCACAAATCTTCTAAAAGATGTTGACTCAGTCAGTATCGAAGTGCCAACTTACAGTGGAGCAAATACGGAAGTCTCTGACATTTTGATTGGTGCCGGTTTAACTCTTGAACATCAACACGGCAACCAAATTTGGCGACGAAATCCTGCCTGATCTATTCAGCGATCGCGTAATTTAGCGAGCAACCTCAAGATTTCGAGATACAGCCAGACAATTGTGACCATCAGGCCGAATGCTGCGTACCACTCCATATGTTTTGGTAATCCAGCTGTCTCGCCTCGCTCAATAAAGTCAAAGTCAAGTGCCAAATTCATTGCCGCCAAACCAGCAACTATGAAACTGAATCCAATGCTCATCGGACTCGAACTGTTAAAGAACGAAATGTTCATGCCAAACAAACTAAGAAGCATCGATACTCCGTAGAAAATTGCGATTCCCATTGTTGCACCAATAATTGTGCGACGCATTTTGTCTGTCACTCGAATGACTCCAGTGCGATAAAGCACAAGCATCGTTACGAACACACCAAGCGTTATACCAACAGCCTGAATCACGATTCCGTCGTAGGCAGTGTTGAAAATTTTCGATATCGCACCGACAAATAACCCTTGGGCAATTGCATAAACAGGCGCAAGAACACGAGCCAGTTTTGGTTTAAATGTCAAGACGATTGCACAAACAAAACCAAACAACGCCCCTGCTATTGCCAAACCCGGAAACGACACCGCGCCATTTGCTGCTTCGTTAACCGATGACCAGCCAAACATCGCCGAAGCCACGAGAAGCAACATCAACAACAACGCCGCGCTTGCGGTGCCGCTTGCTGTCATCACGTCGGCCGACTTATACGGCGAGACCGGTCCATCATTTATTGGAGCATGAAATACTTGCGACGAAGACTGCTGACCTGGTTGCGGTGCCGCCCACCCAGCCTCGCCAGCACTTCGCTGCATTACTTTTGAAAATGACTTTTCGTTAAGAATTGGATTTGCCATAAATCAAATAATACCAGTCGCGCAAATTAATTTAGGCAAGTCATGTGCACTCATTGAGTACCGAATCACAACGCAGAATTTGACCCATTTAATGGCATAAAATTCCGTGTTTTTCGCGTGTGTGTCCTTTGCCTCGTGGGTATCGTTAGGCGTGTCGCACCGACTGTGGCGCACTATTTGTAATAGTTGCAAAAATTTAGGGAGAGTACGTGGCGAAAGAGCGAATTGACCGAGACGACGAAGACCTAGTTCGCCTCTACCTCACCGATATTGGTCAGTATTTGTTGCTTACCAAAGATGACGAAGTTCGCCTGGCTAAAACTATCGAAGAAGGCAAAATTGCCGAAACAACTCTCAATAATTCAGAGAAGCAGATTGACCCAACCAAGCGTCGTGAACTAAACAAAATTGTTAAGGCCGGGGCGAAGGCTGAGCGCCAATTCGTGCAGTCAAATTTGCGATTGGTTGTTTCAATCGCCAAAAAGTATCAAGCGTCGGGCCTGCCGTTGCTCGATCTGATCCAAGAGGGCAACCTCGGTTTAATGCATGCCGTAGAAAAATTTGACTGGCGAAAAGGTTTCAAATTCTCGACATATGCAACTTGGTGGATTCGCCAAGCGATAACTCGCGGTATTGCAAATACTGGTCGCACAATTCGGCTTCCAGTTCACGCTGGAGACACGCTTGCACGTCTGCAAAAAGCGCGCTCTCGCCTCGAGTTGAAGTTTGGTCGCCACGCGACTCTCGCAGAGTTGGCTGAAGAAGTTGAAATGCCTGCAGACAAAGTGACTGAAGCGTTGCGCTTTGCTGCTGAGCCACTTTCATTGTCAGAGCCATTGCGCGAAGACGGTGATGCCGAACTCGGCGATGTTGTCGAAGACCGCTCAGCAGAGTCGCCATTTGAAGTTGCCGCCACTGCATTGTTGCCCGAAGAAATTACTCGACTGCTTGCGCCGCTTGATCAGCGTGAGCGAGAAATTTTGGCGTTGCGTTTTGGTCTTGACCGCGGCGAGCCACGAACTCTTGAAGAAGTCGGTGAAGCATTTAACTTAACTCGCGAACGAATTCGACAAATCGAAGCACGAGCGATGAGCAAGTTGCGCCATCCATCTAGCGACACAGGTGCACGCGACCTTCTCTCGGTTTAATCTCGCCACGACGTGTTGTGCGTCATCGGTGATTTAGTTGAAGACATTGTCGTTTGGTTGCCAGAATCTCTTAATTACGGCGCGGATACTCCGTCACGAATAGTTCGCACTCGCGGCGGTAGCGCATCAAATGTTGCCGTGTTCGCCGCAACTGTGGCTAAGCAAAAATCTCGCACAGATACCGGCGCACGACTGATTGCGCAAGTTGGTGATGATCGTCTCGGTGATCAATTAGTTAGCGCACTGCGCGATGCTGGCGTCGACCCATGTGTCGTTCGCAGTGGTCGAACAGGCTCGATAGTTGTAATCGTTTCGCCCGATGGTGAACGCACGATGATCACCGATCGTGCAGCAGCGACTGAGCTCGTTTTGGCCCCGAATAATTGGTTTGAAAATGTTTCACTACTGCATGTGCCGGCGTATTCGCTTTTTTCAGAACCTCTAGCAACTGCGACACGTGCATGCATCAATACTGCGCACGATCAAAATATCCCCGTCTCAATTGATGCTTCATCAGCATCATTAATTCTCGCGTACGGCGTCGCTAAATTTCGAAGTCTCGTAGCCGAGATTCAACCAAAGATATTTTTCTGCAATACCGATGAGGCCGAAGTACTCAATTTGGCAGCACAACCACTAGACCTCGACATGGTGGTGGTAAAAGCTGGCGCTCGGCCAACAACGCTGATTGAGAATAAAGTCGTCAAAATTATTGAAGTTGAGCCTGTTGGCGAAATCATTGATACAACTGGGGCAGGTGATGCCTTTGCTGCCGGATTCTTGACAAAATTTGGTGAGAATAATTTCGACACCTATATATGTGTCTTGGCTGGCCATCAACTTGCCGCGCGCGTTTTGCGCAGTCCGGGCGCGACAATGGATGCACAATGAACTCGTACCAAATTCGCGTTAGCGACGAAGTCAGCGCGGCACTCTCGCAACACAAACCAGTTGTCGCACTCGAATCAACAATTTTTTCGCATCTCGGCCTGCCGTCGCCAGCAAACCTTGAGGCATTAACTCGCTGCACCGCGGCGCTAAGAAGTCACGGTGTCGTGCCAGCAATTACTGCGGTGCTTGATGGCGTCGCCCGAGTCGGCATTGCTGAAAGCGAGTGGCCGCTAATTCTTGGCCCTGCGAAAAAAGTTGGTGAGCGCGAACTCGCCACGGCGATGGCCACAAAATGGCCCGTCGGCGCGACAACTGTTTCGTCTTCACTTTTGCTCGCGGCTCGAGCCGGCATCCGTGTTTTTTCAACCGGCGGTATCGGCGGTGTGCATCGCGGTGCCGAAACTAGTGGAGACATCAGTAGCGACCTTGGCGCAATCGCTCAACACCATGTCGTCACAGTTTGTGCGGGCGCGAAATCATTTCTCGATCTGCCACGAACTCTTGAATATCTTGAAACTCTAAGCGTGCCGGTGCTTGGTCTTGGCTGCGATTTCTTTCCAGAGTTCACTGTTGAGCGTGGCGATTTAAAAATACCTACACGAGTTGAAACGATTAAAGAACTCGCAGAAATAGTTCGGGCCAACGATGCACTCGGACGCAATGGTGGAATTCTCGCATGCGTGCCTGTTCCAAAAAAAGACGGTTTACTTAAATCATTTATGGATGAAATAACGGCGACGGCGCTCAAAGACGCGAACAGCCAAGGCATTACCGGCGCGGCGGTTACTCCTTATGTTTTAAAATTCATCGCGAATGCAACGCACGATGCAAGTGTCAAAGCAAATCTTTCACTCGCCGAAAACAATGCGCTAACCGCCGCGCAACTCGCAGTCGAACTTTCTACAACGCAATAATTTTTGGCGGAGGCGGACGGGAATCGAACCCGCCGAACGAGGTTCACTCGTCCCAACCGCTTTGAAGGCGGCGGAGCCCACCAGGTACCCGGACACCTCCATCGCGAAGGCTACTTGTCTAATTTTCAGATGACGCAATTCGATCTTTGTGTACACATGCAATGACTCGAACCTAGTTACGACACTGGGCTCAGTTAAAGGAGCACAAAGATGATTGTTTGTTGGTCTGTAAAAGGTGGCAGCGGCACAACAGTTGTTGCATCAACTATTGCATTAATGCGTGCGGCAGAATCACAACGCGGTGCACTACTCGTTGATCTTGCTGGTGATGTGCCAGCAGTTCTTGGTTTGGCAGAATCGTCTGGGCCCGGCATTAACGATTGGTTGGCGAATTGCAATCATGATTCGCGAATGACTTTGCAATCAATTGCAGTTCAAGCGACAGCGAATTTACAAATTATTGCGCGTGGTTCAAAACAATTAGATGCAAAAGAAAAAGAAAACAGAAATTTCTCAGAACTATGTGCCGCGCTTAAAACATTTGACCTACCAATAATTGTTGACGCTGGTTGCGGTTTGCCATCGCCCGATTTACTTGCTCATGCCAGTTCATCATTGCTAGTTACTCGTCCGTGTTATTTGTCGTTGCGTCGGGCTGCACAACTTTCGGTGTCACCAACTGGCATCGTGCTAATCAACGAGGCCGGTCGCGCTCTCGGCAAGCATGACGTTGAAGCAGTTATCGGCGCACCAGTTGTTGCTGAAATTGATTTTGATGCTGCAATCGCTCGTGCTGTAGACGCAGGTTTGCTCGCTAGTCGAATACCAACAATTATGTCCAAACAACTTGCAGCAGTCGCATGAGCCGAGCAGTTCTAACTCGAATAGCACCAAAAGTTCACAGTCGTCTCGACGAATTTTTTAGGGATGAAGATATTCGTGAAGTCATGGTCAACGCAGGCTCACAAGTTTGGATCGAGCGCGATGGTGAACTTTCGCAAGTAGGCACAATTCACCCAGATGACACACGGGCATTTATCGAGCGAACTTTGCTTCCGCTTGGCCGACGCATCGACATAACCTCACCAGTTGTCGATGCTCGGCTAAGCGATGGCTCGAGATTATGCGCGGTGATACCACCAATTGCTGTCGACGGACCATGCGTCGCAATTCGCAGATTCGCCGCAAAACAAATGCAACTCGAAGATTTCGCTCCACCAGAAATCGCTGCGTTTTTACAGCAGTTAATTTATGATCGCCGAAACATTCTCGTTAGTGGTGCAGCCTCTGCAGGCAAAACGACTTTGTTAAACGCACTATGTGATTATCTGCAAACCAATGAACGCATTGTGACAATCGAAGACATCGCCGAACTTCGACTTAACCATGAGCATGTACTTCGCCTTGAAGCAAGGCCCGCATCGCCAGATGGCAATCAAGAGATTTCCACCAGGTCACTAGTGCGAACCGCGCTTCGACTACGACCAGATCGATTAATTATTGGCGAAGTTCGTGGTGCTGAAACTCTCGACATGTTGGCGGCAATGAACACTGGTCACAGCGGTTCTATGTCAACGATTCACGCCAATAGTTCGCGCGATGCAGTTCGCCGAGTTGAGTCACTTGTGCTGCAGCACGCTTCAAACTGGTCGCGCGATGTCGTGCAAGATCATGTTTGTTCTTCAATTAATGCCATAGTGCATGTTGCGAGACATCTCAATGGCGCTCGATCCGTTGAAGAGATTTTGCTACTCGACGGTGAACGCAGTTTCTTTTTAGTGCAACATGGCCAAATCATCAGTGAGCCATCGGTGTGAGATATTTACTAGCGATCTTTGGTGCAACCATTTTTGGGTGTCTAATTGCTATTTGTGGGTTTTGGTTTATACAAATTCGATTGACCAAAGTTTGGGTCAACCGGCGACTCTCACAAAATATGCCGCAGAATGATCGAGAAATATTGCCTCGCGATCTTGTTTTGTCTCATTCGTCGACTTTGCAACTCAATCAACTCGCTGAGGTTTTAGATACGACTGCTCGGCATCTTCGACTTGGCGAATCTTTCGCTAGCGCCTTGCAAGCAGCTGTTTTTTCAGAATATTCTGCGATTCAAGTTTTGCAAAACTTCTCTCGGGCTTGTGCTTTGGGTGAAGCAGCCAGTGAAATTTCTAGACGGCTTATAAAAACTGCAAAAACTAAAGACCAACAATTTGTCGTCAAGACTCTTGAACTAGCGGCAACAGGCGGAGTCGGTGGTGTGATGGCACTTGAACGTGCGGCAATTGTCATCCGCGAACGAGCAACACATATTGACGACAGACTTGCACAAGCAGCACAAGCGTTACTCTCAACTCGCATCTTGTCGTGGACACCTCTCGTGGTTGCAGGCTGGCTCTTAGTTTCAAGTGCTCCAGTGCGAAACTATTTAATTCTTAGCCCATCAGGCTGGATCTGTCTGCTACTTGGCATTGGGCTGAATCTTGCAGGTCGAAAATGGATGCATGCAATTATCACACTGAGCGTTGTCGCGTAATTCGTGTAATGATTTCGATCTTTTTCCTTATCGTTATCGGTGTTGTTTTATATCGACGCAAGACAAAATCAACTAGTCGGCCAAATTTCGGTGTGTATATTCCAGAAATTATCGATGTCTTGCTCGTATTAATTCGTGCGGGTCAAAGCCCTGCATCGGCAATGGCACAACTTCATTATTGGGCGCCAGACAATTTATACAAGCACCTAATTCAAGTGCACACCCGGCTACTGCAAGGCGAGCGTTTCGTAGATGTAATCAAAACTCTTCGTGATGATCTCGGCTCAAGTTTTTATTCATTATGCGACATTCTTGTTAGCGCTGACCGTGATGGCCTACCAATAACATCAGTGCTTGACCAACTCGCGTACCACGCTCACATTGAGCGCCGACGACTTCAAGACATTAGCGCTCGACAGTTACCAGTGCGGTTACTGCTTCCACTGACTTGTTGCATCTTGCCTTCGTTTGTTTTGCTAGCGATGGTTCCACTTGTTGTTAACTCCCTCTCGGCTGTTTCTGCTCAACTCTTCTAACGAAAGCGACTCTTGTGTTTAGATTTCAAAATGACTCAGGCCAGGCAACAACCGAATACGCGCTTGTGTTACTTGGCGCAGCTGTAATTGCACTGTTAGTTATCGCCTGGGCGACAGATGGTGGTGGTGCCGGACGCATCGGTGAACTCTTTGACACCGTGCTTTCTGGCATCTTTGATCGCACCGATGCTGTCGGTTAGCAGCTTCAATTTGAAACGCTCTCACAAAATTAAAATTGCTGAATCAGGTCAGGCCACGGTCGAATTTGCCCTCGTGCTTCCATTTATGTTTCTGTTTTCATTATCGGTCGTGCAAATTGGCAGTGTTGCAAACGATCAACTCGCCCTTGGTCATGCCGCTCGCACTGCTGCACGCGCAATTTCGCTCGCAGATGTGGCTAATGAAAACGCAAATCAAATCGCACTTGATTCGGTTCAAAATTCAATCACGCTTAACCCAGTTGATGTAAATGTCGAACTAAATGAGACTCTTGCTCAAGTCACACTTTTTTATCAGCGTCAGATCAGTATCCCAATAATCGGCAAATTATTTCACAATGTCACTTTGCAAGCAACTACCTCGATGCCCCGTGAACTTACAAGTGAGACGCCGACTTCTAGTTAATTTTTCGCATACCTTTGCGATTCGACATTCGAACACGAACTTTTTGTTCATCTTCTAAGGCAAGTTCTTCAGCCACCAATCTGCCCATACTCTCAAGACGCTCGATAGTCAACTCATTGCGATTAATCGCTGCAACAACTGCGCAGTTGGGTTCGTCTTGATGTTTGCAGTCACGAAACTTACATTGCTCTGCGAGCGAAAATATGTCGGCAAAAGCACGCTCAATTCCACGACCACTTGTCCACAAATTGAGTGCGCGCAAACCAGGTGTATCAATCAACCAGCCGCCGTTGGGCAATGCGACAAGATCGGCGGCAACCGTTGTGTGCCGCCCACGCTGGTCACCCTCACGAACCTCGCCAACTTGTTGGTTCGTCGTTCCGACAAGCCGATTGACCAAAGTTGATTTTCCAACGCCGCTGGCGCCAAGTATCGCAATTGATCTGTTGTTTTCGCCGTATTTCGCTAACTCGTCTAAACCTTCACCTGTTAATCCACTAACAACATGACAGGCGATGCCACAAACTCGAGCGACATTTCGTAGCGCTGCAATATGTTCTGTCGCTTCAAGCAAATCATTCTTGGTCAAAACCAATACTGGCACTGCACCACTATCAAAAGCTAAAACTAATTCGCGTTCAACTCTGCGCTCGTTCGATTCATTTGTTGCCGCGTGAACAATAAATACTGTGTCAATATTTGCCGCCACAGCATGTTGCTCAGCGCGTACCGCGTCAGATGATGCGCGTCTGATTAGTGCTGAATATCTTGGCAACACTTGTTCAACACGATCAAGATCTGGCGCAACTGCAACCCAATCACCAACTGCGACATCAGCACCAATATTTCTTACGCGAATTAAGCCATCAGCGTCCGACGATGCACTCACTTTGATAGTGCTCCATCCACGATCAAGTCGACTGACGCGACCAATAATAAAAGTCACATCAATTTTTTCGGCTGCATCTTCAAAAGCGTTATTCCATCCGAGTGCCAGCAAATTATGTCGCATCTTGTTATTAACGCTACCGACGCAACCTATAGTGCATTTGAACTAAAACAGATATCCTTACCAAGCCCATACTTGACCCCACGATGAAACAACATGCCTAACGCTCTCGTAATAGTTGAATCGCCAGCAAAGGCGAAGACAATCTCAAAATTTCTTGGTGATGGTTTTGATGTGCGTGCATCAGTCGGCCACATCGCTGATCTTCCAAGCAAAGGTTTATCGGTTGATGTTGAAAACTCTTTTAAACCAAATTACGAATTAACCGAGCGTGGCGAAAAAATAATAAAAGAACTGAAAGTACTTTTGAAAAGTGCAGATGAGCTTTATCTAGCAACCGACGAAGACCGTGAGGGCGAGGCGATCGCCGCGCACCTAATGGAGTATCTCAAGCCAAAAATCCCAGTGAAACGCATGGTGTTTCACGAGATCACGAAAACCGCTATCAGCGCAGCCCTCGATCACACCCGTGATATTGACTACAAACTTGTTGATGCTGCCGAAGCACGACGAATTTTAGATCGCCTCTACGGATACGAAGTCTCGCCAATCTTGTGGCGCAAGGTAAATCGTGGCCTATCGGCAGGTCGGGTGCAAAGCCCTTCAATCCGATTAGTTGTCGAACGCGAAGAAGAACGAATGGCTCATGTTGCCGCCGGCTACTGGGATCTTGAAGCCACGAGTGCGACTACTCCTATATTTACCGCAAGTTTGCAATCTGTCGATGGCAGCCGAATTGCAATGGGTAAAGACTTTGACTCTCTCGGCATCGTGAAAGAAGGCGTCGTAGTTATAACTGAATCGCGAGCAACAGATCTAGTGAGCGGCTTAGCCGCCAAAGACCTAACAGTTCGTAGCGTCGAAGATCGCCCTTATCGAAAGTCTCCTCGAGCGCCATTTATGACCAGCACTCTTCAGCAAGAGGGTGGAAACAAATTGCGGATTACGGCAAGCGAAGTCATGCGCTTGGCACAAGGACTTTACGAAGGTGGATTCATCACCTACATGCGAACCGACAATGTGATTCTTGCCGACGATGCGTTGACCGCGGTGAGATCAGAAATTACTACCGCATTCGGCCAAGAATTTCTTTCTAGTGAGCCGCGAGTTTATAAATCAAAAGTAAAAAATGCTCAAGAAGCACACGAAGCGATTCGGCCGACACTTCCACTGCGAAGTCCTGAAGTAATCGCTGCTGATGTAAATGCCCGCGAACTAGCTCTCTACAAAATTATTTGGCAACGCACTCTTGCATCGCAAATGGCAGATGCCACTGGTGTAACTGTGACAATCAAACTTGGCGCAACTGCATCTTGCGCGCCGCCAGCAGATTGCGAATTTTCAACAAGTGGCACGACAATCAACTTTGCCGGTTATCGCCAGGCATACCAAGAAGTAGAAGACGAAAGTGAATCTGAAGAGAAAGAAGCGCTCCTTCCGGCAATGAAGATCGGTGACAACATTCAGGTCGACAAATATTCAGCTGATGGACACATGACTTCGCCACCTGCAAGGTACACCGAACCAACTCTCGTCAAAAAACTTGAAG
>JBILAG010000115.1:0-5233 GCA_044354345.1 Ilumatobacteraceae bacterium | reverse complement strand
AGCGACATTACGACGTGCAACTCATGGGTGGTGCCGCGTTACATGCTGGCTGGGTTGCAGAAATGAAAACCGGTGAAGGTAAAACTCTTGTTTCAACTTTGCCTGCTTATCTAAATGGACTTTCGGGCAAGGGTGTCCATCAAATTACAACGAACGACTATTTGGCTCAGCGAGACGCCGAATGGATGGGACAAATACACCGGTGGCTTGGTTTGTCAGTTGGTCTTGTCATCTCGGGACGACGATCAAGTTCAACTGAGAAACGTGCAGATTATGCGGCAGATATAACTTTCGGTACAAACAACGAATTCGGTTTTGACTACTTGCGTGACAATATGGCAGGCACGCTCGACGAAAAAGTTCAACGAGGTTTTAGTTTTGCAATCGTCGACGAAGTCGACTCAATTCTCATTGACGAAGCCCGCACACCGCTAATTATTTCTGGCCGTGTTGCTGACGCGGCAAAGTTGTATTACCGATTTGCGTCAATTGTGCGCACGATGGTTCGTGATGTTGATTACGACGTTGAAGAAGATAAACGAATTGTTGTACCAACCGAGACCGGTATTGAAAAAGTTGAGAAACAACTCGGCATCGACAATCTTTACGACGAAGTGCAACAAAACTTTGTGCACCAATTGCAGGTTGCTCTAAAAGCTTCAGTGCTTTATCATCGCGACAAGGACTACATCATTCAAGATGGCGAGGTCAAAATAGTTGATGAGTTCACTGGTCGAATTCTTGAAGGTCGTCGTTGGAGCGAAGGCATACACCAGGCCGTAGAGGCAAAAGAAGGCGTGCAGATTAAAGAAGAGAATCAAACTTTGGCGACGATCACCTTGCAAAATTATTTCAGAATGTACGAAAAACTTTCAGGAATGACAGGCACCGCACAAACTGAAGCTGCAGAGTTGATGAACACTTACAACCTGCAAGTTGTGCCGATTCCGACGAATCGTGAAATGGTTCGAGTTGACCAAGCAGATTTGATTTTTAAAACCGAAGCTGCGAAATTTGATGCTGTTGTAAAAGACCTTGAAGAACGTCACGCCAAAGGTCAACCAGTTCTAGTCGGCACAATCAGCGTTGAAAAGAGTGAGCAGTTGTCGAAAAAGCTACAACAGCGCGGTATTCGTCACGAAGTTTTGAACGCTAAACAACACACTCGTGAGGCGATGGTTGTAACTCAGGCTGGTCGACTAGGAGCGATCACTGTGGCGACGAACATGGCTGGCCGTGGTGTCGATATTTTGCTCGGCGGAAACCCTGATGGTCTTGCACGTCAAGATGTTCTTAAAGAGGGGCATAGCCCAGAAACTTTGCTTGACGAGTTCGCATTGCCAGTTGCACTTGAAATGATGCCGCCAGATTTTATTACTGCTCGTGATAAAGCGCAGCAGCGATACCACGAGTTGCTTGAAAAATATATCGAGAAGTGCAAAGTTGAAGGCGATCAGGTTCGCGCACTTGGCGGTTTGTATGTACTTGGCACTGAGCGCCATGAAAGTCGTCGAATTGATAATCAGTTGCGTGGTCGTTCTGGCCGTCAAGGTGATCTTGGCGAGAGCCGTTTTTATCTGAGTCTTGATGATGAATTGATGCGACTATTCGCAACCGGTGCATTGTCGTGGGTTATGGGTCGCGCTTTACCAGACGATGAAGCAATTGAAGCGAAAATGGTGACGAAGGCTATTGAACGTGCTCAATCAACGGTTGAGCAACGAAACGGCGAAGTTCGAAAAAATGTTTTGAAGTACGACGAAGTAATGAATGAACAGCGCAAAGTTATTTATCAACGCCGAGATCAGATTTTGCAGGGGCTTGACCTCAAAGCGGCCGCAATGGAGTATTTGGCCGAGGCTGTTGATGCATTGATTGACGCGCATTGCGTCGCCGAAGTTGATGACGAATGGGATGTAAGTGGCCTGGCTCTCGAACTCGCGACTTTCTGGCCAACGAAAATTGCTGCGGCGAATCTCGCAAGTTGTGACTCGACGGATGAGATGTACGACTTGGTGATGGCGGACGCAAGTGGTTTCTACGCGCTTCGCGAGATTGAAATGGGCGAGTCAGTGATGCGAGAAGTTGAGCGTCAAGTGATGCTTCGAATAATCGATCAACGTTGGCGAGAGCATCTAGAAGAGATGGATTACCTGCAAGAGGGCATCAACTTGCGCGCAGTCGGCCAAAAAGATCCATTAATCGAATGGCAACGTGAAGGTTTCGAGATGTTCGGCACTTTGATGAAGGGTATTGCTCAAGACTTTGTCAAATATGTGATGCATGTTCAAGTTGTTAATGACAGCTCGCCCTCGAGCACTCTTAGCAATATTCAACAGACATCTGACGAAAATGTTGATGACAAGCCAGCGCCAAGTTCAAAAACCAATTCGAGTTCAAGCGTTTTTGGTGCACCCGACTGGTCAAAAACTCCGCGTAACTCGTCATGTCCCTGTGGCTCGGGTAAAAAATACAAGATGTGTCACGGCCGCGCTAATTAACGCGAAGTAACGCCAATTAAAATCTCTAGCAACATCGCACATGAAAGATTTCTCCACAGAACTCGGCGAACTTCGCAAACGCGTAGGTGAAGCTGCAAAATATCTCAATGTAGAAACCTCTCGCGGATTATTGATCGAGTTAGAAGTTGAAGTCGCAAAACCAGACCTATGGAACGATCAAGAGCATGCGAAAAAAATCAACTCACAATATGTCGCGGTGAAGTCAGACTTAGACGAATTTGATCAACTATCAAACACGCTCGATGATTTGTTTGTGTTGCACGAACTTGCCCGAGAAGCAGATGACGCTTCGCAAGAGCCAGAACTAGACAGTGGTGTGTCTGCTTGTCGTTCGAAACTCGACCTACTTGAAATGCGCAGCATGTTCACCGGTGAGCACGATGGTTGCGATGCGATTTTGCAAATCAATGCTAAAGATGGTGGCGTTGATGCCCAAGACTGGAGTGAAATGTTGCTGCGAATGTATCGCAGATGGGCCGAGTTAAAAAGTTTTGGTTTTGAAATCGGTGACATCTCGATCGGCACTGAAGCGGGCATTCTTTCGGCAGATGTGACGATTCGCGGAAGATATGTATACGGTCTTTTGACAAGTGAACGTGGCACGCATCGACTCGTGCGAATTAGTCCGTTTGACAATCAAGGCAGGCGACAAACGAGCTTTGCTCTCGTGCAGATTTGGCCAATATTGGATCAAGCAGAACTTGAAATAAATGAAAGTGATATTCGAATGGAAGTATTTCGCGCGTCTGGCGCTGGCGGTCAGCACGTTAATAAAACTTCTTCGGCAGTTCGACTAATTCATGAGCCAACTGGACTTGTTGCTTCGTCACAGCAAGAGCGAAGTCAATTACAGAATCGTGAGAGTGCATTAAAGCGACTTAAAGCGATGATCATCGCACAAGACGAAGAAGAGCGGGCTGCAGAACTTTCACAAATTGCGGGCAAGCAAGCGCAAGTTGGCTGGGGAAGTCAAATTCGCTCATATGTTTTACAGCCATATCAAATGGTTAAAGATCTTCGAACCAATGTTGAAACCGGCAATGTCACTGCAGTTTTGGATGGTGAACTTGACCAATTCATGGAGGGCTACTTACGTTGGCGCCGCTCTGACAAAGAGATGCTTGACAATGACAAGTAGAGATCTAACCGTTTTGGCTGTCGCAGAATGGTAAGTTTGGTGCAATGATTCGTCTTGATAACGTGACGAAAATTTATGGCAAAGATACTGTTGCCGTAAAAGAAGCGTCGTTTGATATCCCAAAGGGTGAGTTCGTTTTCATGGTTGGGCCTTCTGGTTCGGGCAAATCAACATTGTTGAGATTGATGAACCGTCAAGAGCAACCAGAACATGGCGATGTGTGGGTTGCTGGCAAAAATATTAATGAGATGCCAGCATCGCGTGTTCCATATTTGCGACGTACTTTGGGCAATGTGTTTCAAGATTACAAACTCTTGTTAAACAAGACAGTCTTCGAAAATGTAGCGTTCGCCCTCGAGGTGATCGGAAAACCGCGCCATGTTATTGAACGCCAAGTACCGCTTGTTTTAGATCTCGTCGGTTTGGCAGGTAAGCGCGAGCGGTTTCCAGAACAGTTATCGGGTGGCGAACAACAACGAGTTTCGATTGCGCGGGCATTTGTCAATCGTCCTTTGATTTTGTTGGCTGATGAGCCGACCGGCAACCTTGACCCGACGACGAGTGAAGGCATTATGGGTTTGCTAAACGAGATCAACGAAACCGGTACGACAGTAGTCATGGCGACCCATGATCACAGAGTCGTTAATGCAATGCGACGCCGAGTGATCCAACTCGACAACGGGGTAATTGTGCGTGACCAAGAGCGCGGAGTGTACGAATAAATGTTTTCACGAATCGGTTATGCAATTCGCGAAACGTGGGCGAGTTTTAGACGAAATCTAACTCTTACTGCGGCCGCTGTTTTGACCTCTGCGGTATCTCTTCTACTTGTTGGTACCACCTTTTTGATTCAAAGAGCATTCGAGAATTTATTGGTTCAGTGGCGCGGTGACGTAGAGATGATTGTTTTCGTTCGAAGTGATGCTTCAGCAGAGCAAATTACTTTGATTGATTCGGTGCTCAGAGCGTCGCCGACAATCATTGATGTCAACAAATTGACGTATCTCAACAAAACCGAAAGCTACGAAGAAGCCAAACGAATATTCGTGGGCGACCCGGTAACGCTGAGCCTCTTAACTCCAGAATCAATACCGACACAATTCAAGGTTGTACCGCTTTCTGATGACCCGACCCTCGTTCGTTCACTTAGCGATCAATATCGCACTCTTCCTGGGGTCGAAGCAGTTGCTCTGGCAGAAGACGAGTTTCAGGTGATCTCCACTCTTTCAAATTTTATTCGAGTTGTAACACTCGTTATGTCGCTAGTTCTTCTTGTCGTAGCAGTCGGTTTGATTTGGAACACGATTCGCACTGCAATGTTTGCTCGCCGTCGAGAAATTGAAGTTATGAAACTTGTTGGTGCAACAAACTGGTTCATTCGTGTTCCATTTATGTTGGAAGGGTTGTTACAAGGTTTGCTTGGCGGTGTCGTATCGTGTGGCGGGTTGTGGGCATTGAACTCTGCGTGGTCAAGTGGTGTTGCTAGTTTCAAACCAGGCACTGGGATCAGTTCGTTGATTGTGCCGAATAGCTATTTGACATCGGTGATGTTTATTTTGTTGGGTATCGGTGC
>JBILAG010000114.1:0-5259 GCA_044354345.1 Ilumatobacteraceae bacterium | reverse complement strand
ACGACACCCAACTCGATGTAGCTAAATCCCATTCCACCAAATTCTTCTGGAATATGAATTCCCATGAGCCCCATTTGCGAGCCCATTTGCGACCATACTGCTGGGTCAAAACCATTTTCAGTTTCCATTTGTTCGCGAACTGCGGTCTCGGGAGACTTCGCATCCAAAAATGCGCGGACTGTTTTGCGGAGCTCTTCTTGTTCTTCTGTAAAGGCAAAGTTCATGGTGTATATCTTGCCAGCGCCAGAGTGATTTGTGCTAATCGGGCGTTTTTGTTGGGTCTCTGAGATACTTGGGGTATGCCAAAAAGAGCTGAAAGCACTGCTTTCAAGGACCCAACACTGCACTGGCGCAATGCCAGCGTAGATGTACACAAAGTCGTTGTCGGACCTTACGACAACAATGTTTTTGTGGTGCGATGCCGTGAATCTGGCGAGGCTGTCTTGATTGACGCCGCGAACGAGCACGAACAACTTTTGGCGCTATGCCGGCGACTCGGCGTTAGGCGCGTTCTTGAAACTCATGGACATTGGGATCACATTCAGGCAATCCCTGCGTTGAGAGAGGCTGGATACGAAATTGCAGTAACCGCCGCTGACGCACCGCGTCTAAAAGATGTTGGGTACGACGTATTTATTGATGATGCCGAAGTAATTGAAGTAGGCAAATTGCGATTGCATGCGATACACAACCCGGGACATACAGAAGGTTCGATTTCATTTGCTGTTGCAGATACCCCTCTTCTATTTACTGGTGACACTTTGTTTCCAGGCGGCCCTGGCAATACCAAACTTGAAGGTGGAGATTTCGCAACGATCATCAAATCAATTGACAATAAGTTGTTTACGTTTCCGGCTGAGACAATTGTCTTGCCTGGGCATGGACTTGACACAACAATTGGTGACGAACGACCACAACTTGCTGCATGGGTTGAACGCGGCTGGTAGAAATTTAATTTCCCCTATCGCCATAGTGCAAATAACTTTGTCTGCAATTACACTTATTTAGGTGAGCGAACTCTTTCGCATTGATGATCTTCATGCCAAGCCTGCTGAAGCGGATGCACAAATTCTGCGAGGTGTTTCTCTAACTGTTAACACAGGTGAAGTACACGCGATCATGGGACCAAATGGTTCTGGCAAATCTACGCTCGCTACAACTTTGCTCGGCGCGCCCGAATACGAAGTCACACATGGTCGACTTTTTTACAAAGGCGAAGATATTTCATTGTGGCCGACTGACGTTCGCGCAAAAGCTGGAATCTTTTTAGCGTTCCAATATCCACAGGAAATCGCCGGCGTATCGGTGATTCAATTTTTGCGTCAGGCGCTATCGGCACGAAAAGGTATTGATCTTTCTGTGCTTGAGTTGCGACTTTCAATAATTAGTTGGATGAAACGCCTGGGTATGGACTCATCATTCGTGGATCGCTATCTCAATGAAGGTTTTTCAGGCGGCGAAAAAAAGCGCAACGAAATCATGCAGATGGCGATTCTTGAACCCGAACTGGCGATTCTTGATGAAACCGACTCGGGCTTAGACATAGACGCGCTTAGAATTGTCGCCCAGGGCATTCGTGAAGTGCGCCAAGATCGACCAGAAATTGGCATCGTGCTGATCACTCATTACCAACGACTACTCGATGAAGTGAAGCCAGACTTTGTGCACATTTTGATTGACGGACGCATCGTGAAATCTGGTTCGTTGGAGTTAGCTAGCGAACTAGAGCGCAATGGTTACGACGCATACCGAACCGAGTCGTAAACATGGTCGGTGCGAGCACTGCATTTGATGCGGCTGTAATTCGCCGATACTTTCCGGTGTTGGCTCAACAGATCGACGGCAAACCACTGATCTACCTAGATAGCGCAAATACTTCACAAAAGCCGAACATTGTGATCGACACGATGGCGAGATTCATGCGCGAATCTTACGCACCAATAAATAGAAGTGCATATACCTTGGCCGCTAACGCCACCGAGCTCTATGAAAGTGCGCGCAATTCGGTAGCAAAATTTATTAATGCAAATAATTCGCGCGAAATTGTGTTCACAAAAAATGCAACTGAAGCGTTGAACTTAATTGCATTTTCGTGGGGTCGTGCCAATTTGCAGCGCGGCGATGTGGTCTTACTAACGCATATGGAGCACCACGCCAACATTGTGCCGTGGCAGATGTTGCAACAAGAACGCGGCATCGAATTGCGCTGGGTGCCGTTGACAAGTGATTTTCAACTTGATTTGAGTTCTCTGCCGACTTTATTGATGGGTGCCAAAGCTTTTTCGTTTACTTCGATGTCAAATGTGCTCGGCACGATTAACCCGGTCGAGAAACTTTGTAGCGCAGCACATGCAGCTGGTGCAATCGCAATAGTTGATGCATGCCAATCAGTGCCACACTCGCCAACTGATGTGCAGGCTTGGGGTGCAGACTTTGCGATGTTCTCGAGTCACAAAATGTGTGGACCATCGGGTCTCGGTGTGTTGTGGGGTCGCGAAGCGTTGCTTGAAGCGATGCCCCCGTTTTTAGGTGGCGGCAATATGATTTCCGAAGTTCGCCTAGATGGTTTTAAATGCGCCGAGTTGCCCGCGAAATTTGAGGCAGGCACGCCAGCAATTGCCGAAGTTGTTGGTCTCGGTGCAGCAGTTGACTTTTTGAACGAGGTCGGCATGACCAACATTCGTCAGCACGAGATTGCAATGTCAAGTTATGTTCTCGAGATGTTGACGAGCCGATTTGGCGATGACATTACAATTCACGGGCCGCGCAACCCCGAACTGCGTGGTGCAACATTTAGTTTTGCTTTCCGTGGTATTCATCCACATGATCTAAGTCAAGTTTTAGATCAGTCAAATGTTTGTGTTCGCGCTGGACACCACTGTGCTAAGCCGTTGATGAAAATTATCGGTGCTAACGCCACGGCGCGCGCGAGTTTTTATCTCTACAACACGACCGCAGATGCCGATGCACTTGCAGATGCTCTTGACTCAGCGTCAGATATCTTTTAGATAGACGAGTACAAACGAGGAAACATGCCGGGTATTGAAGATCTTTATCGAGAGATAATTCTTGATCACTATCGCACACCGCGCAATCGTGGTGAGTTGCTACCTCCAGCTGTTTATTCAGAAGGCAACAATCCACTTTGTGGTGACGACATTCGTATTTATTTAGACGTTGCAGACGGTGTTGTTCGTGATGTTAAATTCTCTGGCCAGGGTTGCTCGATTAGCCAGAGTTCAACTTCGATGATGACTGTTGCTGTCAAGGGCAAAACAGTTGCTGAAGTTCAGGCATTTGTTCGACGTTTCAAACACATGATGACACTTGCCGATAACGACGAACCCGTGGACGAAGCAATCAATCTCGGCGACATTGAGGCTTTACAAGGTGTCGTAAAGTTTCCGGTGCGCATCAAGTGCGCCACGCTCGGTTGGAACACACTGCTAGAAGCGCTCACCGAAGCCATCAAATAATTTAGTTTTTGCGAGGGCGGCGCGGGCTACTTGCGTTTGGCGAATACTTAGAGTTGCATTAAATGAACAGTATTTAAAGAGAACTCTAGATTAAATCCTGCGCGGATCCACGCGCGAATTACTCGTTCATTTTGTATTTGAGTCGAGATACAAAGTTTTTTTACACCGCGAGCGGCGAGGTAAGTACTCAACCACGACAAAAGCGATCCATATGCGCCGCGACCTTGTGCTTGCGGGTGTATCCCATTCAATTCAATTTCGGCTGTATCTCCATCGAACGAAATCAAGGCAAAACCAATAACTTTGGCGTCGACGTTCTCAATGAATACTGTCAATTTCTTTAAATCTTCTAATCCAACTTGTGCCCACTGCGCATACCCGTCTTTAATCGCATCTGAACTTAGCGAGTCATTAGCCCGATAGTGATTTGGATATTCTTCAAAAATAACTTTTGAAAGTTGCGATAGTTCAGCGATATCTGATGATCGTGCTTCACGAAATAGCCAGTCCTGACTTTGTACAACTTTCTCATCTAATGAACCAATATCTCTAGCAAAATAGACGAGAGTGTCGGCTTGATAAACAACCCGTTCCTTAATTTCAGAGAGTTTTTGTGCCAACTTCACACGAGTAGTCGGATACCGCAGGATCAATAACTGGGAATTACTGTTCTGACATATTTCGATGACTTGTTGATCACTCGCATCTTCCTCAATAGAGATGTTTAGCCGAGCGACAGTTAGCTCAAAACGGTCAGACTCAATTCGAGAATCAACAATATGAAGTTCGCTCGAAGCCTGCGTGAAGTCGCTGATCATCGTGATGTAAGTTTAACAAACAGCCACTTACCGAAATGCCTGTCAAGCAACTTGGTCATTTAGATACGATGAGGTGATGGGTTTTAGCCACGGGCTTTCAGTTGTCGTGCCGGTGTACCGATCCGAACGAACTCTTCGAACTCTGGTCGCCCGAATTTCGGCTTCACTTAGCAACCAAGACTATGAAATTATTCTTGTTGATGACGCCAGCGGCGATGGAACTTGGCGAGAAATTTCTGCTATTTCTAAAGCCAACACTCGAGTTCAAGGCCTGCGCTTAGGTAGAAATTCTGGCCAACACGGCGCTCTACTTGCCGGCGTTCGAGTTGCTAGTTTCGCAACAGTCGTCACCTTAGACGATGATCTACAGAATCCCCCGGAAGATATTTCAAAACTATTGGCAGTGCTAACTGCTGATGTCGATGTTGTTTACGGAGTCAGCTCAACTATTAAACAAAACTTTTACCGCCGACTTGGATCAAAAGTCGTCAGAAAATTTTTTGCTTCCGTGCTCGGCTTTAATAGTGCAGTTTCAATGAGCTCATTTCGTGTATTTAGAACTGAGCTACGTAATGGTTTTGACTCGTCACTTGGGCCGAATATTTCGCTAGACGCTCTTTTGACTTGGTCAACCTCAAGATTTGCAGTGGCTGAAGTTGCCCATGACGACCGAGCTGAAGGTACTTCGCATTACACACTTAGAAAACTGGTCCGCTTCATGATGGATATGGCGACTGGTTACAGCACATTGCCACTGCGAATGGCAACAGCAATTGGCTTTACAACAATTGTGTTTGGTCTACTTTTGTTTGTTTTTGTGGCTGTGCGCCCCTTAATTTACGGCGATGCCGTGCCCGGGTTTCCAATGCTGGCGTGTTCGATAACTATTTTCTCTGGGGTTCAGATTCTTCTACTTGGAGTACTCGGCGAATACATCGGCAGAATGCATTTTCGCGTAATGAATA
>JBILAG010000002.1:0-76535 GCA_044354345.1 Ilumatobacteraceae bacterium | reverse complement strand
TTAGCTAATTAACTAGCCCCGACCCATGTTTGGACGCTTGCCGTGGTTAGCTTTTGAACGACGCATACGAGCTTTTTTCTTTTTAGTTTTCTTAGACATAGCCTTATTCTAGTTGGCGAATTTGCGCCATCGGGCTCGATTGCCAGAATACGGGGTGCCGTCGGCGCTTGTTTTCGAGCAGACATAAACCAAAGACTTATACGAACCGAGCCCATCAACTGGGGCACAAAATGCGCCAGGGCTGATGTCTTTGACTTCGACCGACGCTGGCGTCGTGCTAGACGAACTAGGAGTAGCACTAGTCGAAGTAGTTGCAGTCGAACCCGACACAGTTGTACTTGTCATGACGGTGCTTGATGTTGTTGTGCTCGATGTTGCCGTGCTCGATATTGCCGTGCTCGATGTTGCGGCTGTGCTCGATGTAACAGTTATGGCTGGCACAGTAATTGGCACAGCATTTAATACTGGCGCAGCAACCCAACTCGCAATCGTTAGTGACGTGCAATCGCTCACCAACAAATTATTAATGCGCCCAAATTCGCTCTGATCCATTGACAAACCCCAACGAGCCTTCACCGAGATCCAATCACCAAGATAAGCGCACCAATAACTTCGTAACGGCGGCATCCAGTTAGACGGATCTTTATCACTCTTCGAGACATTCACCCGATCAGTCACTGCGATCAGCGTGCGACGATCTGTCATGTCATTGGCATACGCCTTACGTTGTGACTCGCTCCAAGCCCACGCTCCAGAATCCCACGCTTCTTTCAATGCAACAACGTGATCAATATCAACATCACCACGGTCATTTAGTTTGGCACCGTCATAAGGCGAGACCCAATCGCCTGCCACGACATAACAGCGATACGGATCAACTTGCGGCTTCGAAACGCTGTCGCGCTTCAAAATTTCCTCACGAGTGTCACATCCATTGCCATCAAGATCTGCCCAGTGGATAAACAGACTGCGCTTGTACCCAGTTTTATGCTCGTTTTCAACTTTGATAGTTGAGAGCACAGATTTTGCATCGGCTGCTACAAATTTACGCTGCGAACCTTGAGCTAATTGCGAATCAAAACCTGCAGCACTACTTATGCTCACAGTTGAAATTACGACGACCAGCGCAACACCATTTGCCGCAATGCGCCACTTCACTAACACAGCGTACCGCTATGCACTGGACACAAATTCTTCGCTTTACTTACCGCTATTCAATTCGTTCATCTCGTCTGCAATGTCAATAAAAATACATTCGCCAGGGCAGACTTCTGCGGCGCGCAGAACACTTTGCCGGTCGCGAGGCGCGACATGAGCAAGGCTCCCCGCGCCACCTGGATCATTTAGTGCGACACCCAACTCGGCGACATAAGCAATACCGTCTTCAAGCAATTTAAATGCATCGGCACAATGATCTTCGCATAAGCCGTCGCCAGTACAAAGATCTTGGTCTATCCAAACTCGCATCGGGATAACGCTACTGAGTGAACGCCGAAACTAGTAAAAATGAAACTAAAACCGAATTGCGTAAAACATCTAGCCAACTAATTGGGCGTTGTGATTTTGTGCCGAAGCAAGAACACGGTTGACGATCTTCGTCACGCAAGCGCACCAGCAACAATACGGTGAATGAGCACAGCAATAAAGTGCTGGCGATAATCGTTTGAGTTAGCCACCAACCACCAACGAGCATCACACCAAGTGTGACCTCAGCAACTGGCACGAGTACGACAGCAGGGTCTGGTGCACCAAGTGCACGCGCTTGAAATGTCCAGTCATTGAAAGTCATCAACTTTGCAACACCTGCATACACGAACACAGCCGCAACGACGACGGCAAAAATAAAACTCACAAGGATTGTGGAGTTCCTGTCACTGCACCTTTAAAAAATATCATTGCGCTTTTAGATTCGGCAAGTGCTTCAAGATTTTGCACGCGACCAACAATAAACAAATGGTCACCGACCTGCGAACTTGACTCGATTGCGCAATCAATGTGTGCGAGCGACCCAGCAATTTTTGGGGCGCCACTTGCCGCGGGTGTCCACTGCACCCCTTCGAATCTGGCTTCTGCTTCTTTTGCGAACCGCCAACACAACTCGCTCTGATCTTGCGCCAGAACATTGGCGCAAAAATTTCCCGACGCCGCGATTGCGGGCCAAGTCTTCGAATTCAATCCTTGAAAAAAACCGACTAGAGGTGGGTCAAGCGAGATTGAGACGAACGAACCAATGGTTACTCCAAGTGGCTCACCAGAATTATCTACACCAGTAACTATTACGACACCGGTCGGCAGACTACCCAACACGCTCCGAAATTCTTTGCTATCAAATGCTTCAGTCATCGCTTACGAGACTAGGGCAGAAACCTTGACCGACATTTCATCTGCCGCCGCGAACACCTGAAAACCCCGATTTTGTGCGATGCCAGCGAGTCGACCAGCAATAACATCGAGTGCGTCATCACTACGCGAAGGGTCATGGTGAAACAATGCCAAACGCTTGGCCGATGTAGTTTCAGCAACCCACATTGCAAACTCAAGCGTTGAGTGCCCCCAATTTGATTTTAATGCAAACTCGGCCGGCGTAAATTGTGAATCGTGAATCAATAAATCCGTGTTCTGACATAGTTGTCTGGCGCCTGTCGTTAAAGCAAAATCTCCGTCTGGCTGTTGATGATCAGATAGGTAAGTCACCGTCGTATTATTAGCGGTCACACGAAAACCAAGTGTCACCCCCGTATGAGGCACAAAGCGACTCATGACTTTTGTTTCGCCGATCGCAAAATCGTCATCGCCGATCTCATGAAAATTAATCGTTGCTGCAAATTCGCTGATGCAAATCGGAAAAGTCGGTGGACAAATTTTTGTAGTGAAAACGTCACGGAGCGACTCACCGTCTGGTTGTCGCGGCCCATAGATATCAATCACAGTGTCAGGATGTAATAGCGACTTAAAAAATGGCAAACCCTGCAGGTGATCCCAATGCAAATGTGTAAGCAAACAGGCTCCAACAAATGGTTTTGGTGTGGCTGAATCATCTTCACCGTAACTCATGTATCGCAAACCAGTACCGAGGTCAAAAATTATTGGTGAGTCAGTACCAATATCTACCGAAACGCACGAGGTGTTTCCGCCGTAGCGCTGAGTTGTTTGACCGTGACATGCTGTTGAACCGCGCACGCCATGAAACCTCACGGTTACTTCGTTTTCCCCCACGGAGAAATATTATTAGTAATCAAAGTGTTTGCGAACCGCTGATGGCGTGACCTTAGTCCCAGTCAAGTATCTTTTAGATGTGGCTGATGCGAACATCAAGATGGAGTGCGTGTCGGCCAATGGCACCGACTTCACTTATCTCGAGTGTGGATCTGGCAAATTAGCATTGTTGCTGCACGGCTTTCCTGACACGGCGCAAACTTGGCGTCACTTGATGCCCCAACTTGCTGCAGCTGGTTACCGAGCCGTTGCTCCATTTATGCGCGGGTACGCGCCAAGTGCAGTGCCTTCAGATGGCTGCTATCAAACGGCGATGTTGGCGCGAGATGCAAATGCCTTGCACGAAAGTCTTGGCGGCGACAGTGATGCTGTGATTATCGGTCACGATTTTGGCGCGCCGAGTTGTTACGGTGCCGCAATCGACGCACCATCGCGCTGGCACAAAGTGGTCGGCATGGCTGTGCCACCAACTGCTGCTCTGGGTTTGGCCTTCGTCCAAAATCTTGAACAAGTTAAACGCAGTTGGTATATGTTTTTCTTTCAGCACGGCCTAGCCGATCTCGTCGTTAGAGCAAATAACTTTGCGTTCATAGACATGTTGTGGCGCGACTGGTCGCCGGGATATGACGCCAGTGTCGATCTTGAATTCGTGCGCAAGTCGTTAGCCGACCCAAAAAATCTGCAAGCAACACTTGGGTATTATCGCGCGGCTCTTGGCGACGGCTATCGAGATCCGCAACTCAGCGAATTACAAAATCAGATGGGCTCTGGTGTGCCGACACAACCTTTGCTTTATCTACACGGCACAGATTGTGGATGCATCGGCACCGATGTTTTTGAATCTGCGAAATCTATGGCGCCGGCAAATGTGAAATTTGAACTAATTGCAGCAGCCGGACACTTCTTACAACTTGAACAACCTGAAAAAGTGAACAAACTAATTTGTGAATTTCTAGCAGGTTAGTGCGAGTAAGGTCATGACAGTTACGAAAAATCCGTTGCGCGACGGCTGGACAATAATTGTTAAACGCGAATGTGCAACATGCGTGATGGTCGTGCCAGTTATTGCGCGCCTTATGCGCGAATTACCGTCGCTCACGGTTTACACGCAAGATGATCCAACATTTCCTGAAGGTGTCGTTTCTGTCAGCGATCTTGATCTTGCTGCAAGTTGGCACGCCGATATTGACACGGTGCCAACTCTAATTTTTCGTGAGAATGGCGTTGAAACAAAACGCACTTTCGGTTGGATGCGCAATGAGTGGCGCGAACTAACTGGCATTGCTGATCTCGGTAGTGAACTTCCAGAGTTTCGGCCAGGTTGCGGATCAATGAGTGTTGACCCTGACATTGTTGACAAACTTCGCGTGCTTTATGGCGGTGAAATCTTGCATTCGCGACATATTGAAATTGCTTCAGCGGAAGATGAGTTTGAAGCGATGTTCAGTCGCGGGTACACCGATGGCTTACCTGTTGTGCCACCAACACCCGAACGTGTGATGCGAATGTTAAGCGGAACGACACGTGATCCACAAGAAGTTGTCGTACTTGCTCCTCCAGATCTTGTTGAACTAACTATCGAAAAGATTGCAATTAATGCGGTGATGGCCGGCTGCTTGCCAGAATATTTACCATGGGTAATTGCAGCAGTTGAAGCAATTTGTACAGATGAGTTCAACATTCACGGGGTTCTCGCGACAACGATGCCAGTTGCACCAGTGATTATTTGCAACGGACCAGGAACTCGTGCAATCGGCATGAACTCTGGTGTAAATGTTCTTGGTCAAGGGAATCGCGCGAACCTAACAATTGGTCGTGCGGTGCAATTAGTTATTCGCAATGTCGGGGGCGGACGCCCCGGCGAAGTTGACCGTGCAGCACATGGTCACCCAGGCAAGTTAAGTTTCTGTTTTGCAGAAGACGACCTCGGCTCGCCGTTCACTTCGCTTGCAGTTTCGCGCGGTTTTGACGCGACGCAAAACACCGTAACTGTTTTTACTGGAGAAGGTCCGCGCTGCGTTGTAGATCAACTTGCGCGTGAGCCAGAACAGCTCGCAAAAAGTTTGGCTGCGTGTTTACGCACGGTTCATCACCCGAAATTGCCATTTGCATTTGACGCTGTGCTGGTTCTTGGCCCCGAACATGCGCGCGTTTTTGCGCAAGCCAACTGGAGTCGCGAGCAAGTGCTGCAAGAAATTCATGATCGGTTGCAGATGTCAGGTAGCGATATTGTGCGCGGCGCCGGCGGTATGGCCGAAGGAGTTCAAGAAGCATTCAAAGATGCGACCCTGCCAAAGTTTCGACCCGGTGGATTATTACTTGTGCACGCAGGCGGACCAGCGGGTTTGTTCAGCGCAATTATTGGCGGTTGGGTCAATGGTGCCGCTGGCAGCGACCCAGTCTCTAAACTGGTTTGTTCGTGACTTCTCCACAACGACCATTCTTAGACTTCTACGAAAAGCATAAAATTATTCCTACTTCTTTAGAGTTATCTCATAAAAAGAAGTTCTTTGCCCAAAGAGATTATTTATTTGAAACTCTTGGAATCCCACCTCGACTACTTAATGGCACCCGGATATTGGAACTTGGACCAGGCACCGGCCAAAAAGCGGAACATCTTCTTTCATTAAACCCAACGTCGTATAAAGCTATAGACAACAACCCCGAAAGCATTAAGTCAACTCAAGACATGATCGACAAGTCTGGGTACTCAGGCGCCGCAACCGTGACTTCAGCGGACTTCTTGGACTATGTGGATGAAACTCGATACGACCTAGTGCTGGCTGAATCAGTTATCCCAACTCAGCATGAGCCCATTCTGTTTTTAGAGAAATTATCCGAAAAATTGGTCGCCGGGGGCTTACTTGTTTTTACATGTATGGATCCGATGTCACTACTTTCTGAAACATTACGAAATGCAATTGTTAAAGATTTAAACTTAATTGATGATAATTTGTTGTTTTCTGCGGAGAAAATCACCGACTTTTTCAAAGAAGATCTTGACCTACTTCCTGGAATGAATCGGCGTAGATCGGATTGGGCGATTGATCAAATAATTAAACCTCCAGTTGGGCCGTTGCTGGACATACCCACAGCGCTAACTTCGCTGGAGAATACCGCGATCTTCCACGGAAGTTCACCTAGGTTCTTGGAAGACTTCAGATGGTATAAGAGCCCCGAGATACCTTTAGAAAATCTCAGCAAGCTCGCACTGCAAAATTATTGGGAAAAGTCTCATAACTTTCTTGACTTCAGAGACATTGCAAAGTCAATCAAATCTGAAGACAACAAAAAACTAATGAAAATGAGTAGCGATATTTATTCTGAAGTTCACGAAAAAATTTGGACGAGCCATTCGCGACCCACGATCATAAGGCATTGCAAAAGTCTCAAGGATCTGATTTCTAAAGTCTCGCCGATAACTGCAGAATCCTTGGAGTCATTTATAAAATATTGGGATACAAACGACACTGGTGACCTGAGCAATTTCAGACCTTGGTGGGGACGCGGAACACAATACGTGAGCGTGATCAAACTTAAATGACTCTTAAATCTTCGTACCACAGAAGTTGCCCGGTTTGCTCAAGCGAATCATGGGAGATTGTCTTGCCTCTCGTAGCAACACCTTTAGGCGACCGACTTTCGGACTCATTTGAAGAAGCAACATCGCTACCGAAATATGCACTTAACTTGGCGCTTTGTAAAGATTGCGGGCATACGTTTTTACCCTTAGTAGTTGCTCCAGAAGAAAGCTATGGAGATTACTTCTTTGAGACTTCTGATAGCCCAGGCCTATCAGATTCAATGCAGAGGCTTGCTGAACAACTTTGGCGAGACTGCTCAAAATCAAATGATAACTACGTACTAGATATCGGCTCAAATGATGGAACATGGTTGCAGCACTTTAGAAATTTAGGCGCCAAAGTATTGGGAATTGAGCCTTCACCGAGACATGCACAGGAAGCTACGACCCGAGGCGTGGAGACCATCAACGGATACTTCTCTAAAGTAAGGGCTTCCGAAATTTTCAATAAATTTGGTTCCCCGAGTCTAATTACAGCCAATTTTGTTACTGCCAATGTTCCCGATCTAGGAAATTTTTTCGAAGGCATTAAGGACTTATCTGATGACAATACAACAATTGCAATTCTCTCGGGATACCACCCTGATCAGTTCAGAGTCAATATGGTTGATTTCATTTATCACGAGCATGTTTCATATTTCTCATGTCAAGATTTTATTAACCTTGGCGAGAGGTATGGGTTTGATCTTGTAAACATTTGCAGAATCGGACTCAAAGGCGGTTCATTACAGGCAATTTTTAGAACCAAAAACTCGCATACATCGATAAGCGGAGATGTGGGCCGACTTGCACAATTCGAAGAATGGGTCGGTATCCGCAAGCCGAGTTGGTTCGCCGCCATTAAGGACAGAATAGAAAAAGCGCAAAGTGAGACGCACAGGTTTTTGGATCAAATAAAGGCTGACAAGATAGTTGGTTATGGAGTCAGCCACAGTGTTACGACATTAATTTATCAATTTGATTTAGTTAACCGAATTACAGTTCTAACTGACGACAATCCACGTCGCCAAGGAAAATTTGCACCAGGTAGCGGACTGTCAGTTACAAGTCCGCAAAAAGCCGTGGACGACAAATTTGACACCGTCATAATCATGGCTTGGCAACATGATCGTTTGATAAAAAATCGACTGAGAAAACTAAATTACCCTGGTTCGGTTGTCCAGCCGCTCCCAGCCGCCGAACTAATTAACTTGAACGACTGACATGAGTGCTCTCGTTTACGGTGGTCGATCACCCATTGCCCTGGAGCTATGCAAACAACTTGCTGGTGCAGGTCATGAAGTACATTTGGTCACCCGCGTACTTGATGACGCAATCACAAAACTCGCTAAAGAAAATGATTGTGTTGAAGTTCATGATTGTGATTTAGAAGATTCTGTCAAATCGATTGAGCTAGCTTTAAAAATAGACTCTCGGGTTGGTGGGCTTGACGCAGTTGCTTTTGCTCACAGGTACCGAAGCGAAGTAGCAGCGCCATTAAAGCAATACTCGGTTGAGGTGTACACCCCTTACGAAATTTTAAAGGCGCTGGCCGCAAGTGAACGAAGCAAGCAATGCGCAGTCGTCCTTATGACTTCACCGGCAGCTCATAGCGTTGTCGGCGACCAAGATTTTCAGTACCATGCTTCGAAAGCTGCACTTTCACAGCTAGTCAGATATGGATCTGTTCGTTTTGCTGCAAGCCAATTACGCATTAATGGTTTAAGCCCAGGTTCTTTTATCTTCAAACAACGAGCAGCGGACTTTTATGCAAAAAATCCACTAATTGTCGACCGCGCCAACAAATTGATTCCGTTATCTCGAATGGGGACTGTTGACGAAATCGCAAGCGTTGCACACTTCTTACTTAGTAAGCAAAGCAGCTACTTGAATGGCCAAATTTTAGAAGTAGACGGGGGTTTATCCACCCTTGATCCAGCATCACTATCTAAACCCAATTAATATTTATCGCCAAGCCAACCGCTTTCCGAAAACACTTCAATTAGCGGCCAAACCTTAGCGAAAGTAACTCCAGAGTCCCTGGCTGATGAGTTCTTATCAATGATCTGTTTAACGTATTGTGGAGCAAAAATTAAACAAGTCTTGGCCATTAGCGGATCTGTAAATATGACTTCTCGAGAAACAGTTGGTATTCCAAATCCTGGGCTTTCAAGATTTTGACGGTACGGATCATCATCAATTAAGGCCTTTAAGTATTCGCCTACTCCAAGTTGATAGATGAAAATAGTGGCGCCATCAGAAGTGCCGTAGCCAACTATTCCGTCTGCGAATCTTTGCTCGCAAAATTTGATTGCCGAGATTCGAGCATGAACAAAAGCACTCGATAATTTACCCCAAGAAGACGATAAAAAAAGACCACTTGAAAGCTCGAACGCTTTCGCATCAGATACAGATTGACCAACTTTAATTTTTCCACCTTTATGCTGGATTAAACATCGAATTGACCCGCCCTTTGAAGGCATTCGCTGAACATCAAAAAGTTCAAGTCTGTGACGATCGAGAAAAGCGGTCAACGCGGTGACTGAAAAATAACTTAAATGTTCGTGAACTAACGTTTCAACTAGAAGATCCGAAACAATATCAGTCACATAATTAGTCTCGATGGTCAAAACTCCGTCAGTTGCCAAGACTTCAACAACACCAGCCATAAAGTCATCGAGGTCATCTACATTCGCAACGACAAAATTTGCAATGACAACTTTTGCCTTGCCATGCTTACTAATAATCTCATAACCAAGCTTTGAGTCAAAAAATTCAACTAACGTCGGCACGCCACGTTTTTCTGCGGAATCCACCAAATTTAAAGCTGGATCGACCCCTAGACAGCGAAAACCCATCTCCACAAATGCTGATGCAAAGTTTCCATCATTACTACCGATCTCAAGAACCAAATCTTCTGGTACCAGATTTACCATCTCAATTAATCTCGGCACAGAATCTCGATACGACTTACTTAAAACTTTATTAACTGCTGCAGGCCGAGTTAGACAATGCGTGTAGTGTTCCCGATCAACAGCAGTTTCAGTTTGAAAATTATTACATGCGTTACAACGGCTTACTCCAAACGGAATCAGATTCGCTGACTTCGCAGATCCACCTTTTGGCAAATATTGATCTCCGAGCGGGCTCGGCCTGAGAGTAAGAACACTTTCTAGATCTGTCGACGCACACAGTCGGCAAGCATCTACATATCTGAAACTATTTGGCATAATGTTCATTAAATCTTACTGATTAAGTTACTGAGTCTTTACCCAAGGCTCCGAGATGAGTAGTACTCGCGGTGTGGGTGTGACTAAGTTAGAGGGTAATGAGGAGAAGAGTGATCCTTGACCCGACGAGCGAAAAGAAGCTGGGCTCACGCGAGCTACTGGCACGACCAAAAACAATTGTTGGGCAAACAATTGGCCTACTCGATATTTCTAAAGCCCGTGGCGATGTGTTTTTGAATCAACTCGAATCGCGACTCACGACAGCTGGTGCCAAGGTATTACGTTTTCGTAAGCCGACATTTACCAAGCCGGCGCCAGTTGATTTGCGCCACGAAATCGCTACCAAGTGCACACTGGTGATTGAAGCGCTCGCCGATTGAGGCAGTTGTACGTCGTGCAGTGTGCACGACATAGTTGATCTTGAAACTCGCGGTGTGCCATCGATGTTTATCGCCTCAGATGTTTTTGTGCAGGCTGCCGAATCTCAGGCAAATGCACTCGGCTTTCCAACTGTGCAACGCGTCTTTGTGCCGCACCCAATTCAAGATCGCACCGACGACGAAATGCGAGCACTTGCCGATTCGGCTTACGACTCGATCGTCGCAGCAATTACAACAAACTAGAAATAACTAGTTAATTAATCCCAGGCATCGTCTTGGTTGTATGGTCGCGCACGAGTAGGCGCACTGTCACGCTTCCAAACTAAAACGCGCCGACGAAAGTAACAAACTTCTTTACCTGCTTGATTGAAACCTTTGCTCTCAACTGTCACGACACCGCGATCTGGTTTTGAAGACGAAGGTTTAACTTCAAGCACACGAGTCTCAGCATGAATAGTGTCGCCATGAAAAGTTGGATGCTTGTGTTGCAAGGTTTCAACTTCAAGATTGGCAATCGCTGCGCCACTGACATCTGGCACGCTCATGCCAAGAACGAGCGAATAAACCAAATTGCCGACAACGACATTGCGACCTTGCACGCTTTGTTGGGCGAACCAATCGTTTGTATGCAACGGGTGATGATTCATCGTGATCATGCAAAATAAATGATCATCGGCTTCTGTGATTGTTTTGCCCGGCCAATGTCGGTAAACATCGCCGACTACAAAATCTTCTAGATATCTTCCAAATGGTCGTTCGTAAATCGTCACGAGTTACACGCTAATTGCTACGATGTCGTTCGTCACGAATTTCACGAGTTACAGGTATCTCATCGGTTTCCGCCAGACCATAACGTGGATCAAATTTCGGCAACATGACCTCTCTCGTACGGTCGGTTGTGGCGTTGCGTTCAACCCATTCAATACGGCTTGTTCGACTCGCGTTTCCGACATCTGCATATCGCTTGAGTGATTTCAATTCGCTGGCTTGTTGCAATGCAAATCTTCCGAAACGCAAACTTACGTAGCACGCACCTCCAACCAAAATAGGTAACCAGAACTGCACAAGGCGATAACTTAAAACGCTGACAGTTGCTGTCGTCGTTGAAAGTCCGAAACCGACAAGAGATGGAATATAAATACTTTCAACCAAACCAAGACCACCAGGTGTGATCGGAATCGAAGCAAAAATATTTGCGAGACCAAATGAGATCACAAGGCCGACAATGCTGACAGACCCACCGAAAGCATGAACAAAAACAAAAAGCGCGGCAATATCGAGTCCCCAATTAAGTAACGACCATGACAAAACGCGAACGAGCAAACCTGGCTCAGCTTTTAATCCACGTAATCTCTCGCCAAGATGGACCGCGACTTCGCCAGCTCGGTCTTGGTCAAAGTGCAGTCGACGGGCGATCCATCGCATCACTCGCTCAGCACGACCTTGACGATCAACTAAACCGACTACAACACCGGCAGCAACGACCATGATTATCACGCCAAAAATTGCAGCCGTGCCGTAAAAAGCATTTACTCCGCGACCCGGAATCGAAATAATCAACCCGACCCACAGTATGACATTCAACACAACTGCAGAACCGATACCCGCAGTTGCAAGTGCAAAGCCAGCGTCGCGACCTTCGGCCCCGGCGAGTGTGATCATTCGAAAACCCAAGGCGTTACTCGCAGCCGAACCGCCTGGTACGAGACTGCCAAGCGATCTAGTAGAAAGTTGAATTCTAAACAATGTCCAGACGCTGACTTTGTCTGAATCTTCACCAAGCGCAACATGGGTAAGCATTGAATAGAAAAACAGCGCGGCAAATTCGAGAAAAATACCCAACACGAGCCATTCTGTTTTAACTTCGCTGAGTTTCTTAAGTGCATCGCCAAATCCAGGCACGATCGGTATCACAAAAATCCACAAAATCAAGGCGAAAATTGCCCACCGCACCCAACGCAACGACGCTCGTAACGCGGAGAACCTGAGTCGTTGCGGGACGAAACTCACATGACCATATTACGGCTGAATGAAGACAATTTCATTACAGATAAGTAGCGTTGACGAGATGACAAATACTTCAAATACAGCAGATCTAGTTATCGCGGCGCGCGTAATTGAACTTTCAGATGCAATTATTGGCAAAGGTGTGCGTACTCTTATTGCAACTGGCGGCCCAGACACGCAACAAGTTCTCGCATACGATCTCGCGCACGCTGGTGCAGCAGTTGAAACTGCGCGCTCGATGCTTGACTACGGCGCGAAGGGAGAAATAGAAGCAACACTCACTTGCGCATTTGTTGCCGACATGGTGCATGATTTAGTTTCACGATTAATCGGTCGCGAAAAACTTTGGGGTGTTGATCCATCAACGCTTGCAGAGTCGCATGACTTCGTACAGAAATATCGCGACCCGAACTTGCTTGCATCGCTCGCCAACAAATCAGGACCAAAATATTTAGACGATGACAACGAAATGGTGCAAGATACTTTTAGAAGTTTTGCCGCCAAAGTGATTTCACCGCACGCAGAGCATGTCCACCGCGAAAACCTTGATGTGCCCGAGGAAATTATTTCTGGTCTTGCAGAAATTGGTGCATTTGGTTTGTCGATACCAAGTGAGTACGGTGGCTTCAGCGAAGGTGGCGACGGCGAATACATGGCGAGCTGCATCGCCACTGAAGAACTTTCACGCGCGTCACTTGGCATTGGTGGTTCACTGATCACTCGTCCTGAAATTCTCACTCGCGCGCTTGTCAAGGGTGGCACTGAAGCCCAGAAACATGAGTGGTTGCCGAAACTTGCTACTGCAGAAGTAATGGTTGCAGTTGCAGTAACCGAACCCGACTATGGCAGTGATGTCGCATCTATTAAGACGACCGCAGTACCCACTCAACAAGACGGCAAAGACGGCTATCTAATTAACGGTGTAAAAACTTGGTGCACATTTGCGGCACGAGCAAATGTCTTGATGTTGCTCGCTCGTACCGACCCAGACCGCACAAAATCTCATAAAGGATTAAGTGTGTTGATCGTGCCCAAGCCTCGCGGTGATGCACACGGTTTTGTTTTCAATCAACCTTCAGGCGGCCGAATGGAGGGTCGACCAATTGACACGATCGGCTACCGAGGAATGCACTCATATGAGATCGCACTCGAAAATTGGTGGGTGCCAGCAGATCATCTGATTGGTGAAACTGCCGGTCTCGGCAAAGGTTTTTATTATCAGATGGAAGGCTTCGAAAACGGTCGCCTACAAACTGCTGCACGCGCGGTTGGCGTGATGCAAGCCGCGTACGAAGCAGCGGTTGATTATTCGCAGAACCGAAAAACTTTTGGCAATAACATCGCCGAGTACCAATTGACCCAAGTCAAACTCGGACGAATGGCTGTCGTGATTCAAGGCTCGCGACAGTTCAGCTATGCCGTTGCCAAGATGATGGGCAAAGGTGAAGGCGCGATGGAAGCCAGCATGGTCAAGGCCTATGTTTGCAAAGCCGCCGAATGGGTGACGCGCGAAGCGATGCAAATTCATGGCGGATACGGCTACGCGGAAGAGTATTCGGTGAGCAGATTGTTTGTTGATGCTCGAGTGCTCAGTATCTTCGAAGGCGCTGATGAAACTTTGTGCTTAAAAGTTATTGCTCGACGAATGGTTGAGACTGCGAAAGCTCGCTAGCTAGTAATTTCGTTAAATAATTACTAGCAAGTTAATTAGCTAACGAATTCAATTAAGTCGTGCAGACTCTTGATTCGCTCACAGTCAGCACCATCATGAAACCCATACGGGTCAAGCAAAATCGGTGATAAGCCAGCGTTGCGGGCACCACCAACATCATTGATATACGAGTCGCCGATATACGCAATTCGATCTCGCGGTACATTCATCACACTAATCGCCTCGTCAAAAATTTCCGGTTCTGGTTTAGCCACACCTACAACATGTGAGTCGGTCACAATTAAAACTGGCACTCCCGAACCCTCGCCTACTTGACAGACATTTTCGTTAGACAAGGTTCGCTCAATTTGGCCGCTGGCGTTCGAAACTATGCCAATGCGAATACCGAGTAAATGTATACGCCATAAGCCTGCAACTGATTCGTGCAATGGAAACCGCCATAAAAACGCAGAAAAAACTTTTAGCAATGCGATAGCTGCATCTACTACTTTTTCTTCTGGTACGCCTGCCTCGCGCGCATACGCCTCACGATATGAACTCCATGAAATTCGTTCTATTGAATCTGCGGCCTGCAATGCAGTCGCCGCATCAATTGCTGCCATGCCCGCATAATGACATCTCACAAGCACTGAAAGATTTGTTGAACCGCCAAAAGGTTCAAGCACCATGCCAGTCGTCAACGGATCAGGAACGACAAAAATTCCACCAGCATCAAAAAGCAAAGCATCAAAACGCTTGGTCATAGTTTTGCGTTCAAAAAATTTGTAAAATCAATTATTCTGTGCGCTTCAAACCAGCACGGCCACCGCGCGAAATAAACTTCAAAGCCATCTTGCGACTGGCTTCATCGATCATTTCTTCGCCAAACATAACCGCGCCTTTGCCTTCGCCTTCAGTTGCAGTCGTATACGCATCCAAAATAGCCCACGCTTTATCGAATTGTTCTTGAGTCGGCGAAAACACTTCGTTCAAAATTGAAACTTGGTCTGGGTGCAGCGCCCACTTTCCGTCGTATCCGAGTGTGCGTGTGCGCTGGCAATAATTTCTAAAGCCGTCCGAATCACGAATGTAGAGATACGGACCGTCAATAACTTGTAAACCGTTTGCGCGACCTGCCATCAAGATCTTTGAGAACACATAGTGAAAATGATCGCCAGGATATTCTGCGATTTGCACTCCGCCTGTGAGCACTGGCATCTCCATACTTGCCGCGAAATCTGCTGGTCCGAAAATAATTGTTTCTATTCGTGAACTTGCTGCACAAATTTCTTCAACATTGATTAGTCCACGAGCAGTTTCAATTTGCGCCTCAATACCGATATGCCCAATTGGCAAACCATTTGCAATTTCGACTTGACGTAACAACAAATCTGTTGCAACAATCTGCGCCGCGGTCTCAACTTTTGGCAACATGATTTCGTCAAGGCGCTCACCCGCACCAGCAACGACTTCAATGATGTCAAACGCTGTCCACTTTGTGCTCCAGTCATTGACGCGAACGCACATTACTTTGTCGCCCCAATCTTGAGTACGAATCGCAGTTGCAATCTTTGCGCGCGATGCTTCTTTTTCTTTTGGCGCTACAGCATCTTCAAGATCTAAGAAAACCATGTCGGCAGGAATGCCTGGTCCTTTGCCCATCATCTTTTCTGATGAACCTGGGATTGATAAACAACTTCTGCGTGGTAGATCTCGTGAGCGTGGTGACATCTCCAAATTCTACATATTTCACGATTACATCGCGCTAGTCACGAGCGCGAAAAGATCGCGCTATTCACAAGCGCAATTACATTGCGCTGCGGCGAAGAAGTTCGGTTGTTGGCGGACACTCGGCGGTGAACGGCGTCGTAACATCCTGTGACACGCCGTTTGGTGAAATAATTTGCGTAACTAGTGATACGGGCACAACATCAACCGGGGTTTCAAATTCAGTACGCACATCGGTGAGCATGCCAATCCACAATGGTTCGGGCATACGCGTGCCACACGGTGTAACCAACCAAACAGGTTTTTGTTCGCAATATGCGAGTGCGGCAACTGCGTGACTCCCTCCGCTACACAGCACTTCCGACGCGCCAGTCGCTAATGCCTCGATAATTACAACATCACATTGCGAAATCACTTGTGAAAGATTTTCGTGTTGAACCAAAGTCACATCAACATCAATTCGTTGCAGTCGATCAACTGCCGCATCGCCATCACCGTTACTCTCGACAATGAAAATTTTCAGATCACCGCGCGGCGCTAGAGCATGCAAAGTCGCAGTCGGCCAACCAACAACGCACACAACTGCATCTTGCGGCACTAGATCACGCAAAGTTTTAACAGTTTTGTCAGCTTCAAGTTCATCTTCGCACCGTCGAATCGCATCAAATGGGTCGTTCGCCCCAAGAACGTGACTGCACAACCACCACAACGGGCCAACCGTCGGATGCCTCTGCACAATCCGACGCACAGCCAGAACTATCCCTGCCGGCTCGTGACTTAGGCCACCCAAAGCCACGGCCGTCTCGCGCACCAATGAAACAGGGTCTGCCCCGCGCGCCCGCGCCACATAACGCAAATGCTCAATTGGGTGCATTTCTGAAACGCTACTGCCGACTTGCTACGGTCGGGGGAGATGAATATTCAAACTTCCCCCGACACCCAACTGCAACCGCTCAACGGCGAGGCCCGTCCTCTTGAACAGTGGTTGACAACTTTTCACCTCGCGACGATTGTGCTCGACCCGTTCACAAATGAAAGCGCGTGGATCTTGCCAACCGCCGTTCGCATTTTACGACAGTTCGCAGGTGCATCAGTTCGAACGAACTTTGTGATCACCGCAACTCCAAAAGAAGCCCGCGAATTTCTTGGACCACACGCCGAAGAATTTTTAGTGTTCTGTGATCCTGATCGCGCTTTTGTCAAACAACTTGGCGCAACAGAACTGCCTGCATTTGTTTACATTCAAATTGACGGCAGTATCCCTGTTAGTGCTCAAGGATGGAACGCCAAAGCCTGGAGCAGCGTCGCAGCACATATCGCCGACGCAGTCTCGTGGAGTAAGCCAAGCATCCCAGTTGCAGGAGACCCTGGCACGTTCAAAGGTTCACCTGCACTCGTCTAAGTGAGTTTGTTCAATAACCTGTAGTTGTGCCAACAAAACAGCCAGAACCATTTGTTAATTCAAAATTGCTGCCACTCGGGCCGGATAAAACTGTCTATCGAAAAATTTCTATAGATGGCGTCTCACAAGTCAAAACAGAACTTGGAAACTTCGTTAGTATTGATCCGCTAGCGATTACTTTGCTCACAGAAACTGCAATGCGTGATATCGCACACTTGTTGCGCACTGAACATTTGCAACAACTCGCAAATATTCTCAAAGATCCAGAAGCAAGCGCCAACGACCGCTTTGTCGCACTCGATCTTTTAAAGAACGCGAGTATCGCCGCAGGCGGTGTGTTGCCGATGTGTCAAGACACAGGTACGGCAATTGTCAAAGCATCTAAAGGTCAGATGGTTTTCACAAATGGCGGCGATGAACAAGCAATCGCTCAAGGAATCTACAACACCTACCAAACGTCAAATCTTCGCTACAGCCAACTTGCACCAATCACTATGTACGAAGAAGTAAACACGAATACAAACTTGCCAGCAGAAATAAAAATCTCAGCCACAGATGGCGATGAGTTTAAGTTTTTGTTTATTGCAAAAGGTGGTGGCTCCGCTAACAAGAGTTATTTGTTTCAAGAAACAAAAGCACTACTTAACGAAAAAGTTTTACTGCCGTGGTTGTTTGAGAAAATGCAAACTCTCGGCACGTCGGCGTGCCCGCCGTATCACCTTGCGGTCGTAATCGGTGGCACATCGGCTGAGTTTGCGCTAGAAACTGCAAAACTTGCCAGCACGAAATATCTAGATTCTCTACCGACAGCAGGCTCGCCTACTGGTCACGCGTTTCGCGACCTCGAACTTGAAGCAAGTGTGTTGAAACTCGCGCAGCAAACAGGTATTGGCGCACAATTTGGCGGCAAATATTTCTGTCATGATGTGCGCGTCATTCGTTTACCGCGGCACGGCGCAAGTTGCCCTGTGGCAATGGCTGTTTCGTGCAGCGCCGATCGTCAAGCGCTTGGCAAAATCACCAAAGATGGTGTGTTTCTTGAACAACTTGAACAAGACCCAGCGAGATTTTTGCCTGAGATAACTGACAATGAACTATCTGCTGATGTTGTAAACATCGACCTGAATCTCCCGATGAGCGAAATTCGTGCAACACTTTCAAAGTATCCAGTGAAGACACGAATCATGTTGACTGGGCCGATGGTCGTCGCGCGCGATATTGCTCACGCAAAACTCAAACAACGACTTGACTCAGGCGAAGGTTTGCCCGACTACTTAAAGCAATACTGCGTTTATTACGCAGGCCCAGCCAAAACACCTGAAGGTTTTGCATCTGGGTCTTTTGGGCCGACAACTGCTGGTCGAATGGATAGTTACGTCGACGAATTTCAACGAGCAGGTGCGAGTTTGATAATGCTCGCAAAAGGTAACCGGTCAAATCAAGTTACTCAAGCCTGCAAATCTTACGGTGGTTTTTATCTGGGATCAATTGGCGGCCCTGCGGCACGACTCGCGCAAGACTGCATCACCAAAGTTGAAGTTCTCGAATACGAAGAACTCGGCATGGAAGCCGTCTGGAAGATTGAAGTCAAAGACTTCCCTGCCTTCATTGTGGTCGACGACAAAGGTAATGATTTTTTTGACATCGTCAATGCGACGGCGCTCGGCGCACCGGTTCAAATTCGCCGATAGTGACACTCGTCGAAGAACGAATTTCTTGCCCACTTGGCGCATGGAGTGGCGAACCTGGCAGATGTCAGTTGTGCAATCAATTAATTGAATCAACCCGCAGAAGAACTTGGTGTTCTAACAAATGTGCACGCGAGTGGCAACGAAATCACATTTGGCGTTTCGCCAGATCAGCAGCCAAGCGTCGTGCAAAATATCATTGCCAACTAGAAGGTTGCACAGCCGAGCGCCGCGATTGCGAAGTCAATCACATCTCAGCACGCAATGGTGGCGGGTACGGGCCGGGCTGTCATCACCATCTGAGCCCCGACCAAAATGGCCTTGGCGGATTAGAAGTTTTATGCCGAGCGCATCACGCGAAAGTTACTGCCGCTCAAGCCAAAGCCCGCGCTGCCGCACGCGCAAAACTAAAAGCTACTGAAACGAAAAAGAAAAAATCAAAACCCGTTAAAAAGTTAAATAAGTGATTTCATTGCGTCTCGGGTTGCGGCAACTTCATCTGGGTCGCTACTAAATTCAACTGCTGCAAAATCTGTTACGCCAACACCGGCAAGGTCTGCAACGCGTTGCTTAACCTGTTCAGCAGTGCCCGCAATAACAATGTCGGCTGGGCCTGCCGCTCCTTCGTGATCAAGCATTGCTCGATAACTCGGCAGTTGTCCATAAATTACAAATGCCTTCGCCGCAAATTCGTGCGCTTTGACAACATCTTTCGTTACGCACACTGGTAACGCTGCAATTACTCTCGGGGCTGGTCGACCAGCAATTTTTGCGGCTTCGTTAATTGTTGGCACAGTTAACGCCTGCAAAGTTTTTGGGCCAGTGCACCAAGTCAGCGTGCCATCGGCGAGCGTGCCAGTGACTCGCAACATCTGTTCGCCTAGTGCGGCAACAACAACCGAAAACGGCGACGAGCCAAAACCATGAAGAGAACCGTTTGTCGTATAAGTCTCACCTGTAAATTTTGCCTTCTCGCAACGCGCCAACGGCATGAGTATCGAGAGATATTCGCGCAAGTGACGAACTGGCTTGTCGTACGACAGCCCCAACATTCCTTCAACGACAACTTTGTGACTCAGCCCGATACCCAGACAGAGTCGGCCATGAGATGCTGCATTAACTGTGTGGCTTTGTTGTGCGATCGCTATTGGATGACGTGGATAAGTAGGCACGACACTAGTGCCGATTTCGATTCGAGGTACTTCACGTCCGACAATTGCCAGTGCGGTCAATGCGTCATGACCGAAAATATTTGGTGCCCAATAACTTGCAAAGCCGTCGCGTTCAGCTTGCTTCGCCTCATTGACGACATCGTCAATTGTTCCTGAGTTAACTGTTCCACCGAAGATTCCTATTTTCATGTTCACCTTTTCTTAAAATTGACTTCCGAATGTTACTCAACGAAACAGTGGTTCTTAGAGCCGAAGAAAATAAGTTATGGCGTCGTAGTTTGAGTCGGTACTGTCGATACGACTTGAACACCAGCGATCGTTGTTTGCGTTGATGAATCGTCAATAACTTCGCCTGCGGACGGCATTACACCTTTGCCAGCCGCCGAGTCATCTCTAAATTTCGAATCTAGACATTCACCTTCACGAAACGGCGCAATGTCAAGCGCTCTAGCGATGGCAACCGCAAAAATACTTCGCCCGTTTTTAGAAAGGTGAACACCATCGGGCGCCAAAACGCCGTCTGATTTAGAAATTGTTGCCCAATCCAAGATCGAGACATTTTCAAAATCAAGTGCCAAGTCATCAATTGCTTGATTGACTTCGCGTTGCGTATTTCTGAACAATGATGTATTCACCAAAAGAATTGGGCGTGGCGTCAGTTTCTCGATAATTTTGCGCATCTGTTTGCCATACGACTCTTTGTTGCCTTCATAGTTAGAACCTAAGAAAACCACGGCAGCATCCCAACCAGATTCGGCGTTCATCCGCTTATCTAAAACACGAACACCGAACTCGGCGAATCGACTGGCCTCGGCTTCAATGGCAACTTGCCAGCCCAACGGCACAAGCGCATTACACATTTCATTGCCGTAACGCTTGGCAGTCGACGCCATAATTGAGTCGCCAATCATTAATAATCGATTGCCGCCGGCTTTGGTGCCAATCAGCCCGCCCTTGAGATCTGGCAAATCAAGTTCAAAACCTGCAGGAAGTGTGATCGCAGTACCGAAGTCATACCCAGGAATGCGACCGACTCCAGACATCACCCCTGAACCGTCATCGCCCGTCAGCGATGCGCAACTAGCGATGAGCAAAAGAGCGACCACAACTGAAACTTGTTTCTTGACTTGCTTCAAACTGCCGTCACCTCAACTCGTGCATCATTAAAACATGCACCGCCGACAAGGTCGTTTAAGTCGTCAGGCGCAAATGCATTTGCCGTCACACCCTGATTTGTAGAGCGCAACCATAAACCTTTAGGGATTGAACACACACCTGGTCGCATCGTTGCGTCAATAACCAAATCAATTTCAAGTGTTGCCTTGTCGTTAAAAACTTTAACTCGTGATGATTCACCAAGTTTGCGAGCGGCCGCATCTTGCTGATTCATGTAAATCGCTACTCGTGGCGGATCAGTATCAGCGAACATTGAATTGATCGTATGCGAAGTAGCGGGGCTGAGCAGAACAAGCGGATAGCTTTTTGCTGAATCGCTTTCAATAAATTTCGGCAACGGAAGTTCACTCTGCGCAGCGAACAATTGCACACGCTTGTCACTAAAACTTGGCCAAGTGTCACGAAACTGCACTGTTGATCCTGGAGCACGAAATTGCACTGGATAGTTTTTCTGAATCGCTATCCGATCTGCGATAACTTTTGGATCAGCGTTGAATTCCTCGACGCTAAACCCAAGTCGCAACGCTAATGCTGCCGCAAATTCGTTATTTGTTCGTGACTCTCCAACTCGATCAATCACGGGCTCAATCACCTGCACTGAGTACGAACCATACGAGCCAACGACATCGTGCACTTCAAAGTGTGTGGTCGCCGGCAATATGACATCCGCATACATAGCAGTATCTGTCATCACTTGTTCGTGTAACACAGTGAAAACTTCTTCACTCGCCAAACCGGAAAGCATGCCAACTTGATCAACGGCTGTGACTGCCGGGTTAGCGCCCTGAATAATAAAAACTTTTGCGGGCGCTGACCACGCATCGACATCACCGCGCAGCACACGCGCGACGTGATTCATGTTGAGTTCGCGACGAACTGGTCGCTCAATGTTTTCTGGCCAAGTCGCTTCAACATTTATTGAAAAGCCGCCGCTCGTAGATGCCAACACACCCGAACCAGGCGTTCCGAAGTTGCCAGTCACGGCCCAAAGACCGAGAACAGCCAATACCCCGCTACCGCCGTTGCGATTACGTTCAAGGCCGTAACCCATTCGTAGAACTGCAGGTTTCGTATTTGTAATCAACTCTGCAAGTTCTCGAATTTGCTCTAACGAAACACCACAAATGCGACTTGCGTCTTCAAGAGAATATTTGCTTGCAGCTTCTAAAAACTCTTTGCTACCAGTTGTGTGGCTATTTATGAATTCGGTATCAATGCGACCAGTTCGCGCCAGTTCATTTGCCAATGCATATGCTAAAACAACATCAGTGCCGGGCTGTATAGCGAGATGCAAATCGGCGCGAGATGCGGTGCCAGTCACGCGAGGGTCAATAACAACTAGCTTTCCTCCGGCTTTTTGCACCTTGGCTAGCAGTGGCAATAAATGTGTGCCACTAACGGCTGGGTTTGCCCCCCACACAACAACAAGTTTGGCGTCAACGACATCAAGCGTGTCGATACTAAGCATGTCGCCGAACATCTGCTCCCATGCTGCGCTGTAAGTCGCCGCACAAATAGTGTGCAAAATTTCCGGTGCACCTAGTCGTGCGAACAAATGAGGTGTTAAATAATTCGCCTCAAGTTTTGCAGACGACGAGTTATAGATATAAGGCAACACCGATTCAATGCCGTAATCGCGAATTGCATCTTTAATTTTTGTCGCCACTAAATCAAGTGCTTCGTCCCAAGTTGCTTGACGAAACTCTCCACTACCCTTAGCGCCGACTCGAATTAAGGGCGTCATTATTCGCTCTGGTGAATAAACGCGATCGGCGTGGTGCTTAACTTTTTTGCAAATCCAACCGTCTGTTAGTGGATTCGATTGCTCATCTACTGGTGCGGCATCAATTTTTGTAATTCGACCAAGCGACAAAGTGACTTCAAGTGAACACGCATCTGGGCAATCGAGTGGACACGCAGTTCGAACCAAAGCTGTATCCGCAGCATTCTTCATTGTTCTATTATCGCACGACAAAACATCGGGCGAGCGGGCTATTGGCTAGTTGGCTTCTCTACTGAAAGTTCGTCGAAAGTGTCGATGTTACGAAGTTGCTTGAATTTGTACCAAAAAATGCCGACAATACCGAGAGTCGCAATACCACCGCCAACAACAGTCGATTTCACCCCGACAAGTTGCGATACGGCTCCTGACTCAAAAGCGCCGAGTTCATTTGTTGCACCAATAAAGACATTTTCAACAGCTGAAACTCGACCTCGCTTGTCGTCTGGCGTTACCAGTGGCACGATTGCGCCTCGCACAAAAACGCTGATCATGTCGCCCGCACTAAGAATCATCACTGCAAAAAATGCCACCCAGTAGTTGCGTGTTAACCCAAGAACAATTGTTCCTGCGCCAAACACGCCGACTGCAATCAGCATCGCCCGGCCAACGTGACGCCGAATTGGTTTAAATGCCAACAACGCAGCCGTGCTTGCCGCACCAATTCCTGCTGCGGCCCGTAACCATCCGTATGCAACGTCGCCAACAAGTAGTTGATCTTTAGCAATCACTGGCAACAACGCAATCGCACCACCAAACAAAACTGCAAACAGATCAAGCGAAATCGCCGCCAGCAAAATTGGCGTGCGCTTTATAAATCGCAAACCTTCCATCGCCGAATGCAATGTCGGCTTCTCGGTCTTAGCTGGTTGATCTGAGATTATTTTTAATTTGATCCGCGAGACAAGTACTATGCCGAGCGCAATCAAACCTGCAGCCGTTGCATACGCAATCCACGGTGCTGCCGCATACAGAAACCCAGACATCGCCGGACCAATAATCATTGCTCCTGTCCAAACTGTTGAATACATCGCCACCATTTGAGGTAAACCATGCTCGGGTGCGATCATCGGACCAATTGATCGCATCGCCGGTGTAACAAATGCACGCGAAGTGCCATAAAAAAATGCAATAACAAAAATTGGCAACACATTTGTTGGATTAGACAGTGAATAAACGACTAGAGCTACAGCACAAGCAAATTCGCCAATCATCGCGGTTACTGCAACACGGCGACGGTTATATCTATCGGCAACACTGCCAGTAACAAAAACCAATAGCGCGATCGGCAAAAACTCAGCTAGGCCCAACCAGCCAATATCGAGTTCGCGACCGGTGATGTCGTAAATATGTTTGCCGAGTGTCGCGGCTTGCAACATCAGACCTATATATAGGGCTGAGTTTGCAATGATAAAAGACTTGACTGCTGGTGATTGAAAAACCTCGCGAGCCGAAAGTTTGACTTCACGGTTTGGTTCTGGCGTATTCACTGCGCCCTCACGATACTTGCTTTTGCGCGACCAAATACATATATATAGTCTGAGTTCATGGCGCTTTCACCACTTGCACAACAAACCCGCTGGATTGATGGTCTCGCCCAAGCAGAGCTTGTCAGCTCAGGCAAAGTCTCAGCGCTCGAGCTTCTAGATGCGGCAATTGAGCGAACTGCCGAATTAAATCCGCCAATAAACGCAATCAACATCACATGGCTCGAGCATGCTCGCGAGTTGGCGAAAAACTTCAAAGCGAATCCGAATCAAAAATTTGGCGGTGTGCCATTTATTTTAAAAGATCTCGGTAGCCCATATGCGGGGCAACATATGTCAAACGGAAACATCGCACTCAAGAACGCAAAATATATTGCGCCGACTAACTCAGTTCTAGTTCAAAGATTCATAGACACAGGCTTAATTACTTTTGGTCGCGCTAATTCTCCAGAGTTCGGAAGCGTGCCAGTCACCGAGCCACTTGCTTGGGGCGCAACTCGAAACCCATGGGATCTTTCGCTAACTCCAGGCGGCTCAAGTGGTGGCAGTGCAGCAGCGGTCGCCGCTGGAATTATTCCGATGGCACACGCCAGCGATGGTGGCGGCAGTATTCGCGTGCCAGCTTCATGTTGCGGTCTCGTTGGATTAAAAACTTCGCAAGGACGAATTTCTCTCGCACCGCTTGGCGATGAAGCAAACTTCAGCGTGCACTTTGCCGTGACCAGAACTGTTCGTGATACGGCAGCGTTACTTGACGCCACGCATGGCCCAGGTGTCGGTGACCGAGTTATCGCCGCTGCGCCGACACGACCATACATTCAAGAAGTTGGCGCAGACCCGGGCAAACTTCGCATCGGATTTATTGATCATCATCCAGTCGGTGGACAAATGGATTCTGAGTGCATCACTGCAGTGCGTGACACTTGCAAACTTCTTGAATCACTTGGGCATCATGTCGAGAACTCATGGCCCAAAGCACTCGAGCAAACAGACTTCGCCGGAAAGTTCACTGCGATGTGGTCAACCAACATGTCAATTGCTCGTGACCTTTTGGGTCAAATGCTTGGGCGCGAAGTTGTCAAAGACGACATTGAACTAATGAACTGGGCAATGGCAGAATTCGCCGGCACAAAAACCGCAACTGATTACGCCAGGTCAGTTGTCGCTGCAGTTAGTTTTCGGCGAATGGTTCAACAGTGGTGGGCCGATGGCTGGGATCTACTAGTCACTTCAACGCTTGCAAGACTTCCGCTTCCGATTGACACAATTAAAAATGAGCCTTCGAATCTTATGAATGGTTTACGAATTGCTGGCGAATGGATTCCGCTGACACCACCGTTTAATACAACTGGTCAACCAGCGATCAATATTCCATTGCAATGGACACCTGAAGGTATTCCAGTTGGCATTCAAATTGTTGCCGCTTATGGACGTGAAGATTTATTAATTCGTGTTGCATCACAACTTGAGACTGCACAACCTTGGGCGCATCGAACGCCAAATCTATAAAGATTTAGTGAGCGGTCGAAGAATCGGCTTCGCAAAAACTGCATAACCGACCATCACCACGGCAAAAATAATAAACGGCCCGCGTAAGCCAAAATATCGCGCGCAAACTCCGCCGAATGCGGCACCAAATGGCACTACTCCCCACGAAACTGTGCGAAAGGCAGCATTCATTCGACCAAGCATTCGTGTGGGTGTGAGTTGCTGACGAAGTGTCGTGTTGATGATCGTCCAAAGTCCATTACCCACGCCCAACAACACAAACATTATGACTGCAATATATTTACTTGAAGTAACTGCGATACCGACCGCCGAAATTGCCCACACCCACAGCGACAAAGTGATTGTTGCCGTTGAACCATAACGAGACGAAATGCGCGAGACGAAAAATCTACTCAAGATAGTGCCGACTGCCGAACCAATTGAAAGCGCAGTGAAAGTTACGTTACTACTTTTCAAAATATCTGAAGTGTAAAGAACAAGCAGCGCACCCGATGCAAAATAGAAAAAGTTGAGTGCTGCCAAAATAAACGTCAGTCTCCTAAGTACAGCGTTGTCTCGAAGAAATCGCACGCCATCGAGCATGTCATCACGCAATCTTGTCGTTGCTGGCTCAACTGCATGCACATCAGGAATGCTCTTTATCAACGTTGCCGAACCTGCAAAAGTTACTGCGTTGGCAACGAAGGGAAGAGCCGTCGAAGCATTGAATAGCACCACTCCGAGTGATGGGCCGACAAATTGAGCACTCAGTACTTGCACACTTGTAAATCGAGCGTTGGCTGTGAGAAGTTCATCTGGTTTTACTATGTCGGGGATTATCGCCTGCGCACAATTTGTATGCAGAGTCTCACAGGTGCCGAGCAAAAAAGAACAGATGTATAAAACCCAGATAGAAGTTCGATCAGTGATAATTGTTGCGGCCAAACAGCCAACGATCACAAAGCGCGAGATATCAGCACCAATCATTAGTCGCCGTCGATCCATCCGATCAGAAATCGCACCAGTTAACAACGAAAATAAAAGCCACGGCAATTTGGTTGTGATCGTGATTCCGGCAATTAGCACCGGGTCTCGTGTCAGCAACGCCGCCAACAATGGAAACGCCGTAAGAAACATTCCATCACCCGTGCACGACGATGCAACCGACAACCATAGAGATCTAAAATCTCGCCCGAGCGATTTATTGCCTTGTCGTTCGCTCATGGTCTTGCGCTCAACTTACTAGTTAATAATCACAGCAATGATTACTGCGTTGGCGCAGGCCCTGCGACGAAGCAAATATCGATTGCGTCAGCAATCATTGCGTAGCCATTGCAACCCGGTCGTCGCCTTCAGGGTTGCGCCACGATCGCCCAGCGGGCTCAACGATTACGCGCTGCAACGCCGAATCGGTAAATGTAAACGGCGAGTCAACACCGCGAATCACCGATGATCCACGCAAATATCCAACCGTCATACCAAACACGCCAAAGAACACGGGTACTGTTGCAGGTATCGCCCCAGAGCCAACTGGCAAGTCGTCATAATACAAAGACACTTCACCCTTAAATCTGCCAGTTGATTTAAATTCAACTCGCAAAGTGTGTACTCCGACTGGCACATCAACTTCTGCTGAGACACAGAAATAATAGAGATCTAAAAAGTTATGAACATAATGTAAGCGTTTGTCTTTGACGTAAACGGCGTAACCACCTGCGCTACTACCTTGTGCGATAATCGCGCCCTCAATACCAGTTGCAGGCACCGTAACTTCAGCCAAAATATCAAACGATCGATTGCGCAAATTCGGGGCAACCAATGGCGGTATCGCACCAATGCCTGGTCGATATTCGTATCGCTCTTTTCGATAACGCTTATCTCCAAACTTTCCTGGTTGATTATTTAGCGGCAGAATTTGTTGTTTGTCGGCGAGATCCCACCACAACGCGATCATTTCTTTCAATTTCTCAGGATGCTGCGTTGCGAGATCATTCGTTTCTGCGAGATCTTTTTCAACGTGGTACAACTCCCATTGCTCAGCGTCGAAACTTATGTTCGGGTCAGTGCCGTCGTAACTTGGTGTGCCAGGCAATCCAGGCAATTGGTGAAACACGACCGCTTTCCATCCGTCGTGATACAACGCGCGCGAACCGAGCATTTCGTAACATTGCGTCACGTGTTTGCTCGGTGCTTTGGCATCGCTGAGTGTGTGCGCAAAACTCACGCCTTCAATTGGCTGCTGTTCAACACCAGCAATATGTGTCGGCGCATCAATACCAATTAGTTCGAGCAAAGTCGGCATCACATCTACCGAATGCAAATATTGTGTACGCACTTCGTTTTTGGCCGCGAGCTTTTTTGGCCAATGGATAATTAACGGGTCGGTGACTCCACCCTCGTGAGTTTCACGCTTCCATCGTTTGAACGGTGTATTACCCGCCCACGCCCATCCCCACGGATAATGATTGTGCGCTGCTGGCGTGCCAAGTAAATCAATTCGCTTGATGTTCTCTTCGAGACTTTCTGGCATGAAGTTGAAGAAAAACATTTCATTGAACGAACCTTTTGGTCCACCTTCAGAACTCGCACCGTTGTCGCTCATCACAAGCACGATCGTGTCATCAAGTTCGCCAAGTGACTCGATGTGTTTGATTACCCTGCCAACTTGAGCATCGGTGTGAGTCAAGAAGCCTGCGTAGACCTCCATCATTCGTGCATAAAGTTTTTTCTCATCGGCACTGAGATCCACCCACTCTGGCACCCAATGTGGTCGCTCACTTAGAACTGTGTCGCTAGGCAACAAACCAGATTTTTTCTGCCGTGCGAAAACTTCTTCGCGCCACGCATCCCATCCGTGATCAAACTTTCCGCGATACGCGTCGATAAAACTCTTCGGCGCCTGATGCGGTGCGTGACATGCACCAGGTGCAAACCACATGAAGAAAGGTTTTTCAGGGTGAGCCGCACGCAAGTCATTGATAAATAGTTCTGCTTTGTCGGCCATGTCTTCGGTGATGTGATATCCCTGCTCTGGTGTGCGAGGTGGGTCAACTTGATGATTGTCATAGACAAGATCAGGGTGGTACTGATCGGTTTCGCCGCCAAGAAAACCGTAGAAGCGTTCGAATCCGCGACCAAGTGGCCATCGCTCACGGGTTGATCCCATTTGGTTTTCACCTTGCGGCGAAAGATGCCACTTGCCAAGTAAATATGTTGCATAGCCATTGCGTACAAGAATTTCAGAAATCATTCCGGCACTCGCAGGCATTATCGAGTTGTAGCCAGGGAAACCAGAAACAATGTCGGCGACGCGACCCATGCCAACGCTGTGCGGGTTGCGACCAGTTAAAAGTGCGGCGCGAGTCGGCGAACATAACGCAGTCGTGTGATAGTTGCTGTATCGCAAACCGTTGGCTGCAAGCTTGTCGAATGTCGGCGTCGCCACGTCAGAGCCATAACATCCGAACTGCGCATAACCCACATCGTCGAGCAACACGATGAGAATATTCGGCGAGCCTTCAGGCGGCGTCGTTAATGGTGGCCACCAAGGCGTCGAATCATCAAAAGTGCGCCCAATCTTGCCTTTAAATTCGTTTGTCATGTTCAATCTCCGTACTAATTTGCTCTCACAAAAATTAGCCGTTACTCAAGAAGCCAATCGCATTGGGAAACTTTCAGATTTGTAGCGACTGAGAGCAGTTATCATTAGGAATACCAGCACTCGTAGCTCAACGGATAGAGCATTTGACTTCGGATCAAAGGGTTGGGGGTTCAAGTCCCTCCGAGTGCGCCAATCAAAAACTAAATAGTTTGTTTATCCAAAAGCCCGCACTGGCCTAGTGGAAGCCACGATCAGGCAGTGAATAATGCCAGGCGATCGTTCCATCCGCTGATGACTCGATCAACCGGCGTGTAAAGCACGCCCTCTAAAACGCTGCCGTAAACAGATCTGAAGTCGGTAGTCACCGCTAGGTCGCCATCTTTCAACCGATTGAGTGGTGGTTGTTCACCATGAAACCCACCGACAACTCGCTCACCGATTATGAATACCGGGCCCGATGTACCGTGATCAGTGCCATTTGATGCGTTTGCTCTTACACGCCTGCCGAATTCGCTGTAGACCATGATCGTGACGTCACGGCTACGACCGATTGTTCGCATCTGAGACATAAATTTTGAAATCGAATTCGAAACGGTGCCGAGAAGTAGAGACTGTGCTGACAATTCGTTGGCGTGGGTATCAAAACCACCTAGTGAGACAGACCAAACTCGAGTCGGCACTCCTGCAGCAATCAATTTCGCAACAGTCTCAAACTGGGCGCTGAGATTTGATTCGCCACCCGCGTTACCGCCGATGACCGTGGGTAAATCAGCCGCCGGTGGCGCAGGATTCTTAAGAATCGGCGAAACAACATCGGCAACCGTAAACAGGTCACGCACTGAACGCGCAGCTGACGCTGAGAGTTGGCCGTCGAGTTTTGTTTTCTTTGAAGTTTTTGCAAAATCTTTTGCGATCATGCCAGTTGGGGTTACTAGTCCACTAAGTGGTAGCACGGTGCCTGAACGTTTTTCACCTTGAAATAGAGCCGGCAATGTCGAGCCGAGACTGATTGCAAGAAACGGATTCTCCGGTTGTGATTCGATCCACCGCCCTATCCACCCGGTTTTAATTGGTGTGCGAGATGCACTTTGCCAAATTGCCATTGAAGAAAAATGTGAGCGATCAGGATTCGGATAACCGACGCCGCGCACAATCGCAAGTTGATTTTTATCCCACAGAGATTTAAAACCGGTCATTGATTCGTTTAGCGCAAGACCATCACCGATCGGAAGCACCTGATCTTCTTTATATGCAAGTTGAGGACGTAGCGACTTGTAATTTGAATCTAAATATGGCACAACAGTGTTCAGCCCGTCGTTGCCGCCGTTGAGTGTGACAATCACAAGAATTGGTGTGCCAGCCGGCAAAGGTCGCGGGCCCGCAGCATGAGCGAACTCATATGTTGATAACGAGTGCGCAACAGCAACTGCGCCTGCGCCTGATAATTTGATGAAATTTCTACGGGTGATATCTTTCATGTTTCCTCTTAAGCACTGACCAAGTATTCGGGACTACAAATCGCCAACGCAGTAAGTCGTGCCGGGTCGCGAAGTGCTCCATCAAATGCAGCCCGGGTTCGATCGCTCCACTCGACGACACCCAACCAATCTGCAAGGGCATCGACTCGTTCTTGCTTAGGCACTTTAGTCAACGGACTCAGATCACCTTCGCTGACAATCACTTGAGCGGCTTGTATTAAATTTTGTGACGACGCAACCGAAAGCCAAGCTTCGTCTGCGGGCCAGCCACCAACGCTTGGCGGAAAATATGGTCGCTGACCCAAAGTATCAAGCAACTTCAAAAGCACATCTGGTTGAGAACATGTTGACGGAGTAATTTGAAGCGCTCGAAACACGGACACGACCCATTCAACGGGGCTCTTGACTTGCGAGTTAGTTGGGTTTTTAAACGATTCGCTAAACACCAATGCCTCCATTGTCGGAAGAATCTGACGCGTTTCAAATGCCTGCTTAATAATGTATGCGGATGATTTCTTTTGCGCAGCCGGCTTCATCGGAATACTCATCATCGAAGATGCTGGTGAAATAAATCGATATGTCAATCGCTCAGGAATAAAACTTTGACAAGCAGGTGTCATTGAAAGAAACCGCGCGAGAGTCGCCGATTCGAAATTTGCTGTGGTACCCAGAATAGTTGTTGTTCCAGAATAACTTCGACGTGGCTCTTTGGTTACGAGCCCCGAATTTTTTACCACTCGCATTCCCGAAAGCGCCTTCGACGCTTCTTTGACGTCAGTTTCAGAATATTGGTTCACACCTAGCGTGAATAGTTCAAATAATTCTCGAGAGAGATTTTCATTTGGTGAGCTTGCGGTGTTGAGTTGACCGTCAAGCCAATAAATCAATGCCCCGTCAAGAATCATTTCTTCACACATTTGAGAGAAGTCACCAATCGCATGTTTTCGAAGTCGCGCAATGTGATCAAACATCAGAAGAGGCTCATAGACCTTTGAGTAAGAAGTCGCCCAATGGCCGTGCCAGAACCACGTCATGCGTTCAACGAATGGATGTTCTTGTCCAACCATTTGGTCAAGCCACCACAAACTCATGTTTCGCAATTGTGCATCTTTTGCAACGTTGTATGGCCTTAAAGCCTCAGAGTTCGGCTTGGGTTGCGCACCAAGGTCGGTGATACCGATCGCTGTTTTTACATCTCCATAATCAGGCAAACCAGATTTGAGCAATTGCCGAGCTGAAACTTTGAAGCCTTGTTTCAACATCTTGGCGAACTGCCCCGGTTTTGGACCAAACCCAACACGATGCACCAGCCTTGCGATTGCTAAGCGTTCAGCTGAAACCACATTAAATACTCTAATTCTCGTAAGTTAAATTTTGCCGACAAGAGATGTCATTCACACAAACTCTTGAGTCGTCGTACGAATTTAACTAATGCACATTCGTCCGGGCAGCGCCAATCGCTATTTCTATAACAGCAAAGTGGCTTGAGTTTGACTGGACTGGCAGACTTGGTGCGCAGTGAATACTCGCAGTCAACTCATTCATCTGTATCAGGGTGAACTAAGCGTCGTTATCAGCACGCGTGGCAACGTGCCTTCAATCGTCTATTGGGGATCGTATTTTGGCGTAAGCCAACTTTCTGATGCGATGTTTTTGCGACCTGTACTCGGCGGCGGAATCGATTTTGACGCGCCACTTGCAATGATCCCCCAACATCACGACGGCTGGTTAGGTATTCCAGGACTTGAAGGATTTCGCACGGACGCAAGCGCAATGTTTGCACACTTGCAAATTTCAACTATCGAACAATCAAATACATCCGCGACATTTGAACTCACCGATACTCACGCCGGATTAGCGGTAGTTTTGCGAGTTCAAATTGATGCAGGTGACGTTCTCGCTGTTTCGGCAACACTGCGAAACACCGGAAAAACTTCATACAACCTAAACGCACTTCGAGTCGCGCTACCGATTACGGCATCTGCAAACGAAATACTTACCTTCGGTGGTCGGTGGGCAATGGAGTTCGGCGAGCACCGAACACCATGGTGCGACTCGACTATATCTATAACGAATTTGCGTGGACGAACATCGCACGAGAAATGGCCCCTAATTTTTGCTGGAACTCTTGGCTTTTCAGAACAGCAGGGCGAAGTGTGGGGTTGCCATCTCGGATGGAGTGGAAATTTTGAAATCACAGCTGACGGCGTCACCGAACATCACAAACATCTACTTGTGAGCGAGCGACTAGTCGCCGGCGAAATTATTCTTCAACCTGGAGACTCGCACACGGCACCGACAATTTATGCGGTGCATTCAACTAACGGATTAAGTGGCGCGTCACAACACTTTCATCAGTATGTCCGTTCGCTTCCACAACATCTCGAAACAGAGCGCCCCGTAATTATCAACACGTGGGAAGCTGTTTACTTCGATCACGATCTGAAGACCTTGACCGCTCTCGCCGATGTCGCGGCATCTATTGGCGTTGAACGCTTCGTGTTGGATGATGGTTGGTTTACGGGACGACGCAATGATTCTGCAGGGCTCGGTGATTGGTCAGTCGATGCAACGGTCTGGCCGCAAGGGCTTACACCACTAATTGAACATGTTCGAAGTCGCAACATGCAGTTTGGTATCTGGTTTGAACCAGAGATGGTCAGCGTCAATAGTGACTTGTACCGAAAACATCCAGACTGGGCATTGCATGACGCCAACTATGAACAGATAACCGGACGAAATCAGTTGGTGTTGGACATGTCGCGTGCCGATGTTCGCGACTATTTATACGCACACATTTCGAAACTACTTGATGAACACGACATTGCTTACATCAAATGGGATCACAATCGCGACCTCGTTGCAACGGGCGCACATGCTCAAACTCTCGGTACTTACGAATTGCTAGACCGACTCAAGCGCAAGCATCCACTCGTGCAGTTTGAGTCTTGTGCCTCAGGGGGAGGTCGAATTGATTTTGGAATTCTCAATTATGTAGATCGATTTTGGACCAGTGATTCAATTGACGCACTTGATCGCACGCTGATACAACATGGGGCAACACGATTGATGCCCCACGAAATACTCGGCAGCCATATCGGATCTCGAGTCAATCACCTTACGAGACGCTCGCATTCACTTGCATTTCGTGCATCAACAGCGATTTTCGGCTGGCTCGGGATTGAATCAAATTTGCTAACAGCCCCACCTGAAGAAATCGCTCGACTGACCGAAGTAATCGCCAAGTACAAAAGTTTGCGTCCACTGATCCACTCAGGAAGATCGTTTAACGAAGATCACCCGGACACGAATATTGTCGTGCACGGTGTAAGCAACAGCGATGGTCTCAGCACGATCGTTTCAATCACTCGACTCAACAATGGCCAAAGCAATCACATTGACCCGATCCGGATACACGGCCTTGAACCACAGGCCGAATATCGGATCAGTCCAATTTATTTTGGCACTCCCACATTTTCCCCACATCGCCAACTTCCACAATGGATGGAGGACGCAAGTTTCTCAATGTCAGGTTTGCAATTACAACAAATCGGATTCATTTGCCCTCCGTTGCTTCCAGCGTCATCTTTCATCGTGATGCTAGAAAGAGTCATGTCGTGAACAACAACGAACGAATTGATCCATTTACGGGCACAAGGGTGCACATTGTCGCCGCTCGACAACATCGTCCAAACTCGCCTACTGAAAGTTGTCCATTTTGTGTTGGTGGACTTGAGGCCCCGACTGAATACATGGTCAAATCGATTCCGAATCGGTGGCCCGCACTTGAACGCGGTATGTGCGAAGTAGTGCTGTACTCGTCGAAACATGACGCATCACTTGCTTCGCTAGAACTTGCCGGCATTAGAAGTGTCATCGATATTTGGGCCGAGCGCACTGATGCACTTTTGCAGCGAGACCAAATTGAATACGTTTTAGTATTCGAAAATCGAGGTGCCGAAGTTGGCGCCACAATTCAACATCCACACGGCCAGATCTATGCATTTGATCATGTTCCTGCGCGCCAACATCAACTACTTAGCGCGCCATGGACACCAGACACCGATGCAGGACTTCGAGAGGTCGTGTCAACTAGAGATTTCATTTCATACACACAACATGCATCGATATACCCAGTGTCACTTGTGATTGCACCACGAGAACGATTGGGATCGATTCAAGAGCTGTCAGATGCTCAACGCACCGAGTTCGCAACAATGCTGCGACAAATTTTTTCGGCGCTCGATCAACTTTATTCTGCACCGCTCCCCTACATGATGTGGATCACCCAGTCTCCGCGTTCAAAGAATTATAAGAATCCATGGCTACATATGGAAATAGTTTCTCCAATGCGCGCGCCAGGTGTTCAGCGTTACATTGCCGCAGCCGAAGTTTCAACAAATGAATATTTCAATCCAGTTGACCCAACCGACATTGCACAGCGACTTCGCGACTTGATGAAATAATGCTGGCGATTGCACCAGGTCGCGTCAATCTGATTGGTGACCACACTGATTACACGGACGGAATGGTTTTTCCAATGGCGATTGACCGGTTCACCACTATTGATGCTCATTGGTCAAAAACGCCAGTCATTGAATTGCATTCGCAAGACGAACGCGATGACGCAATTATAAAACTTCCCTTAAGTTCAGATCTTTCGGCGATTTCAGGTTGGGCTCGCTATATCGCAGCAGTGGCCAAAGAATGTAGTTCAGTTCGTGGCATCGTCGGAAATATCTCAACGACAATTCCGATTGGTAGTGGATTGTCGTCAAGTGCCGCGCTCGAAGTTGCTACCGCTCTCGCACTTGGTTTTTCGGGGCCAGCCAGCGAACTTGCAAAAATGGCTCAGCGTGCCGAACACATCGCCACCGGTGTGCCTACTGGGATCATGGATCAATTGTGTATCGCATCGGCAAAACAACAACACGCAATGCTGATTGATTGCAACACACTTGAGATTGAACACATCCGCCTTCCAGAAAATTCGCAAGTGCTCGTTCGATTTATCGCCCATCGCACTCTCGTCGGTTCGCAATATGCCGACCGCGTCAAACAGTGTGCAGAGGCCGAATTAATTATCGGTCCCTTACGCCTGGCAGACCTTTCTGCAGTTGATTCAATTTCAGATTCGGTGATTCAAAAGCGTGCCCGCCATGTGATCACCGAAAACCAACGAGTCCGAGATTTTGCGCTTGCACTTAAATCAAACGACTTGATTACGGCTGGTTTACTGATGAACCAGAGTCACTCATCTCTTGCGGATAACTACTCAACTTCAACACCTCAGATGAATGAAGCAGTGAGCGACCTACAACAAACAACGGGGGTTTTTGGCGCACGCATGACCGGAGGCGGATTTGGCGGTTGCGTCGTCGCATTGTGTTCGCAAGATGCGCAAATTGAAGGCTGGAAAGTTTCAGCGGCTGGTGCTGCGCACCTGGCGTGACACAACATAAGCAAATTTATAAGTGCCAGCACTAACCCGATATTGCGGCAATACATCTGGACCACAACTGCCCGTGCCGAGCCCCCTATGGGCAACATCAATATTCATAGTCAGATATTTGCGCTTGTGTAATTCTGTTTGGTCTTTTGCGCGGTAAAGATCGTCCGTCGTATACGGCAATGCAGACATATTCAGCAAACAGCCATCAGCTTCAATTTTGATTATCTCGCCAGTCTGCTCGTTGCAAATTTCGAACCATCGACAATCTGTGCGCAAACCAAATTCTTGCGGGACCAAATATGGAAGCTCGTCGGGCTTTGACGAATACACACCCAACATCGCTGACGACTGCCTATCGGCATAACACTCGTGTGGGCCATTGCCGCAAAACTTGATATCAGTAAAACCGGTTGGCAGTGCGAAGTTCACGCCCACGCGTGGAATATCATCAAATTTTTTCGGCACCACCACCGTGTGCTCGTAACGAACTGAGCCATCTGATCGTTGTTGATGCTTGACAGCATGTTTGACCAACGATTTTACATCACCGTCAAGACCTTCGGCTTGCCATCGCTTCAGCGTCGTGGTTTTAACCCACGAAAGGTCGGGTAACAATTTGAAGCCGTCATTGTCGATTGGTGCTCGCCAAATAGTCAACTCGGGTTCAATTTGAACAGACAATTTCTTAATGGTCGACACCGCAATCTTGTTCGGCTTTCGCGCGCGCAAAATTAGTTGATCCCATGCGACAAGATGATCTTGTGCGCACCAAGACTCAGGGCGCTTAGTTCTCCACAACACATTTAGCCGAACATCACTTGCGGCACTTACATTGCGAATTGCAACAGGAACTTTGATTCTCAGAGTTTTTCCACCAGAGATATTTGCGACTGCAAGTTTTCCTTGGCGCGCGATCACGCCATCAATAACCAATTCAAAACTTGGCTTGAGCCAAGAGGTATCACGAAAAGTCTGTCGGTTGAGAATTTCTAAAACATCACCAGATTTCGACTTTTTAATTTTTGTCGCGACGGGTCGATGTACCCAGGCCACTTCACGCATCGCTGGGTGAGGTGTCAAATCCGCATGCATCAAACCATCGGCTACAAAGTTGCCGTCATTTGGAGAGTCACCGAACTGACCTCCATATGCAAAGCGCTCTTTGCCGTTCGGCAACTTTTGACGAATGCCGTGATCTTTCCATTCCCAAATAAAACCGCCCTGTAAGCCTGGCGTGTTGTCAAACACTCTCCAATAGTCAGCAAGTGAACCGTTTGAGTTGCCCATCGCATGGTTGTACTCACAAATAATCAATGGCCGCCGTCGTCTTTTATTTTTTCCGTAGGCCTCGACGGCGGCAATACTCGTATACATCGGTGCAACAACATCGGTTGCCGCTAATCCGCCATCAAACCAGTTGGTGTGAAAAATCGCCCCTTCATAATGCAAAATACGAGACGGGTCATACGAGCGAATCCATTTCGCTACGGCATCATGTATCTCGCCGTATCCAGACTCGTTGCCGAGCGACCAAATAATCACACTCGGATGATTTTTATCCCGCTCAACCATTCGCGAGACTCGCGAGAACCAAGTTGATCGATAATTTGGATCGTTGCACAAACTTGACATCCAAGCGTGGCTCTCGACATTTGCTTCTGCCACGACATATAAACCAAGTTCGTCACAGATATCGAGAAACTTTGGATCGTTGGGATAATGCGAGCACCGAACCGAGTTGATGTTGTGTTGCTTCATTGCCAGCACATCGGCTCGCATATCTGCAACGGTGACTGCTTTGCCGCGATCAGGGTGATGGTCATGACGATTAACGCCTTGGATCATTATCCGTTTGCCATTTACAAGAAGATCACCATCTACGACTGCAATTTTTCTGAAACCAATTGTCTGCTCTGTTGAATCAATAATTACACCGTTCTCATTAAGCAGAGAAACTTTAACGATGTAACGATTCGGCAATTCGGCTGACCACAACTTGGCTCTTGCGACCGTCCAACTGACGTCTGCGATGTGACCAATAAATTCGTATGGTCGTTCGAGATGCGGCACCGCAGATTGATACTGTTTGCCGATCTGTTTACCGGCTCGTTCGCCAGCTTGTTCGCCAGCTTGTTCGCCAGCGACTGCATGTAATGTTGCAACAACCGACATACCTTTCGGAAACCGCTTGTCAGTCGGCGCCACAACCGTTGTTCGTACGCGAACAGAACCTGCACCAATTAATGAATTACCCAAGTCTTCAACTTTTGCATCAACCCTGACATCGTGAATTCGGGTTTGTGATTGCACTTCAATGAAAATCTCACGATGCAGACCCGCCATCCACCATTGGTCTTGATCTTCTACATATGACTGAGCCGAAAAACGGCAGACAGTTATTGAAACAACATTCGCGCCTTGACGCACGACTGAAGAAATGTCGTATTCACTTGCGAGTCTGCTGTCTGTTCCATATCCAATGAATTCGCCGTTAATTCGAACACTGTGCACACTTTCTGCGCCACCAACATGCAAAACAATCCGTTGACCGCTGCAATCATTTTCAACTGTAAAGCTGCGCCGATAAACCGCGGTAGGAATCTCTGGCGGCAAATATGGTGGTGCTTCTCTCCACGGCATCGCAATATTCGTATATTGCGGAACATCACCTAGACCAAACAGTGTCCAGTTGCTCGGAACCGGAATTTGAAACCATTCGCTGTCATCACAGTTTTCGCCCAAATGTTCGAGGCTGATCTCGCTTGGATGAGCGAAACGCTGAATTCGCCATTCACCGTTCAGCGATATTCGTTGACTTGCCCGAGCAATAAACGGCGAGCGCATCGGTAGCCGATTGATCTGCACCACATTTGGGTCTGCCCACAATTTAAGTTGATCTAGTTCAGGCACACCAGTCATGATGATTGTTCGAATCTCTGAACAAACACACCAGCAAAAAGCAACATTTGCTGACTCGGCATTATCCAAACTTATCTGAATTCAGTTATAGAGTTGCGCCCAATGAATACGAATATGAAATGGGTGACCTGGGATCAAGCGGCGATTACTGCGCTTCTTAGTTTCGCAGTCACCATGCTTTTGCGTCGTCTGCCGACAACAAAGTGGCGCGCAAGAATCATTCCCGCGACAACAGAACTTAGTTTAATTTCGGCGCTGTACACACTTTGGCGCTTGGCGATGAAACTCCCTCTTGATCAACCCAGCGGTGCGATCGAGCGCGCTCAACAAATTGTTCGACTTCAAAATTGGCTGCACATGCCTACTGAACTTTCGTTACAACAATTCGTTTTGCAGTACGACTGGTTGGCTCAGGCGACGAATTTTTACTATGCGGTGTTTCATGTGCCGGCAATGATTTTGTTTCTTGTTTGGATATTTATTCGTCACCGAGATAAATATCCGCGTTGGCGCAGCAGTCTGGCAATGCTCACGGCCGCATGTCTCGTCATTCGCTATATTCGTGTCGCCCCACCGCGCTTTTTACCCGAACTGGGTTACATCGATCTTGCAACCCGCTACGGATTATCTGTTTACGGCCCAGTTGGCACTGGAGTTTCAGATCAATTTGCGGCAATGCCATCGATTCATGTTGGCTGGGCGGCAATTATTTCACTCGGCATCGTGTTTTCATCCACTAGTCGCTGGCGCTGGCTGTATCTCGCACACCTATTAATAACGGTGCTCGCTGTCTCGGCAACCGGCAATCACTGGTGGCTAGATGGTGTTGCTGCGATTGCATTACTCGGCGCGGCACTACTCATTGACAGATTCGTTCAAAACATTACGAATAAAAACCCAGCGCTAAACTTTGCCAATGGCGGTCAATCAAGTAATTGACATTCACGCACACATATTGGTTCCTGGTGTGATGGGATCATGCGGTGCAGCCGGACCCGAAATGGGCTTTCGCGATAACGGCAATGAATTTTTTCGCGCCGGTGATTACGTTTTAGAAAATGTGAAATTCAACAACAGTCCATTTTCTGTTCCGCAAAAACGAGTCGAGAAAATGGCATTACTCGGGATCGATCTGCAACTCATATCGCCTAATCCGATTACATATTTTTATCACCAGCCTGCTCGTTCGGGTATTGAATTCAATAAGAAGCACAACGATGAGGTTGCGACAATTTGTCGAGATCACATTCAATTAATCGGTGCTGCCGCGCTTCCGTTGCAAGACCCAAAGGCTGCATGCGAAGAACTACACCGAGCAGTTACTTCACTGGGCATGGTCTGCTCTTACATCGGCACCGACGTCAATGGCCTCGCACTTTCTGACCCACGGTTTGAGGAATTATGGTCTGAGCACGAACGATTAGACATACCCGTTGTTATTCACCCTGGCCCACGAGGCACATATCAGACACCTGATAATTTTTTTAACAAATGGGAGTTAGATGTCATTTATGGCTTTGCAATTGATGAGGGTCTTGCGGTTTCGCACTTACTGTTTGCTGGTGTGCTTGATCGACATCCAAAATTAAAAGTCCACATCGCTCATGGTGGTGGTTTCGCGCCGTATCAAAAAGGTCGACTGCAGGCTGCTCTCGAAAAACGACCATTCGGCAAAGGTCTTCTCAATAGGCCATTCGAAGAACAATGGGCACAACTGAGTTTTGATACTGCTGTGCATCGCAGCGACGCATTGCAATTTCTAGTTGACACCGAAGGATGCGACCGAGTTCTACTCGGCTCAAACTTTGGTGGCTGGGATGCAGAAGACGGATATCGACAGATGATTGAACAATTAGATATTTCAAAAGATGATGTGAATAAAATTTTGGGTGGAAACGCCAAAAGAATTTTTAATCTTTAATTTTTATGCCATTAAATAACACAGACCTTTATCACATCGCATGGGTGGTAGATGATCTCGAGTTATCAATGAAAGCATTTGGCTCGACCGGCTTGCAATGGGCAACACCAACAATCCGCACTGTCAAAGTGCAAACTCCAACGACAGCGATAACCGAGTTTTCAATTTTTGTAACTTATTCAATTCATGATCCAATGCATGTTGAACTTATTCAAAAATGTCCTGGCTCGCCTTGGGATCACGTGCCTAACGGCGGCCCACATCACCTCGGGTGGTGGACGCACGATTTCAAAAAGTCAATTTCAGATCTCGTCAGTGATGGCCACAAACTTGAATCGTGGATGGTCGACGCGGATGGGCAGCCCGCCCGCTTTGCATACTTTCAAAATCCTTTAGGACAACGAATTGAGATCGTTGACATCGCTGCCCGACCGCAACTGCAGGCTTGGTGGGCAGGAATGCAATACCCCTGAAACTCACCGAGTTGGGCCTTTTTAAAACCGTTGAGTTGAACTGTGCGCCGAATTAACTCCTATATATATGTATCCTTATCTCACTTCATTAAAGGAGAATCCCCTTGCACGCGGTACTGATTAGCGGTGGAAACGTAATTGACGGCACTGGCTCACAACCTCAGCCGAATACCGATGTATTAATTGAGGGCGACAGGATCGTCGCTGTTGGCAAGAACCTCGTAGTTGAAAAATCTAGTGAGCGCGAAGTGCGACGTGTTGATGCAACCGGCCTCACAGTGATGCCTGGGCTAATTGATGCACACACCCATATCACTCTTGGCGAACCGCGAACCAATGATGAGCTATTTATGCATCGCGACCCAGCAACTGCTGCGATACTTGCCGCTTACAACGTTAGAAAAGTTTTGCGAGCCGGCGTAACTTCAATGTTTGATGTTGATGGCATCTTCAACATCGGGCCAGCACTTCGCGATTCAATTAACGCTGGTGTAGTTGAAGGCCCAACAATGAAATCTGGTTCGTATGCACTGATGACTGCAGTTGGCGGAACGGCCGGCAAATTGATTCCTGATTCTGGTACTGCCGGATATGCCGAAGTCGTACGCAACAAAGAAGAAACTGTGCTCGCTGTGCGTCGTCAAGTTAAAGACGGTGCAGACTGCATAAAGATTCATGTCACTGGTTCTATCCCTACACGTTCGGGCGAGATACAAGTCTGGACACGCGAAGAGTTGAAAGTCGTTTGCGATACAGCGCACGATTTGGGTGTGCGAGTAACAGCGCACTGTCGTGGTGACAAAGCAACTCTTGATTCTGTGATGGCTGGCGTCGACATTATTTGGCATGCATCGTTTCTTGGTGATGCATCGCTTGAAGCAATAATCGACAAGAAAGTTCCTGTTGGGCCGGTCTTTACATTTCTTGCAAATCTTTCAGAGTTCGGGCATAAAGCTGGCGCAACATCTTCAGCAAAATCAATCTTCGCCGGAGAACTTGAAAACACTGGAGCGAAATTACGACAGGCATATGACGCTGGCGTAAAACTGTTGTGCGGTTCAGAAAGTGGTTTTTCAATGACACCATACGGGCATTGGCATGCTCGCGAAATGGAAGTTTTCGTCAAACATCTCGGGATGACCCCGCTTCAGGCAATTACTTGTGGCACAAAAGACAACGCAGTCGCATTAGATCAAGATGGCGAAACCGGATGCATCGCTACCGGATATCGCGCTGATGTTTTAGTTCTTGACGGCGACCCTTCAAAAGATATTTCACTACTCGGTGACAAAAGTTTATTTCGCCACCTTTTCTGCCGTGGCAAAAATATCGACCTCTCGCCTATCGAGCCACGCTCCATGCTTCGCGGAGAGCAAGCATCGAGCTGGTCTGATGTTGCGCTAACAAGAGAACTTGCGTACTCAAAATGAAGAGTGCAATCGTCACAGGTGGAGCACATGGAATTGGCAGAGTAATCGTTAATCAACTTGCATCCGAAGGTTGGCACGTTGGAATTCTTGATTTGAATGTTGCAGATGTCGAGCGTGATGAAAAGTTGCCAAAAAATTGTGTTGCTATTGCGGCAGATGTTTCAGATGTGAATTCGGTAGAAAAAGCGATAAAGCAATTTGGCTCGACACCAGATTTGCTTGTCAACAACGCCGGAATCGTTCGCTTCGGGCCATTACTAACGCTCGCTCAATCAGAGTTTGAAGCTGTAGTTCGCGTCAACCTGATCGGAACTTTCACTGTTTCGCGCCAAGTTGCTGCGCTAATGGTTGCCGATGGCAAACCTGGAAACATAATCAGCATCACATCAATGAATGGCGTAGTCCCCGGGCCAAATAGTGGTGCTTACACATCAACAAAAGCTGGCGTTGCGTTGTTAACTAAACAAATGGCACTCGAATGGGGCCCATACGGTATTCGTGTCAATTCAATTGCGCCGGGGCTAATTGATGCCGGCATGAGCAATGCTGTGCATGCCGATCCAGAAATTCGCCAAGCGCGTGAGAAGCGAATTCCGCTTCGCAGACTCGGCACTGCGCAAGACATCGCAAACCTAGTTTCGTTTCTCGCATCTGAGCAGTCCTCATACATCACTGGTGAAAACATTCTCGTAGACGGTGGAGTCACAATGAGTATTTTGTCAACGCTTCCACGACCGAAGAGTGTTGACTCAGTTGGTCCGTCAGAGTAAATAATGAAACCAATTAAAGAAATGTCAATTGTCATTACTGGCGGCGGCTCAGGTATTGGTGAAGCGACTGCTCGCTATCTTGCAGCTCAAGGTGCCAAAGTGACTATTTGTGGTCGACGAGAAGATCGAATAAAAACTGTCGCCAAAGAAATTGGTAGCAACTGCGCTTGGGTTACCGCAGACGTCACGAGCTGTGCTGATCGCCAAAAACTAATTGATGCGGCGATTTCTCACGGTGGACGTATCGACGCTTTAATTTCTAACGCTGGCAACATGGAGCGAAAGCCAGTTGAAGAATGGACAGAAGAAAGACTGCTGCAGGTTTTTAATGACAATGTGATTTCAGGAATGATGTTGACTCAAGTCGCTCTGCCACATCTTGTAGCAACCGAAGGGGCAATCATCTTCATCGGTTCTGTATATACAGTTCGCGCATACCCAGGTGCGGCGCCATACGCAGCAACTAAAGGTGCCCTTGAAGCACTGGTAAAAGTTTTAGCAACAGAATTAGGACCGCGAAAGATTCGTGTTAATGCGGTGCGACCTGGAGCAGTTTTAACTGAGATCAATCAACGCGCCGGACTCTTCGACGATGAAGCCGCAGCAAAACGACTTGAGTCGATCGCGAACCATCACGCTGTTGGGCGAATTGGTACTTCACTCGAAATTGCTGAAGGAATCGAATATCTAATTCGAGCTGAGTGGGTTACTGGTACCGTACTTTCGGTAGATGGTGGAATGGGTCTGGGGGTTATTTCTTAATGAATTCACAAAATGTCTTGACGGTTACAAACTTCGAAGAAGCAAAAGAAATTTACCGTCACAAAGATTTCAAGCAGGCTTTATACGACGCTGGCGAAGTCGTGATGGAAGGTGTGCTCGTCAACCTGCACGGAGATGAGCACCGCGCGCGACGACGACTCGAAAATCGTTTGTTTCGTCGTGAAACCCTCGTGCATTACGAAAGAGATTTGTTTCCACAAGTAATTTCAGAAACACTTGAACCGTTCGTGCAGGCAGGTCGTGCTGAACTCGTAACGCTTTCGCACCAACTAATGATGAATCTTGCGGCCCTTAATGCAGGCGTTGATCGGCCGCTTAAAACCAAAGAAGAGACAGCCAATCTTTACAACTTCATGATGAAGTTCATTGAAGGTGCGACACTTGCCCACACCACTCGTGACCCTGCTGAAGTTACTGTAGAAATTGAGCAAGCAAAGTCTGAGTTTGACACACAGTTTTTAGCACCATCCATTGCTCGACGACAAAAACTTATCGCCGAGTCAAAAAATGACAGCAACGTAAACTTGCCTAAGGATATTCTCACCGAACTTCTTAAAAATGAAGATTCTCTGCATCTTCCGCACGAAATTATTTTGAAAGAGATCGCATTCTTTCTTCTAGCTGGCGCTCACACGTCGGCCACGGCATTTGTTCGCACTCTCGACAATTTGTTTAATTGGCTAAAGAAACACCCTGAAGATGCTGCGTTGATTACGAACGACAAGTCGTTCGTGCAACGGGCAATGTTCGAGACAATTCGCCTCAACCCTTCAAGCCCAACTGCGATGCGTCGAGCATTGTCAGATGTAACTCTCAAATCAGGAACTATCGTTCCGAAAAATTCAACAGTGACTATTGATTTAATGTCGATAAACCGCAGTGCTGAAATTTTCGGGGCTGATGCAAACGAGTTTGATCCACATCGCCAGATTTCGACACCGAATGTGGCCGCATGGGGTCTCTCGTTTGGTCACGGAATGCACGCATGCATCGGTCAAGAACTTGCCGCCGGACTATCTGAAAGATCGCAAGAAACTTCTGACTACGAATTTGGTTTGGCAACTGTTGCAGTTCAAGCGATGTTTGATCGAAAAGTTATTGCCGACCCAAGCCAGCCGGCGAAAATTGATACAACAACAAAACGGCCTTACTGGGGTTCGTACCACGTTTTATTTGAAAAATAATCTCAGTTCTGCGAAATGCTTAGCCGAAATTATTCGAGATAAACATGTCAAACATCACGCTTTCTAGTTGGGTTGATGCCAAATCGGCGTTGCGCAATCGAGATCTGCGCCAAGGACTATACGACGAAGGCATCGCGCTGATGCACGGTGTGATCGTAAATTTGCATGGCGCTGAACATAACGCGCGTCGTCGACTTGAGAACCGACTTTTTCGTCGTGATACTTTTGCTTTTTGGGAGAAAAATTTAATCCCCCACAACATCTACGAAAGTATTCAACCGCATATTGTTGGCGGCCAAGTAGATCTTTTGCAACTCGCCCGCTTGACAATGATGCGCATCTCTGCCGGGATCGCTGGGATTGATCTTGGCACCGACCCAGACAGGTTTTCTTTGCTGGCAGACATCATGGCTTCGCTTGCTCGCGCTTCAAGTGTCAACCATTTCATTGGTGATAAACAGTCTGTAATCGAGCGAGGCAATGCCGCACTTGAACTATTTGCAAAAGAATTTTTTGAGCCAGCGCGCAAAAATCGACTTGCACTCATCGAACAAGTGTCGCTACAAACAAAGTCTGCAGACGACTTACCAAAAGATGTCTTGACAACTTTGCTAGTCAACCATGACAATCTAGAAGTTTCTGATGAATCTTTACTCCACGAAATTGCTTACTTCCCATGGGTTGGTTCACATTCAACATCTGGAGCATTCGTCAACCTGATGGATCATATTTTTGAATGGATCAGACACAACCCAAATGACCGTGAAAAATTAGTTAACGATATTTCACTGTTACAGCGATTTGGCTTTGAGTCACTTCGGCTCAACCCCGCTAGCCCAGAGTCAAGTCGAGTAGCCGTCACTGAAACAAAACTTGAATCTGGTGTTTTGATTTCGCAAGATACTCGTGTCACGATCGACATGCGAGCCGCAAATCGTGATGTAAACGTCTTTGGAAGTGATGCAGACCAGTTCAACCCGTTTCGAGAAACTCAAGAAGGCATCGCCCCTTGGGGACTAAGTTTTGGTTCTGGGTTTCACGCTTGCATCGGCCAAGAACTAGTCAGTGGCCTTGAAAGCCAGCCGGCCGATTCTGAAATTTCGCTGACCGGTGCGATCGCCACGATGGCTCAAATCGTTTTGAGTCATGGCGCAATCGTTGACCCACAAAACCCGCCTCGACGGGACGAGCAGTCTGCGCGTAAAAACTGGCTCTCGTATCCGGTTATCTTTGGCTCACCAGCGCCCGCTCAAATCTAAACGAGCGCTATTCCAAACTGATTGCTGAACCGGTCTCGTCGTAGATAGTGATTGCTTCGCCCGGGCAGTTGCGAGCCAAGCGAATCAAAACTGCCAATTGCTCTTGAGTAGTTTCACTAACAGGCTCTGCTAGTTCGTCTTGATCAAATTTGAAAATTTTTGGTGCATCACTTACACATTTTGCAGAGCTAATACACAAGTCTTTCTTAACTTCAACGCGATAGTTCATACTTTTAGATTACTGCTACAAAGTTATGGCTTCTACTTCAAAGTCGGCGGCGCGACATGCCCACATCGCACTGCGCTTAATTAGTTGTTGATGAGTTAAATGTGAAACCGACACTAAATCGTGGCCCAACGCGTTATAAACAACACGACCTAAATTATTTTCGTTAACCCATAAAGTTGGCTGAGTTGAATTGCCATCAGTTGATTGCAAAATTACTTGCGATGAATCATCTCGTGAAAGATTTGAGTAAAGTTCGTCGCGAATAACAAATGACTCGACGCCTGCAACGATTACATGGTCGCCACAAGGTGCGACATTCAGTTCACCAAGCGGCGGATGCGATGACTTCTGCCAATCCCAAGAACCACCAATCCATTTTGGCCACTCACTCCAATCGTCAAAACAAATAGGCGCAGTATGCATTGCCAATAACCCAGCGCCATTATTTTTTTGCTTCAACATTGCATCTCGCCACTGTTGTGTAGTTGTGCGCGACCAAATCTCACGATTCTGCTGTGAGTATCGAGCATCTTTCATCTGAAACCAACAAGCCAAGACAGTTATCAAGTCATAATTCTTCGACTCAAGCAATTCAATTGATTCAGAAATATCAAATGCCACGTCAGAAGCAAAATTAACTGCGCTTAATGTCTCAACTAAATTCGGCACACTTGTGGCAAAGTTATGTGCCCAACCGCCAGAAAGAATCAAATTATTTTTTGTTTTCATCACGCCTTTTAAACTAGAGAACTAAACTATAAATATAAACAGCAAATCTAAACTGTAAAACTAAACAGTACATCTGGAGACAATTTTCATGGACCTTAATCACGAATTTGTAGTTAATGTGCCAATCGCAAACGCCTGGACAATCCTTACTGACTTAGAGCTCATCGCACCGTGCTTACCTGGCGCACAATTAACCGAGATCGACGGCGACACTTATTTCGGAAATGTCAAAGTCAAAGTAGGTCCAATCCTTGCTCAATTTGATGGCCAAGCCCAATTTCTTGAACGCAACGAAGCCGAACACCGTGCAGCACTTAAAGGTGAAGGTCGCGATAAGTCCGGCAAAGGCAGCACCTCGGCAACCATCACAGCGCGACTTGAGGCCGTTACAGATACGTCTACTAAATGCTTGGTACACACCGATCTCGTAATTACGGGCAAGCTAGCACAATTCGGCCGCGGTGCACTCGCTGATGTCAGCGACAAGATTCTGGCCATGTTCGTTGAAAATTTGAACAAACTAATTGCCGCATCCTAATTAGCTGGCAGAAAATACCCGAAGCTAACCGGCCGATAAAACCGCCGTATATGCTTTAGTACCAATCAATACTATAAAGGGGATAATTAATGACAAATTCAATTAAGTTCCGACGCGGTTTCGCGTTGGCTGTAACTGGCTTGCTCGCGCTTACTGCGTGTGGCGGAAGTTCAGAGTCAACTGATACAACAGTTGCTGCTAGCGCCGACACAGTTGCCGCTGGTGAATCAGCAGCAGACATTGCTGCTGCTCGTGTTGCAAAATACTTGCAGACAAACTCAACACTAAACATTGGTGATGCACCTTCAGCCGCACCTGAAGGCAAGACTGTCTACTACATGACCTGCAGTGTTGCAGTTTGTGCAGAAATTCAAGTTGGTGTTGAAGCAGCAGCAAAAGCACTTGGCTGGACGTTCAAATCAACGTCACACCAGGACACACCAGAAACAGTCGCAGCGGCGTTTGACGCAGCAATTGCTGCCAAACCAGATGTCATCTTCGAAAGCGGTGTCCCACGTGAGTGGTTTGCTGGCCAACTTGCCACTTTGCAAGAAATGAAGATACCAGTAATTGCTTGGTCGATGCCAGAAGGCTACGAACCAGGTAACGGCATTGCTGCAAATATTTTGTCGCAAGACGATTACTACTTTTATGGCGTGTTGATGGCTGACTATGCAGTTGCCAACAGCACGAACAAGAACATTCGATTCGTCGGATTGCCAGTGTTCCCAGTTCTTTCACTTGTTCAACAGGGTTTCACTGATGAACTTGCGAAAATCTGCCCAGAATGCAAACTCGAGACTCAAGAAGTTGCGATTGCAGACATTGGCGTAAACTTGCCGGGTCAAATTGTTTCTGCATTGCAGGCTGACAAAGAACTTGACTTCATTGTTTACGCTTTCGGCGGAATGATGTACGGAGTGCCAGATGCACTTGATGCAGCTGGATTGATCGACCAAGCGAAAGCAGTTTCGCAAGCTGGTGGACCAATGAACTTCGATTTCATTGCAAATGGTCGTCATCAATTGGGTGAAGTTGCACTCGCTTCTGAACTTCTCGGATGGCGCGCAGTGGATATGGCTGCAAGCATCTTGTCGGGTGGAAGCATCTCAAAGGCTCCTGCAAGTGAGACCATTGAAGGTCGCCCTGATATCGGTTTGAACGGTTTGCCATTGCAAATCTTGCAGGTCGACACAATCAAAGACCCAACTAAGGCATGGGCCGGAATCGAAGGATTCCAGGATCAGTTCCTTACTCGTTGGGGAAAGAAGTAATTAGAAACTAACTAGTCAGTATTCGGGGTAATCGTCGAACAAAATTTGTTCGGCGGTTACCCCTCTGACGTTTATACGATTCTCATGTCATGAATGAGCCTGCTTCAATTCTCGATATCCGCTCAATATCGAAAACGTACCCTGGTCAACTTGCTCTCGACAATGCTCACCTTCAAATTCGGCCTGGTGAAATTCACGCGCTGATCGGCCAAAACGGCTCAGGAAAATCAACGCTGATAAAACTGATCGCCGGCTACATCAAAGCCGACCATGGCGCAAAAGTTTATTTCAATGATCAACAGATTGATCTCTGGCAACTCTCTCCACAAGATCGCACACAGATCAGAATTGTTCACCAAGATCTTGGTTTAGTAAATACGCTTTCGGCGATCGAAAACCTCGGTCTTGGTCGCGGATATGAAACTGGTTTTGCAGGACGAATTAAATGGCGCGCCGAAGCAAAGCGTTGTCAAGAACTTCTTCTTCGCTTTGGATTAGCACCTGATGTTCGAAGCCCACTCGCGACATTGACATCGGGAGAACGTGCGGCTATCGCGATTGTTCGTGCGCTACAAGATTGGAACTTTGACAAACCTGGAATTTTGATTCTTGACGAACCGACTGCCGCTCTCAACCGCGGCGAAGTTGATGCACTTTTTCGTGAAGTACGTCGAGTTGCAAGTCTTGGGGTTGGCGTAGTTTTTGTGAGTCACATCTTGGATGAAGTTCTCGGCCTCGCCAACAAAGTAACCGTTTTGCGTGACGGAAAAGTTGTCGCAGCTAGCCAAGACGTGAAAGAACTTAATGCGATGGACCTAGTGCAGTTAATGGTTGGACGCGAACTTTCACTTGAGCGAACTGCAAATGAAGACGATCACGGAGATGTCGTTCTAGAAGCAGAAAATCTGTTTGGGTTCACACTGCGAGGGCTTAATTTGAAATCACACCAACGTGAAATTGTCGGCATCGCCGGGCTCATCGGCTCGGGTCGTGAAGAAGTTGCTAATTGTTTATTTGGTGTATCACCACGATTCATGGGCAAAGTTCTTGTAAGCAAGAAAAAAGTCTTCGCACACCCTCATCAATCAATCAAAGCTCGCATGGCTCTTGTGCCAGCCGATCGAAAACGAATTGGTCTAATTTTGTCCGAACGTCTCGAAGATCATATTCCTCTACCAAGACTCTCGCCGCTTCGTAGAGGGTTGACACTCAACTACAAGCGCTTGAAATCTGACGTCAATAGTTGGGTTACTGAAATGAAAATTGACCCGCCAATTCTTCGTCGAAAAATGGAAAAATTCTCCGGCGGAAATCAACAAAAAGCTGTTCTCGCCCGTTGGCTACGGACTGATCCGCAGGTTTTAATTCTTGACGAACCGACCCAAGGCGTTGATATTGGTTCGAAGTCTGCCGTCTATGAACGAGTTGAACAGTTTGCTCAACTTGGCGGCACGGTGATTGTCGCTTCTTCGGATACGGACGAATTAGTTCGTTTGTGCCACAGAGTCTTGATCATGCGAAGCGGAGTTGTTGCGTGCGAACTTTTTGGAGACGAAATCACCGCATCTCGCATCGTGACTGAAACTCTTGGTGCCACATCAAATAGAGTTGGCTCACGAATCACGCCTCGCCGAATTTCAACACAAGTAATTCGTGACAAGTCGCCTGCATCAAGTTCTCGGGAGAATTCATGAAGATAAATGAAAAGACTGGCGAAGTAAAGGCCCGGCTAGTCCTTAAAAAAAATAAAGTCACCCGTCGATGGCGAGTCAAATATGAACGAACCGATCGGCTTGACAAAATTGACAGCCGATTTGACACTCGTCGGTCTCCGTTTAAGTTAAAAAAACTTCATCCACGCAATATTGGCGTTTTTTATCTTTATGCAGTTGCGTGGATACTTTTTTCGATATGGGTGCCAAATACGTGGCTAACTTGGCTGACACACCGCTCAGTAATTAATCAACAGTCGATTCTGATTGTCGTTGCACTCGGACTACTTGTGCCGTTATCGGCTGGAGTTTTTGATCTCTCAATTGCGGCCACAGTTTCAGCATCAGCCGTCACTGTCTCGTGGCTTTTAGTTGACCAAAAGTGGGCTGTCGTGCCTGCAATTTTGGTGGCACTCACTCTCGGCGTTTTGATTGGGACGTTAAATGCATTTTTGATTGTGCGAGTAAAAATAGACTCGTTCATTGCCACACTTGGCGTGAGTTCGGTGCTGACGGCCTACAGCGTCTGGCGTTCAGGCAACAGATCAATTCTTGGATTACCTGACTCTTTCAAATCGATCACAGATGAGTTCGCATTTGGTTTGACGCGCACTGTTGTAATTGCAATTGTTCTTGCAACTGGCCTCTGGTTTATGTTTGAGCACACTCCTATTGGTCGGTACTTCTTTGCAACAGGTGGCGGAAGAGATGCGGCACGACTCGCAGGCATTCACACCGACAGATTCATTTCTGGAGCAATGATCACTTCAGCATTGTTTAGTGCGGTTGCTGGCGTATTGCTTTCTTCGCAATTTGGTTCGATTCAAGCCCAATCAGGCGCACCATATTTATTGCCGTCATTTTCTGCTGCATTCTTAGGCGCAACACAATTTAAGCGACGCTTTAATGTTTTCGGCACCGTGCTTAGCGTGATCGCACTGCAGAGCGGCGTTAAAGGATTGCAACTCGCTGGCGTGGGTTCAGTTTGGGTAGAAAGTTTGTTCTTCGGGTGTGCACTGATCATTTCGGTTGGTCTGTCAACATTTCAGAAACGGGTACACGGCGGACAGCGTCGTTGGTGGCGACGTGAAGAAAGTGGTCCAGAATATTTGCTCGGCAGAATATTGGGTTGGGGTCCTCGCAAACTAAGCAACTCTGCTGATAGCGAGAACGACAAAAACAAGTGGTGGCATGATCCATCTGATTCAGAAGCGCACCATCACAAGCCATGATCTTCGAACACTTACTCACTAAAGGAGACCGTTCATGAGTCTGGTTGGCGCAAAAGTTCTTAGAAAAGAAGACCCGAGTCTGCTTACTGGTCGAGGAAAATTTGTTGACGACTTATCTCCGACTAACACAGCGTTTGCTCAGTTCGTGATGTCTGATCAGGCACACGCAAACATTATTTCGATAGACGTCAGTGAAACTCTCAAGATGCCCGGAGTTCTCGGGGTTTGGACCGCTGCTGATTTTATTTCGTTCCCAAACTTGCCAGGAGGCATGACAGATTTTGAGCGACCTGTGCTTGCCCATGACCGCGTGCGATGGGCTGGAGAGCCAGTCGCAATTGTCGTCGCAGAAAATCGCTACCAGGCTGCCGATGCTGTGCCGACAGTGTTAGTCGAATACGAAACTCTTGATGCCGTCACAACGGTTGAGCAAGCCACTGCACCGAATGCCCCGATGTTGTTTGAAACTCGCAATTCAAATGTGCTGACGAAAGTTCCGATGCTTGATGACCTTGAAAAACACTTTACAAAGTCGCATGATCGCGCGAGCTTGCGAATCGTGAATCAGCGATGTGCTGTAGTGCCAATTGAGACAGTTGGTTGTCTCGCCGACTGGACGCTTAACGGGTTGACGATCTGGGCCACGACGCAAGCACCACATCACCTACGAAATAAACTTGCATCGTGGCTTGATACACCACAGAATTTGTGCCGCGTGATTGCGCCAGATGTTGGCGGTGGGTTCGGCGCAAAAATAGTTTGGTATCCAGAGTTTTTTGTTGCACCACTTTTGTCTAAATGGTTACGCCGACCTGTGAAATTTATGCAAACTCGATCTGAAGCAATGGTTCAAATGACTCACGGTCGCGACCAAGTTCACGAAATTGAAGTCGGGTTCGAGAAAAACGGCAAGATCAATGCGTTGCGAATGGTAATTAGTCAGAACCTCGGCGCATACGGAGACCCAACTGGACTTGGCCTCGCAACATTGACCGGTTGGATGGCAGCAGGTTGTTACAAAATTCCACACGTTTCAACCGGATTTCGAACAGTTGTAACAAATACAACTCCAGTTGCGGCGTATCGCGGGGCTGGTCGACCTGAGGCAACTTTTTCAATTGAGCGAATCATTGATCTCGTTGCGTTAAAGACAAACTTGGATCCAGTAAAGGTTCGGCAAATTAATTTCATTCAGCCAAACGAGTTTCCGTATGAGACTCATAATGAAGCAGTTGTCTACGACTCGGGAGACTTCCCGCAGGCACTTGATGAATGTTTGCGGTTGCTTGACTACGACGCCGCCAAAGCACAGCAGGCAAAAAATCTTGCTGATAAAAATGCTCCACTTATCGGCATCGGCTTTTCGTGTTGGCTCGAAATTGCGGGTTTCGGACCAAACGGTTCTCTTGAGGGTTTCGGCCATCTTGCATCTTGGGAGTCTGCTCAAATTCGAATTGCGCCCGATGGCTCTGCAACTATATTTATTGGCTCATCACCACACGGTCAAGGACATGAAACTTTTGTTGCTCAAATTGCTTCCGACGAATTGGGCATTCCATTTGATCGAATCAGTGTGATTCATGGTGATACAGCAACAGTCCTTCAAGGAATCGGAACAATGGGAAGCCGAGGTGTCCCAACTGTCGGCTCGGCAGTAAAAGTTGCAAGTGAGCGGCTAATGGTTCGAGCGAAAAAGATTGCCGCACATCTACTCGAAGCTGCAGAACAAGACATCGAAGTTAAAGACAATGCTTTCAATGTGCGCGGTACACCTGGCAAAAAAGTCAGTTGGTCTGATGTTGGCCTAACAAGTTTTCAACCACTTCGACTTCCTCCAGAGTTGCAAGCAGGCACCCTCGAAGAACGATTGTTTCATGAAAGCCCAAACTTTTCTTACCCATCTGGCGCTTATGCGTGTGTTGTCGAAGTCAATCGAAAAACCGGCAAGGTCAAGATTCAAAAAATGGTCGTCGTCGATGATTGCGGCACCGTGATTAATCCATTGCTCGCCGAGGGACAAGTGCACGGTGGTGTCGCACAAGGCATCGCTCAGGCACTTTACGAACAAGTTTCTTATGACACATCTACGGGTCAGCCAATCACGGCAAACTTGATTGACTACCTGATTCCCTCTGCACCAGATCTACCTAATTACATTGCTGGTCGAATTACAACACTGTGCCCGAATAATCCACTTGGGGCAAAAGGCATCGGCGAATCTGGCGCGGTCGGAAGTCCACCTGCTGTGGTTAATGCTGTTGTCAATGCATTATCTTCATTCGGTGTTGAACATATTGATATGCCTGTCACATCAGAAAAAGTTTGGCACGCAATGAACGGGAGAAAATAAAATGACAGTCGTCAGAATCAAACTTAATGGAGTACCACAACAGCACGATGTTGAAGATCGCACATTGCTAATTCACTACATTCGCGAAAATGCCCGCCTCACTGGCGCTCACATCGGATGCGATACATCTAACTGCGGTGCCTGCACAGTGTTGCTCAACGGCAAAGCAGTAAAAAGTTGCACCGTGCTTGCAGTTCAAGCCCAAGACGAAGAAGTAACCACTGTTGAAGGTTTGTCGGGTGACTTCAACGGCTTGAGCCCAGTTCAAGAAGGTTTCAGACAACAACATGGGTTGCAATGTGGCTATTGCACGCCAGGCATGGTTATGGCTTCGACTGCCCTGTTGCGTGAAAATCCAAATCCAAATGAAGATGACATCCGACACGCACTTGAAGGCAACATCTGTCGTTGCACAGGTTACGAAATGATCGTCAACTCGGTTCGTTGGGCAACAGAGAACGGCGGTGGCAAATGATCCCAGCATTATTCACGCATGTTCCCGTGACGACTGTGAAAGAAGCTAGCGATGCGCTATTGCATTATGGCGATGACGCAAAACTTCTTGCCGGTGGTCACTCACTTCTACCTCTAATGAAACTGCGACTCGCTACGCCAGCGGTTCTCATAGATATTGCGCGTATCAGTGACCTGCGCGGTATCAGAGAAGACAAAGACAAATTAGTAGTTGGTGCTTTAACGACACACGAACAAATCGAAAACTCGACGTTGATCAGTAAATATGCGCCGCTGATTGGTGCCGCAGCAAAACTTGTTGGTGACCCACAAGTGCGCAACCGTGGCACAATTGGCGGCTCCGTCGCGCACGGTGACGCCGCGTCTGACCTCTCTGTTGCATTATTTGCAGCCAACGCTTCATTCGTGGCCACTGGCCCCAAGGGTGTTCGAGTAATCCCGGCGGTTGATTTTTTTCTTGGATTTTGGACAACTGCACTCAACCAAGATGACGTGCTTACTGAAATACATATTCCTTTTGCGCAGTCACCAAATTGGAGTTACCAGAAATTTACTTCTCGCTCACAAGACTGGGCGGTAGTTTCGGTTGCAGTCAGCGGGTCAAACATTATTCTCGGCGCAATGGGAGAAATCCCTCTTCGTGCTGCAAAGTGTGAAGAAGCAATCGCGTCTGGCGCCGACCTTGAACAAGCATCAAATTTTGCAGACGAAGGCACTTCCCCGAGTTCAGATACTCGGGCGTCGGCTGACTATCGTCGACACTTGGCAAAAGTTCTAGTTTTTGATGCGCTGACTGAAGCCAAGCAACGTCCTTAATTATGTAGGTCGTTCGACTCACCCTAGGTGTGTCAAAAGTCGTAGATTGGCGTCATGCTTATTGAGTTTGGTGAACGCACACCTAAAAAACATGCAGTTGTAATCGGCGCTGGTTTTGGGGGCTTAGCGTGCGCTAAAAAGTTGCGTAAGTCTGACACTTACTCGGTGACGCTGATTGATAGAAATCCGTATCAATTATTCTCACCTCTTCTTTATCAAGTGGCGACGGCGTCACTCCCAGAAGACGACATTGCGTTTCCCGTTCGTACGGCGTATCGCGACGTGCAATTCATCCGCGGTGAAGTTACGAATATTGATACAACTGCAAAAGAACTCACGCTGTCAAATGGCAAAACAGTTTCCTATGATGACTTGATTCTTGCAGTTGGTTCAGAGGGCACGACATTTGGAATCCCAGGTATTGCAGAACACGCTTTTCAAATGAAGTCGGTCAGTGATGCTCGCGAAATTCGTCGCTCGCTACTACATACATATGAAAGTGTCGAAGATGGGTTATTGCCCCTTGAGAGTCTCAATGTTGTGATCGTCGGCGGTGGGCCAACTGGTGTTGAACTCGCCGGAGCAGTAAGAGAACTGCAGCGTGAAATTCAACGCGAGTTTGAGCACATCGCACCGAAAGCAACCGTGACACTTCTTGAAGCAGGCCCGCGATTATTGCCGAGCTTTCATCCACGCTCAAGTCAATACACTCTCAAAACTCTCACCAAGATGGGAGTTCAAGTTCAAGTCGATGCCTCAGTTATTGAGGCAACTTCTCGGTCGCTGCGACTTAAAGATGGCAAAGAAATTATCGCTGGCACCCGAATTTGGGCGGCAGGCGTTGTCGCACCGCCGAATTGGAAGTTTCTTGGCGAAACAGATCGTGGAAATCGAATCAAAGTCAATTCAAATTTGCAACTAAACGACTCGATTTGGATTGTTGGTGATGTCGCCAGTTACCCAGGTAGCAACGGGCGTCCACTTCCAATGGTTGCACCAGTCGCAATTCAACAGGGCAAACATGTCGCGCGCCAGATCAGGCGACGCGAGTCAAGTAAACCTCTCGAAGTTTTTAAATATCGCGACAAGGGTCAGATGGCGACAATTGGTCGACGAAAAGCCGTCGTTGAAATGCGTTCGTGGCTGCGGTTTCAAGGTTCACTCGCCTGGTTGACCTGGCTTGCGCTGCATCTCGCATATTTATCAGGCGGCCGCAACCGAACAAGTATTTTTGCCGACTGGATCTGGAACTACATCGTTTGGACTCCACGCCGAACAATCACTGAATGATTGGCCCTGCATTAACACTCGAATACCCGTTAGAGGTATGTTGTCGCTATTCAGGTAAACGGGCTCGAAATTGGGCCTGGTGCTCATTTGCCAAATGCCGATTTGAGCGGCGCTGATTTATCTAATGTCGATCTAACTGGCGCTGACTTAATGCACGCGAACTTGCGTAAAACGAATCTGACGCAGGCTAATTTAACTAATGCCAATCTCTCGAACGCTAATTTAGCCAAGGCAAAACTTTCTAAGGCGAAACTAACTGGCGCGAATTTATCTAAAGCGCACCTACACCAAGTGAATTTAACTAATGCACATATGTCTGGTGCGAATTTATCCGGCGCCGACATAACGGGAGCGAATATGACTGGTGCTGATTTATCTGGTGCGACTATGCCTGATGGCAAGATGCACAAAAAAACTCACGCCTAAGCCTTAGCCTGACTGCGTGCTTCCGCATCATTTAATACCGCGCGATAAATCAGCCGTGACTGGTGCAAAAATTGGTAAAACTGCTTTGCGCCGAGTTTGGCAATTTGCTCATCCCTATCGCAGATCTATTTCTGGTTTCTTAATCACAATTCTTGTGACTGCAGTGATCGCACTTATTCCTCCATTTATGTTTCGAATGATTGTCGATCATGCAATCCCAGATGGGGACAAGCGCAGAATCATCACACTTACTGTTGTGCTCGTCGTTGTTGCACTCGGTGACGCGGTGCTACAAATAGTGCAGCGATGGTATTCGGCACGAATCGGCGAAGGCATTATTTACGACCTGCGTGTCGCGCTCTTTGACAAAGTGCAAAATATGCCAATTGCATTTTTTACACGCACCCAGACCGGCGCCTTGATTAGCCGACTAAATAATGATGTGATCGGTGCACAGTCGGCCGTAACAGGAACTCTTGGCAGTGTTGTTTCAAATGTCGTGATACTTACGACAACTCTTGGCGCAATGCTGGCTCTTGAATGGCGTCTTACGTTACTTTCGCTAATTGTCTTGCCAGTGTTTATCGTGCCTGCAAAGCGCGTTGGTAACCGCCTACAAGAAATCTCTCGCGAGCAAATGGGATTAAATGCAGGCATGAACACACAGATGACAGAGCGATTCAACGTCTCTGGTGCGTTGCTCGTTAAGTTATTCGGTCGTCACCGCGAAGAAGTCGGAGCATTTGGTTCACGTGCCGCTCGTGTACGCGACATTGGAATTACAACTGCGATGTACGGACGAGTATTTTTTGTTGCACTCGGTCTAGTTGGTGCTCTTGGCGCAGTTGCAATTTATGGAGTTGGCGCATTCATGGTCGTTTCGGGTGGCATTACGATCGGCACACTTGTGGCGATGGCAGCATTTGTGCAACGCATCTATCAGCCACTAACAGGCTTGACAAATGCTCGCCTTGAAATTTTGACTGCACTCGTGAGTTTTGAGCGAGTTTTCGAAGTGCTTGATGCACCCGTTTCAATCACCGATCGGGTTGGCGCAATTGAATTAACAAACGCTCGCGGCGCCGTCGAGTTTGATCATGTTTCATTTAGATATCCACCTGCTGCAAGTTTTTCAATCGCGTCGCTTGAGCTTTCCGGTGTGATGCACGGTGCAGACCCAGACGTAAATGTAGTGAACGATATTTCATTGAGTATCGCTGCTGGCGAGACAATTGCCTTTGTCGGCGCAAGTGGCACCGGAAAAACTACTTTGGCGACGTTGATTGCTCGTTTATATGACGTCACTAGTGGTTCAGTACGAATTGACGGTCATGACGTTCGTGATCTGACTGGTGTTTCGTTACGCTCAGCAGTCGGTGTTGTCTCACAAGACTCACACATGTTTCATGAATCAGTAAAGTCAAATTTGCTTTATGCGCAGCCAAATGCGACACACGAACAAATTGTTGATGCATGTAAGGCTGCGAAAATTCATGAAGTTATTTCGGCGCTACCAGACGGCTACGACACGATTGTCGGCGAACGCGGGTATCGACTTTCGGGCGGAGAGAAGCAACGCCTGGCGATTGCTCGATTATTACTAAAAAATCCAGCCGTGATGATCCTCGATGAAGCAACAAGCCATCTCGACAACGAGGGCGAAATACTTGTGCAAATGGCGCTGACCGAAGCAATGAAAAACCGCACCGCAATAGTTATTGCTCACAGACTTTCAACGATTCGTGATGCCGATCGCATCGTTGTACTCAGTAATGGCAGAATCGCCGAGCAGGGCACGCACGAGCAGTTAATGGCGGCTAACTCAATATACGCATCTCAGGTGCGGGCTGGCGAAAGTTTTGAACCGGTTACGGCCGATTAAGTTACAAGCAATATAGATTTAAAGGTCTTATGACAAAATTTGACCTAAAGCGAATATCGAAAATTTCTCTGGTTTGTGCATCGCTTCTGTTAGCCACCTCGGAAATCGCTAGCGCAGCCACAGTTGGCGCTAAGACCAATGCGACAATCACAATTGGTTTCACACTCGAGCCAGTCAGCCTCGACATAACTGGCGCCGCCGGTCAAGCGATACCTCAAGTGCTCTTGAATAACGTCTACGAAGGCTTACTTAAAGTAGAAAATAGCGGAAAGATCGTTCCGTCAATCGCTGAGTCATACACGGTGTCAACAAATGGTCTCGTTTACACATTCAAACTTGCAAAGACAAAGTTTCATGACGGTGCAAATTTGACTTCGGCCGACGTGGTCTGGAGTTTCAACCGAGTTCTCGACCCTAAGTCAACTGCAGTATTGCCAACACAAAAACAACAGTTCTCGACAATCGCGTCAATCACTGCGCCAAATGCGAGCACAGTCGTTATCGAACTCAAAGACCGCGACAACGACTTTTTGTTTAATCTAACTCAACGTGGTGGAGTGATTTTTAAAACCGGCACGACAGACTTTGCCACCAAAGCAAATGGAACAGGGCCATTCAAATTTGGAAACTGGAACCGTGGCAACAGCATCACACTTGAACGCAATGACTCTTATCGTGCGACAAAAGCACTCGCGAAGACAGTTATCTTTCGTTACATTCTTGATGCCACGGCGTTAAGTAACGCAATCTTGTCGGGGCAAATTGACATCATGTCGACGGTACAAAAACCAGAATTGTTGTCTGTATTCAAAGGTCGCAAAGATCTAAAAATTAGCAGCGGTACAACAAATGGCGAAGTGACTCTCGGTATGAATAACTCAAAAGCGCCTCTAAATAATATTAAAGTTCGCCAAGCAATTCGCCAGGCACTCAACAAAAAAGCGCTAATCAAAACTGCATGGGCAGGATACGGACTCGAAATTGGAAGTTTTGTTCCGCCGACCGACGCATGGTACGAAGACCTCTCAGATACGTTTCCATACGATGTTCAAGCTGCAAAAAATTTGTTGAAGCAGGCCGGTTATCCAAATGGTTTTTCAATCACTCTTGATATTCCGCCTGCGCCATACGCTGAGGCTTCACAAGAGTTCATCGTCGCATCACTTAAGAAAATTGGTATCAATGTCACGATCAAGCCAGTTGCCTGGGGTGAGTGGCTTGATCGAATATTTACAAAAGCCAACTATGACATGACAATTGTCGCCCACGTTGAGCGAAGCGATATGTCGATCTATGCGAACCCCAACTATTACTTCAGATATAACAGTGCCGAATATCAATCGCTAATCAAAAAAGCAGGTTCGGCACGCACCCCAGTCGGTCAAGCAGAGTCGCTCAAAAAAGCTGCAAGATTACTCTCAAATGAGTCTGTCAGTGACTGGCTATGGCTAATACCTAACTTACAAGTTGTGAAGAAATCCATAACTGGTTTTCCACAAAATGATGTTGGAGATGCATACTCAGTTGCGGCAATCGCGAAAGAATAATTCGCTGCAAAATTTAGTTTTGTATATTGTTCGGCGAATTACCTTATTCGTTGGGTCTCTCGTAACTGCAAGTGCGTTGGTTTTTTTACTGTTACGAATACTCCCTGGAGATCTAGCACAAGCAAAACTCGGCATAGACGCGTCTCCTGAAGCGCTCACACAAACTCGAACAGAGTTCGGATTAGATGACCCATTTATACTGCAATTCTTGAAATGGCTAGGTCATGCGTTGCAGGGCGATCTCGGTGTTTCAATGTTGACTGGCGCAAATATCACACAAGAAATTGCCAACAAAGCAACAGTGACTCTGCCACTGATTGGTTTGGCATCGGCGCTGGCGCTGATTTTTGCAATTCCACTCGGCATGTATTCTGCACTCAATTTTCGTCGGCGCAGGGGCATCACTATCTCGGCAGTCAGTCAACTCGGCATCGCAATACCGACATTTTGGGTTGGCGTAATTTTAGTAACGATTTTTTCAGTCAAGTTTCAGATATTTCCATCAGGTGGGTTTCCTGATGCTGGATGGAGTTCTTGGTCTAGCTGTCTTGAATCCTTAGTGCTACCTGCAACAACTTTGGCACTCGGCCAAGGCGCGATGTTAATGCGCTTCGCACGCTCGGCAACGATCGATGTTATTCAGCAAGACTATTTTCGCACTGCTCGCGCTACTGGTCTCACGCGCAGTCAAGCACTGCGCATTCACGGTGTACGCAATTCACTTGTCCCAGTTGTCTCGGTACTCGGCATGCAGATCGCCACATTAATTGTTGGTGCGATAATCGTCGAACATGTCTTCGCATTGCCTGGCATCGGACAAATGTTGCTACAAGATGTCAGCATCCGCGACTACACCAAAGTACAAGGCACTGTTGCCACCACAACTGCAGCAGTTTTCTTAGTGAGTTTTTTGATCGATGCAATACTCGGCTTGCTGAATCCAAAATCTCGAGTGAACCAATGAACAAACGCAAAGCCAGCAATCAAAATTTATTGTTCGGCATTTGCATGGTCGCTTTCAGTTCGACGATGGCGCTACTTTCAGTTTTTTGGACACCGTATGACCCACTCGAAATCAACCCTGACATATCACTGGCTAAACCATCGTGGTCGCACTTGTTGGGCACAGATGTACTCGGCCGTGATGTATTGAGCAATCTCTTGGCTGGCTCTCGAACGACATTGATCACCGCATTTCTCGTTGTGATAATCACGATGTCATTGGGCGTCATGACTGGCGTCGGTGCCGCACTTTCACCACGATGGTTTAATCGCACTGCCATTTATTCAATTGATATTGTCTTGGCGCTACCTGCGGTACTTTTTGCGATTGTGCTTGCCGCAATTCATGGGCCGTCAACGTTTACTGCAGTTATTGCAATATCGATCGCCACATCAGCTGCAGTGGCACAAGTAACCCGGCGCGAAGTTGCCGTAGTGCTTAATTCTGATTTTGTACTCGCCGCCAAAGCCTGCAATAGCAACAAACTCAAAATCGTGCAACAACATATTTTGCCCAACATACGTGCGTCACTATTTATACAAGCATCAGGTGCTGCAGCAATTGCAATTCTCGCTGAGTCAACTCTTTCTTATTTAGGATTAGGAACTACCCCACCTGCTCCATCGTGGGGTCGAATGCTTGCCTCATCTCAGCAGTATTTACTGATTGATCCAGTCGTGGCATTGTGGCCAGGTCTCGCAATCATCATCACTGTGTTGGGCTTCAACTTGCTCGGTGACGGGCTCCGTGAAGCACTTGATCCAACTCTGCGAAAAAGTAGATCATGAAATTTCTAGAAGTTGAGAATCTGACGATTAGTTTCAATAACAAGGTTGTAGTCAACAACGTCTCGTTTAATGTGTCAGCCGGCGAGCGCCTCGGCGTAATCGGCGAGTCTGGTTCTGGCAAAACACTCATTGCGTTGGCAATTATTGGCCTATTACCCGAAGCCGCGACTGTGACTGGCAGCGTTCGACTTGCCGGCGAAGATTTAATGGCTTTAAACGATCAACAGATGTCTGCATACCGCGGCAACCAATTAGCGATGGTGTTTCAAGAACCGCTGACTGCATTGAACCCGATTATGCGTGTAGGCAAACAAATTGCCCAACCACTTCGAAACCACAATAATTTTTCAATTAAGGCGGGCATTGCTCGGGCTGTTGAACTCTGCACTGCTGTTGGCCTGCCAGACCCTGAGCACATAGTTCGCGCCTACCCACATCAACTATCTGGGGGGCAACGACAACGCATCGGGCTGGCCATCGCAATCGCCTGTAACCCAAAATTATTGATAGTTGATGAGCCGACTACTGCTCTAGATGTAACCGTACAAAAAGAAGTTTTACAGACGATCAATGATCTTGTTAAACAACAAGGCTCATCATTAATTTTTATTTCACATGACTTACCAGTTGTCTCTACTATGGTCGAAGATATTGCTGTGCTGCGCAACGGTGAATTAGTCGAACTTGCGAATTTCTCTGCGTTATTTAATAACCCACAGCACGAATACTCAAAAAAACTGGTAGTTCTCGCGCGAGCAACCGAAAAAGAATTCAGCAATTTCACAAAAAGCAGAACATTGTGAGCGATCTACTTTTTGAAGCCAAGTCACTATGTCGTGATTTCAAATTGAACCGCACTGCGATTTCTGGCACCCGACCTGTTCGACACGCAGTCGCTGATCTCAATCTGAAAATTAAAACTGGCGATCGACTCGGAGTCGTCGGTGAATCTGGCTCCGGCAAAACGACATTAGCCAAACTTTTGTTAAATCTCGACAAACCCACTAGCGGGTCAATAAATTTCAAAGGCCAACAACTTTCAAACTCAGACATGTCTATCTTTCGCCGCGAAGTTCAAATTATTTTTCAAGACCCTCGCAGTTCACTTGACCCACGAAGAACTGTAGAGCAAATAATTCTTGAACCGCTTGAATGTTTGAACTTTCAACAAGACCATCAATCGCGAACCAACAAAGTACTACAACAAGTTGAACTTGACGTCTCGATACGCTCTCGGTACCCGCACGAACTTTCAGGCGGGCAGCGCCAACGCGTTGCAATTGCGCGTGCACTTGCTGCTCAACCGTCAGTTTTGATCGCCGACGAACCTGTGAGTGCACTCGATGTCTTGGTTCGCGAAGAAATCTTGCAACTACTGTCTGAGTTGATTGAATCTCTTAACCTCACGCTCGTTTTAATTTCTCATGATCTGAGTGTCATAACCCGACTATGCAAAACCGTTGTCGTGATGCAACAAGGCCGAATTGTCGAGGCTGGTAATACTCAAGGCGTGTTCGCTAATCCTCAACACCAATTCACCAAAGACCTGATCTCAGCAGTCCCTCGCTTACCGACTCTTTAATAGGTATTATTCGTTCAACAGACTGGATAAAAACAATTGACAGATTTTGTTGAAGTTGCAAGAGACTTGAGGTTTCCTGAAGGGCCGGTTGCGTTGCCTGATGGCAGTGTTGTGCTTGTCGAAATGATGGGTCGGTGCATAACCCGGATAATGCCTGACTTGACAAAACAAACTGTTGCCGAAATTGCCGGTGGACCAAACGGTTTGGCGCTCGGCCCAGACGGTGCACTTTATTTGTGCAACAACGGTGGTTCGTTTTCTGAAACAACTTATAACGGCGTGACATATCCAGGGCCATTTGATCCATCTCTGTATATGGGTGGGCGAATTCAGCGTGTTGACTTGAACACTGGCGAAGTCAAAGATTTATATACGCACTGCGATGGCCAACAACTTCGCGGACCAAACGACATTGTCTTTGACACAAGTGGCGGTTTTTGGTTCACCGATCACGGCATTCGACATGGTCGCATCTACGACCTCACAGCGATTTATTACGCCAAAATTGACGGTTCGATGATTCGCGAAGTGATTTTCCCATGTCAAGCCCCAAACGGAATCGGCTTGTCACCTGATGGCGAAACTTTGTATTGGGCTGAGACTTTTACTGGTCGTGTGCATAAAGCGACAATCACTGGTGAAGGCGAAGTCGTGCGCAAATCAATGCGAGATCCTGCAAGTTGTTTAGCCGGTTTATCCGGATTGCAATATCTCGACTCACTCGCTGTTGATGGCGACGGCAATGTTTGTGTCGCAACATTAATTAATGGCGGTATCACAGTTATCTCTAAGACTGGCGAAATTCTTGAACACATTGCAACTGGCGATCCGATCACAACCAACATTTGTTTTGGCGGGCCAGACTTTCAAACTGCATACATAACGCTTTCGGGCAGAGGAAAACTTGTTTCAATGAAGTGGCCGTATAAAGGTATGCGACTTAACTTTCTCTAAGGTCTAAATACAGCCCGATAGCCAGAGTGCGATTAGCTAAGCGAATTAGTAGTTGAACGCACTCTTGCTAGGCGTCGGCAACCCAGTTGCCATGAAAGCCATTAGGTACCCGCGCGGGTAACGAAACAACTGCGACTGGCTCGCCAACAAAGTCTTGGGCGTCAAGCACAACTAAATCTGAAAGATCAGTATCTGAGTTGTGTCGCAATGCCATTACATAGCCGTCGTCTTCTGACTTTGAGTTTTCACGCGCGATAAACACTGGCTCGCCGTAGCCAAAATTATTGCCATCATGACGCACTTGTGTTGTGCGCTGAGTGAGGTTTTGCTTGATCAAATCTGCCTGAGTAAAAACATTTGCGATGCCAGCAAAGTAACCGAATTCGTTCTTGAACCCAATAAGTGATTCATTCATTCGCGGAAACTCCTGCGGGCGATCATCTAGACGTTCTTGGGTTGCTTTGCCGGTTTGCGGATTAAGAACCCAGCGGTCAAGAGTCGGTAACCCCTCATTTGGTCCCCGTCGTTCAACATCAAACATTTTGTCATGGCGTACAGCATCTAAAACCACGGTGCCATCTGCCGCGTCATATGCATTCAGCGGATGAAAAATATAGCAACTGTTAATTTCAACCCATTTGATATCAGCCGCTGAGCCTTCGCGCGGCAGTAATCCAACTCTCGCCGTATAGTTTGCATCCCAAATATATGGAAACGAATTACCTGACATTGCAGACTCAAGATTAAACACGCATGGCAAATCAAAAACCAAAACATATTTCTCGGTAATTGCGCAATCATGCATCATCGGACCACCCGGCAAAGGAATATCAACAGTGCGACGAACTTTGCCGTCAACACCAACAACGACGTATTGCACTTGATTTCCCCAACCCCACCAATATGTCATCACATGCAATTCACCTGTGCGCGGGTCGCGTTTTGGGTGCGCAGAAAATGCTTGCGGCAATGTGCCGGCAAAATTTGAAACACGTACCGTTTCAAGTTCGTAATTCATCTCAATTGGCGGCGAACCACCTTCAACCAATGCCCAAGTTGCACCAGCATGACCAATCACATTTGTATTCGAAGCGAATTGAGCATGATCGGCTGGCCAGTCTGATGGCGGTGCTTGCTCACCAAGAGTTTTTGCAACATTGCGATCACGCACCCAACGATTGCGATACCACTCTGCTTTGCCGTCGTTAATACGAATGCCGTGAACCATCCCAGAACCGAGAAACCAATGATATGAATCTGGATTCACTGCACCTATTGGATTAGGCCCGATGCGCAAGTAACGACCCGTCAACTCATTTGGCAGTTTGCCTGTCACACGCAAATCAAACGCCGTAGTTTCAACATCTACTGGCGCTAAGTTGCCCGACAAAAATGGATTACTAGAAATTCGTAACTCCGAAGCATTCGTCATACGCAAAAATGCTAACAGTTTCGCCGTATCGTAAGACCCTATGTGGGGAACACCAGACATGGTCTCGAAACTTGAACATGTGCTTGTTCGCACGCCAACAACGATTGGTAACTTTGTCGCAGATGCGCAATGGCGCGAACCAGATCGTGATGCACTTGTGCCTGAGCATTGCGAATTTGTAGATCTGTTGGGCACTCTTGGCTGCACCGTTCACACCGCACCAGCAGTCGACGGATTAGTTGATGCGGTCTACATGCATGATCCGATGATCATGACACCACATGGTGCAATTTTGTTACAAATGGGAAAACCGATCCGTCGTGCCGAACCGGCTCAAATTCGCAAAGACCTCGAGCGCATCGGTGTGCCGATCTTAGGAGAACTTAAGGGTTCGGCAATCGCTGATGGTGGTGACAAAGTTTGGATTGACTCGAAAACTTTACTGATTGGTCATGGCTATCGAACAAACGGTGAAGGTATCTCACAAATCAGAAATATGCTCTCACCGTTCGGCGTTGAAGTGCACGCCTTTGACTTGCCACACTTTCAAGGACCAGATGCTGTGCTGCACTTGATGTCAGTACTCTCCCCAATCAGTCATACACGTGCAGTCGTCTACGAACCGCTTGCACCAGTGCGCTTGCTCGAATTTCTCAAAGCGCGCAACATCAGTTGGCTAACTGTGAACGACAAAGAAGTTCATACTCAGGGCGCAAATATTTTGGCTGTGGCACCAAATGTTGTTGTTTTGGCAGCCGGCAATCCAGATATTGAAGGCAAGCTGCGTGAATCTGGCGTTGTCGTTCATATTTTTAATGGCGCCAACGTTGCCGTTAAAGGCGATGGCGGGCCAACTTGTTTGACTGCGCCATTATCGCGCATAAATTAACGCGCGAATTAGCGCAGATGCGCGATTTCGTTTAACGAAGAAATTGAACGTAAACCGTTTTGTGCGGCGACAACGCGGTGAATTGATGTGTATTGCGGATAGAAAAAACCGCGCTCAGTTGAGATTCCTAAAATGTGGGCGATGTATTGATTAATTACCCCACCGTGACAGGTCACGACGATGCGCTGCGAAGCATGCTGGCTAATTAGTTGTTCAAGACTTGATACGACGCGATGGCGAAAACTTTCGAGCGTGTCTGAGTCAGATTGCCAACCGCCCGCCACTAGTTTGTGCCACCGTTCGTCGTTCGCGGCGCGTAACTCTTCAATTGGGATGTATTCGTTCGAAAGCCGGTCGTATTCTGCAACATCATCAACAATTGAGATCGGCAAACCAATTTTTGTAGCCAACGGCTCAGCAGTTTGAAATGCCCGCTTCATTGGGCTTGAATAAATAGCAGCTATTGATTCAGCTGCCAAATAATTTGCTAAACGTGCAGATTGATCGTTGCCTTCGACCGAGAGTTCAGGGTCAGCTGGTCCTTCAACTACTTCTCGGCGCACCGGCAAACCGTGCCGAACAAGTATTAATTCCATTTACTAGATCAATTTAGCAAGATCCAGTTCGTTAAATGCTCTCTCAAAGCGAGAATTCATTGTTTCTACGAGAGCACGTGAGCGCGGCTCGTTGAGATCCATCCCACGACTTGCGATAACTGGGTATACGAGACAGAACAATGCTGTGCCCCGATATTGCAACCACAATCGATCTCGATCTATCTCGGTGACGCCGTTTGAACGCAAACCTTCAAGCCATCGCTCAAATAGTTCGCCCTCGTATTTGCTTGCATCTTGCGCAGTCAAACTTTGTGTTACAAAATAGGCAAGGTCATATGCGCCAGACCCAGTGCCAATTAATTGAAAGTCATACAAAATGAAATCGTTATCTTTTGTGAACATCATATTGTCGGCGCGAAAGTCACCGTGAGCCAAAGTTGTTGGTCCAGCCATTAAAGATGACATTAAATTGCCAATTTCAGGTGCAAATTTTTCACCAATTTTTAGCATCGACTCAGAGAGATCAAGCTCTTTCTTAACTTTCTCCCATCCTTCAGCGAATACAAATGGCAACACAGCAGGATAAATCGGGTTGCTAAACGCAATCGTTGTACCGTCGGCGGCAAGGCCGTCAGCTTTGCCCCACCACTTTGCATGAATTTTTGCGAGTGCGTCCACCGCGCGTCGAGCATCTTCAATACCGATTCCGAGTGTTTGGTCAATAATTCGGTGGCCGACTAAATCTTCAAGCACCATCGCGAAGTGACTCGTCTCTTCATTAACTTCGCCGTATAACGATTTTGGTGTGATTACTGGACACTCTCGAGCTAAAGATTTAAAAAATCGAACTTCGCGAATATACATGCGCAGAATTGAAGAAGTGAAAACTGCGGCTTCATCGAGCGCCGGCATTTTTATGATCACGCTGGCTGGACAGTTTTCGCCTGTCAGTTTTGCGCGATAAACCGCACTGGCAACGCCAACACCTACTCCGATGATTCCGATTTCGGCTGTCTTAATCTTTAGGCCAGTGGCCTCAGCCAACCATTCAGCATTGACTTCATTAATCGAGCCAGGTATTGCGGCAACCATTTTGTCCCCCAAACAGTTATGTTGCCCAAACTTAACTCGGTAGACACCAAAATGTCACATCGTGCAAAAACTTGCGATCTATTTCGCAGAAACAATTAATGCCGTAACCATGTAGCGCATGCCGGTAGGGGTTTCGGCATGCGTCAAAATATGACAGTGCCAGGCCCAAACCCCGGCATCTTTCGCGGTGTACGCAACAGTCCAGCGTTCTCCTGGTGCCACATTTAATGTGTCAGCCCAAAATGGATACTCGAGAGGTACGCCGTCATGAGCGACAACCAGTCCTGATGGTTGATGTAAATGCATTGGGTGAGTCAAACTGCCTTCGTTGAAATAATGCACAAGCATCGTCTCGCCAACCTTCAGTGTGTATGGCGCAGTTGCGGGAAACGACTTACCGTTAAGCGATAAACCGATTGTGCCCGAATCGTTCAGCACCATCACAACTTCTTGATCGGCCTTACCGTCCGTGTCTGGCAAACGACCGCTCGCAGATTTCATTCCAAGATCTTTCCAATCACCAATTAGCAATGCGCCTGCCAAACCATTTGGCACTTGAACCTGTGCATTGTGATGCGAGTGATACATACCGACCGCGGGTTCGAGCGCTGTGAACTCATAGCTAAAACTCTGGCCTGGTTCAATTGGCGATTGCGTATACGGATCAACACCATCCATCGCATTTGGCACTCGCACCCCATGCAAATGCAAAGAAGTGGATTCTGGTAATTCATTTTTTAAAACAATGCGAATCTTGTCGCCAATATTTGCTCGCAGAATTGGCCCAGGGATTTGTCCGTTATACGCCCAACCCTCAACGAACTTTCCTTGCTCGACTTCCCATTTGATTATTGATGCAGTGAGATTAAAAACCTTGTATCCGTCGTCACTGATTATTGGAGAAAGCTCGCTATTGCCCAAACCTTCGGTCTTTGCAGGAAACTTCAAAGCGACTTCAGCCATTTTGGCATCCATCTCTTGCCACGACATTGAAGTCATTGACGTCATCGAGTTCATTGCTTCGCCGTCAGCCATTACATGAGAGTCAGAACTCGGTGCGTCTGCAGAGACAATAAACATAGTTTTCATTCCAGCGGCGAGGTGTCCTGAAACTTCACAATTAATTTCATAATCACCAGCAACGACACTAGGCGCCACTACTGAGGTTGATTCACCTGGGTTGATCATTTCTGAGCGAATATTTAATTTAGGTATTACAAAGTTGTGTGCAACGGTTCCACTATTTTTTATTTGAAAAGTCACATCACCGGGTTGTACTGCACTTGACGACATCGCAATACTAAATTCTGAGAGTTCAACTTGAACAGACACTGCCGAAGTTGCAGAGTTATTGTTCAATAATGCAACAACTGCTACTACACCAATAACAAACGTTGGAATCGCAGTTACCGCAAGCATCATTGTCGTGATGCCTCTTGTCCATCCGCTTTCGTTTTTCATAGCTATTTGCTTCTGATTTTCTTGTGACACTACGGTCATGAATACCTTTCAAATTGTCTAAGAAAAACTTAGTACTTGAAAAGTTACAAATGCTTAAAAGCAGAAACAAACCAATGGAATGTTTGGCACCATGTTAGGTACGACTTACTAAAAAAATTTGTTAGGTGGCGCTAACAAACACAAGACTTATGGGCAAAAAGTATTGACTTTTGATTTGAACTTCTTTATTTTTGACATTTGAGCTTCGTTTGTGCCGGTAACAGTTGTCAAATCAACATCACAAAAAATCGCGCCAGTTAAGTTCGCACCTTCAAGATTCGTATCCGTCATCACTGCTGCCGTGAAGTCAACACCACTCAGGTCTGCTCCAGAGAAATTAACTCGCCTTAAATCTGCACGGATAAATTGTGAACTCGAGAGATTTGCACTCGTAAAATTCGAATAAATTAGTGTTGCGGCGCTGAAATCAATCGATTCAAGTTGCAATCGCGAGAAGTCAACTTCATTAAGGCTCGCGAACTGGCATTGCGCAAGTCTGATGCACGATGCGTCGTTACCTGCCGCCGCAGTAGGTGCAACCGTCGTGCTAGTTGTAGTTGTCGTACTGGTCGTAGTTGTCGTACTCGTCTCACTAATCGCATTATTCGTGCTGTCTGTGCTGGCTGGGCTTGCCGGATCTAATGCAATGGTCGTATCAGGAATAACAGGTGCAAGAGTTTTTGAAATACCAACTTTTGATAAGGCGCTAACGACAGTTGCGTTATCCGCTTGGTACAGCCGAATCACCATCACCACAAGTGCGATAACTACAACTAATACAAGGATCGAGATAGACACAACTTTGTTTTTAAGCACACGCAATTCTATTACTCAGAGACGATTTAATGTCACAGCACGCTGATGGTGCTAACGCTACCGAATGCGCACATTTCACTAAAAACTCAGGCAAACTCTATATCAACATGTTTTCTCTAAATATCGTGGCTTTTGTCACCACTTTTGTCACAGCAAAAAAACCTGTTGAAGAAACTGGTTTCACAAGGTTCATGACCAAACCAGTGATCGCAATCGCAATCGTCGTTGGATGTTTTATCTTTACGCGAATCTCGTATGCGATTTTAAGTGTCGTTGTGAGGCGAATCGCTGATCGAGGCCCATCTAACGCTGCAAATTGGTGGAAGAACAGTGTGCGACGAATTGGCGCAGAAACAGTTGAGAGTGGCGAGCAGCGTCGCCGGCAACGTATTGATGCTGCAACACGAATGTTGCATCACTTCATCAGTCTTGCAGCGTGGATTATTTCAATAATTGCGATATTCAACGTGCTCGATTTAAACGCTGCATTCTTTTTATCAAGCGCCGGATTTTTAGGAGCCGGGTTGGCTGTTGGCGGTCAGCACCGAGTAAACGACTATCTCACGGGCCTTGCTGTACTTCTTGAAGATCGATACGGAGTAGGTGATGAAATTGAAGCCGAACTTGGATGGCAAAAACCAATTCATGGCTTTGTTGAACATGTTGGTATGGTCACGACTCGCCTGCGCGATGGCGTCAGCACAGTTCATATTCCGCATAGTCAAATGGCAAGCGTGCGCAATTTAAGCCAAGAACCTGTTTCTACAAGACTTGAAATGACTATTTCACCGAGCAATGCAAGCGCAAATACGGTTTCAAATACAATGCGTGATTTGGCAGGAACCAAAGGCTTAACTACAGTTTTATTCGTTGACGATATTGAAGCCGCAGGCGAAGGTGACAGAGTTGAACTAAATGTACGAACTTCACGGCCACTCACAAGTCACGAACGAGAGTTGCTCGTACAACGCGCATCTGAGGTCTTGTCTAAAGACAAGTGAAAAATAGAAAATGTTCAAACGGCTAATTCTTGCCGTAGTGATGTTTTCAGTCATTTTAAGTTCAAGTGTCTTTGCGTCATCAGGTGACACCAACTCGCAAAACACTAAGTCTGGGTTTCAATATGTCTTTCCGTTTTCGAAAGTACGCGTTACTTATCCGCGAGATCACATTGACTACCCTGCTACCGATGTAGAAGGCTGTTATGCACACGTACTCGCACCAACTTCTGGCATCGTCTTTGACGCTGAGACTAAAGATAAGTGGGATGAAAAACTTGATGTTCCTGGTACTCGCGGTGGATTAACTGTCACAATTCACGGTGACGACCGAGTGCGATATTTCTTTTCGCATCTTGGAAGAGTGAAGGTAACTGTCGGCGATCGAGTTGAACCAGGTCAATGGATAGGGGTAATGGGTTCTTCAGGCAATGCTCGCGTTACAAGATGTCATACACATTTTGGTATCTCGCGAATCTGTCCGCAAAGTGAATACAAAGTCTTGCAAGGAGAAATTTGGCCATGGAGATTTTTGGATGCGTGGCGAAGTGGCATCAATAAATCGCCGGTCGCTGCAAAGAATCGTGTCATCAAAGAGTCGCCCGCTGCTTGCGAACTTGCAGCAGCCCAGAGTTAATCATCAAACCAAGAAGTGAGTAGTAATCTGCCAAGAATGAAACCGAACGTACTATTGATAACGCTGGATCAGTTTCGTGGAGACTGCTTATCAAGCGCAGGACACAAAGTCGTTCGCACGCCACATCTAGATGAACTCGCCCACAACGGGGTGCGGTTCGCAAATCATTACAGCCAAGCAGCGCCGTGTTCACCGGGGCGTGCAAGTTTGTATACAGGTCTGTACCAAATGAATCATCGCGTGTGCGCAAATGGAACGCCACTTGATGACCGATTCGACAATGTCGCACGACTTGCAACTCGTCACGATTACTCTCCTGTAATTTTTGGTTACACAGATCAAGGCATTGACCCGCGAACAACGGCTTCGCCCGATGATGACAGACTCTCTAGTTATCAACATGTCTTGCCTGGTTTTGATCGCATCCTAAATCTTTCTGAGCCGTACCCGCCGTGGCTTGAGCACTTAAAACAGCACGGCTACGACATGGGCGATGACTACAACGGTGCTCTGAGCACCGAACCAGATCGCCACGAAGATTTAAGTATTTCAAATTTTCTCACCGATGAATTTTTCGCGTGGCTTGAAAAACGCGATTCAAAGACGAACTCACCTTGGTTTTCACATTTGAGTTATTTACGTCCACATCCGCCATATGCGGCTGCCGGCAAATGGGCTCAAGAATACTCTCCTGACGAAGTTGATTTACCGATCACTGCATCTGCCACGCGACACCCATTTCACGAAGCAGTGATGCATTCTGGACATAATGCGGCTCCAAAATTAGAATCTGAACTACGTGAGTTGCGCGCGCAATATTACGGAATGATCGGTGAAGTTGATTTTCAAGTCGGTCGAATCTGTGAAAAACTTCGCGAACGCGGTGAGTGGGATAACACGCTGATAATCATCACTGCTGATCACGGCGACCAACTCGGAGATCACGGACTCATAGACAAACTCGGTTTTTTTGAGAGCAGTTATCACATCGTCGGAATCGTTCGAGATCCAAAAAATCCACAAGCACATGGCAGTGTTATAAACGAATTCACAGAGAACGTCGACATAATGCCGACTATCGCTGAAGCGATTGACGCCCCGGTGCCATTGCAATGTGACGGTTTACCTCTTGGCTCGTTTCTGCGCGGCGAAACTCCTAAGTACTGGCGCAACGGTGCGTCATATGAGTTTGATTGGCGTCACATATATATAGATGACTCACCAAACGGTGCTGCAAAAAATTGGCCGCATGATCGCCGGCTTGAGCGACAACATTTAGCCGTTCGACGCAATAACGACTGCGCCTATGTGCAATTCGGCGATGGCAGCTGGTTGGCCTTTGATTTGAAATCAGATCCAACTTGGCGAACAACCATTGATGATCCTGCAAAAATCTTGCCGCTCGCACAAGAAATGCTGCTGTGGCGTTCACATCACACTGAACGCACTTTGACCGGAATGTTGCTCGAAGACGGTGGAGTTGGTCGATGGCCAGAAGGTGTCGCGTGGCGCAACCGAGAATAACCCGCATCACACTCGCAACTTTGCCAACACCGCTTGAAGCAGGCGGAAAGTCACCAAGCGGCGCAAACTTGTGGGTCAAGCGTGATGACTTAACTGGTCTTGGCGTCGGTGGCAATAAAGCCCGCAAACTTGAATTTCTATGCGCTGAAGCAATCGACAACGATGCAACTTGTCTGGTCACAGTTGGCGCCGCGCAATCAAATCATTGTCGAATGACTGCAGCCGCAGGCGCCCGACTTAATCTGCCAACTCATCTTGTTTTATCAGGCGAGAAACCAAAAAATCTTGAAGGCAATCAAATGCTCTCTAGCATGTTCGGTGCGCACCTGCATCACACTGGCCTTGACGCCAGTGATTGGTCAAAACTTGAACTTGCACGCGCCGAGCTAACCGAAAAATTGATTCGTGATGGTCAGCGACCGCACTCAATCCCGATTGGTGGTAGCACTGCTGTTGGTGCAATTGGCTACGCGGTTGCATTTGACGAAATTATTTCGCAATGTTTTCTGCAAAATTTTGTTGCGGATGCAATTGTGTTTACAACTTCAAGCGGCGGCACACATGCTGGACTTGTCGCGGGATTAATTCGCGCCCGTGCAAATGATCCACAAAAAGTTTTGCCAAAAATTATCGGCATAGGCGTTGCCAAGGGATTTGCTTTAAACACAAATCGAGTCATTGAATTAGCAAACGAAACACTCGCCTTGCTCGGCGAGAGTGTGCATGCAACAATTGCAGACGTGATAATCGACCCCAGCTACATGGGTGCCGACTATGCAATACCGACACAGGCCGCTGCAGATGCAACAACTTGGGCGGCGCATCGCGGTGCATGGGTACTCGACCCTGTTTATAGTGCCAAAGGTTTTTCAGGGCTTCTCGGGCTAGATGCGAATGGCGATTTTGGCGTGGACTCAAATATTGTTTTTATTCACACTGGCGGACTGCCGTCGCTATTTGTGATGCACTAGTTTTAACTTATTCAAAATTATGTCAATTCAAAGATTTTCTGAACATCTAAAGGCTC